>NZ_BMFT01000001.1:616407-924610 GCF_014639155.1 Paenibacillus segetis
GGAGCCTTATGTAGGTGAAGTAAGGAATTTATTCGTGGCCGGTACGTTTAATAAATCTGATAATTTGGAAGTATCCGAGCTCCCAAATGCAGCAGATGTGACCCGCATGGATATCCGTATTGACGGTGAACGCTTGGATGTGTCTTCCTCTCGAACGGTTGATTATATCCGTGCTTTAAATTTGAAAGTGGCAGAACTGACAAGATCATTTGTTTGGACGACGTCTTCAGGCAAGGACGTAGCATTGAAATTTAGAAGGTTCGTATCACTGGATAATTTGCATGTCATTGGCATGAAGATGGAGCTGGAGGCACTGACGGAGGCGATAGAGCTAAGTGTTGAGAGTGGTGTGAATGCACAAGTCTCCAATAGTGGTTCGCAACATTTTTATGAAGGTGAGAAACGGATTTATGATAAAAAGTATGTTGAGATGGTTACGAAAACCGTGGAATCTGAGATTGATTTCATGTTTCATACCGTTCATCATGCAAAAGTTGGCGAAATAGAACTGAATCAGCCGTTCATGCGGATGGATCGGAGAATCATCAATCTAACCTATAAGTGTTCTGTCACCAAGGGACAGAAGTTTTCGCTCGAGAAAATAACGACTGTGCATACCTCACGGGACCAATCTTTTGCAGGAATGATTCTACAGGAAATGCGTGACCAGGCGTTATCGACGTTGAAGGCTTGTGCTGCTGAAGGGTATGATTCATTGCTCCAGAAGCATGCAATCGCATGGGAGCGCAAGGTTTGGAGTTTGTACAAGTTAAACATTGAATCGGATAATGAATTCGACATGCTTGCAGCCAGATTTGCCCTATATCACTTAACGGTCATGGCTCCGGCACATGATGAGCGGATGGGGATTGCGGCCAAGGGACTGAGTGGAGAAGGGTATCAAGGTCACTCCTTCTGGGATACAGAGATGTTCATTCTGCCATTCTTCATTTATTCGAATCCAGAAGTAGCTCGTTCCCTATTGACCTATCGCTACCTGGGTTTGGAAGGTGCAAGGAAGAAAGCGGAGAGTAATGGTTACGAAGGAGCCATGTATCCTTGGGAGGCGGCATGGCCAAGTGATGGTGAGATGGCCCAGGAGTGGGGTCGTGTAGATATCGTTACTGGGAAGCAAACCAAGATTTGGACAGGCTTTATTGAGCAGCACATTACTGCCGATGTTGCATTTGCAGTGTGGCAATATTACATGGTTACAGCCGACCAGGCATTTATGGATATGTACGGTTATGAGATCATCTTTGATACGGCAAGATTCTGGGCTAGCCGATTAGAATGGAATGACAACAAGCAGCAGTATTGCATTAATGATGTGATCGGCCCTGATGAATACAAGGAGCATGTAGACAACAATGCGTTTACGAATTACTTTGCGCATTTTAACATGGAGCTTGCAATGAAGTATTATAAGGAGCTTAAAGAGAGCAACCCCGAAGTATTCCAGAAATTAAATGAAACCTTGAAGTTGGATCAGGCAATAACGGAATGGCATGATCGTATTGATAAAATCTACTTGCCGCAGCCAAGCGACAAAGATCTTGTTGTCCCACAGGATGATACCTATTTGACGAAGGAAATTATCGATTTAACGAAATACAAGAATCAAAGTCATGTGAATACAATCTTTGAAGATTATAGTCTGGAGCAACTAAGTGACATTCAAGTTTCGAAGCAGGCCGATTTAATGATACTCTTCTACTGGCTAGAGGATAAGTTCAGTAAGGAAGTGAAAATTGCCAACTACAATTATTATGAACCAAAGACGATTCACGACTCTTCACTAAGCTTATCGACGCATAGTATTCTTGCGAATGATCTGAATGATCAGCCGCTTGCCTATCAATTATTTAAACAAGCCTGCGAGATTGATTTGGGACCGGAAATGAAATCTTCCGATTTAGGTATGCATACGGCTTCGATCGGGGGCATTTGGCAAGTGATCGTAATGGGTTTCGCGGGAATGCGTATGATGCATGGAGAACTTAGAATGAATCCGAAGCTTCCAGCCCATTGGAACAAGCTAGAGTTCATGGTCAACTGGAAAGGACAACGGTTAGAAGTTGTGATTACAAAGGATCAACTATTAGTTACGGCGATGGACCGCAAACCTGTCAAGCTTGAAGTCTATGGCACCGAGTATCGTTTTGATCATATGCTAACGGTTTGTCTGGCAGAGGGGGATAACTAGCATGAAGCTTCAAGCTGTTTTGTTTGATTTAGATGGTGTCATTACCGATACCGCAGAGTACCATTTCCTGGCGTGGAAGCAGATGTCTGACCAGATTGGGATTGAAATTGATCGTGAGTTTAATGAAAAGCTTAAAGGAATCAGTCGTATGGAGTCCCTAGAGCGTATTTTAGTGCATGGAAAGAAAGTGGACGAGTTTACTTCTGAGCAACGCGAGCAATTGGCGAAAGCAAAGAACGATCATTATGTTTCATTGCTAATCCACCTTACGCCTGAGCATACCTATCCGGGCATTACAGAACTGCTGGAACAGCTTCGTGAGCACCATATTCCGGCCATACTGGCATCAGCAAGTAAGAATGCGCCCCAGATTCTAGCATCTTTAGGACTGGCAGATAAGTTCCAGTACATTGTGAGTCCTGACGGAATTCCTGGCAAACCGGCTCCAGATATATTCTTAAAGGGAGCTGAAGCGGTTGGGGCTGACCCGTTATATTGCATCGGCATCGAAGATGCGCAAGCGGGTATTGAAGCGATTAAGGCGGCTGGCATGTACGCGGTTGGGATTGGCGAGCATGATCTATTACAATCCGCAGGGGCGGATATCGTGTACAATAGTACAACACATTTAAATCTGTCTTCATTGCTACAAATGGCGGGGATGAAGTAATAGAAGACCCGGTTTATTCGCGATAATGATTGTTTCATGAAAGAGGGTGTTCGTTTACGAGCACTCTCTTTATTGTTTTTCCTGGTTCCAAATATGGTAAACTGGCAAAAAAGGACATTAACAAGTCTTCTCTGAATAAGGAGTGTGAAAGAAATGAACCAGGAACCAGTCGTTCGAATTATGGGCGTCAGCAAAAAGATCGGATCCAAAACGTTAATTGATAATCTAACGCTAGATATTCCGGCGGGTCAGGTATTTGGTTTTCTTGGTCCTAACGGATCTGGAAAGACGACGACGATTCGCATGATGGTCGGGTTAATGTCGATTACCAAAGGAGAAATTCTGATTCAAGGTTCTAGTATAAAAAGCCAGTTTGAGCAGGCCATTTCTCATGTCGGTGCTATTGTTGAGAATCCGGAAATGTATAAGTTTCTTACGGGGTATCAGAATCTGCTGCACTATGCCCGAATGTCACCAGGAGTTACTGAGGAGAGAATCATGGAAGCAGTAAAGCGCGTTGGAATGGAGCATCGCATTCACGATAAAGTGAAGACGTATTCACTTGGAATGCGTCAGCGCCTGGGTGTAGCTCAAGCTATTTTGCATCGTCCTCGGCTTCTAATATTGGACGAGCCTACGAACGGTCTTGATCCACAAGGAATCCGTGAACTCCGTGATTATTTACGGGAGTTATCTCGGGAGGAAGGGATAACTGTATTCGTATCAAGCCATCTGCTGTCTGAAATGGAGCTTATGTGCGATACGGTAGCGGTTATTCAACAAGGACGTCTTATTGATGTAAGAGTGCTTAAAACGGGGGATAAAGAAGGAGAACAGCGGGAAATCGCCTTTGAAGTCAATGACCCGCAGCGAGCAAAAGCTATTATTGGAGAAGGAAGAATTGAAGATAGCCGTCTTATTGTGAATGTGAACCGGGAGAAAATCTCGGAAATCAATGCAAAGCTAGTGATGTCGGGTATTTCTGTATATGCCATTAACAACGTAACACGTTCACTCGAAGATCAATTTTTGGAGATAACAGGGGGTGGGCATATTGGGTAGTTTCCTACAGCTTGTCCAAAACGAGAATATGAAAATATATCGAAGACTGCGTACCTGGATCATGTTCGGGCTTACTGCTTTGTTAACGGTAATGTTCGGCGTGTTGTTCTCTCTTGAAGGCGGAAAGAGTGTACTGAGCCATTGGGATGTCTTGTCTCAGTTATATTTTCTGTATTTCCTCGTTACTATCTTTGCGGTCATTGTTGCTGCTGACATTGTGGCCGGCGAGTTTACTTGGGGAACGATAAAGTTACTGTTAATTCGCCCTTGGAATCGCACCAAAGTACTATTGTCCAAGCTGATCGCAGTGATATTATTTTCGTTAGCTTTAACTGCGGTATTTATGATTGCGGCGACGGCTATTTCGTTTCTTCTTTTCCATAAAGATTCCTCTGATATCTTTGCTCAAGGAGACAGCCCGTTGCGATATATCATGGAGAGTTTGCTATATAAATATATCGACCTCTTGGTGATTACCGTATTCTCGTTTATGATCTCCACGGTATTTCGGTCGGGAGGGATCGCGATCGGGCTATCGATGTTTATTTTATTTGCTGGGAACATCTTTACCATGTTGTTTAGTCCAGAGCGCTATTCGTGGGCGAAATATATCTTATTTGTTAATATGGACTTAAGCAAATATATGAATGGAGGCAATGTACCAGAAGGTATGACACTTGCGTTCTCCTCATCTGTCCTGGCAATCTATGTGGCATTGTTCTTGATTATTTCATGGATAGTGTTTCAAAAGAGAGATGTGGCGGCTTAGTCTTTCTATTCATATCTAATTGATCCGATTTGACCAGTACAGCCCGAGGCGAGGATTATCCAGCTTCGGGCTGTACTACTTTTTTTACCTTTTCTTTGACGACAGATACCGGTGCTTTCTCCATCTTGCTATTTCCGTTGAGAATGCCACCTTCCATAATGATGAGATTGACTACATGCACACTTCCGTCGACTTGACCGTTACTTGTAATGGTCAATTTACCGTGTGAGATGATATCGCCGATCACCTTGCCAGCAACGATAACTTCCGATGCTTTGATGTTTGAACTGGCTTCGCCGCTCTCTCCGATAATGAGTTCACCAAGACAATGAATCTCACCATGAAATTTCCCCTCGATCCGCAGATTTGCTTCGCAATGGAGGTTCCCTTCAACTACAGTACCTTGGCCGATTAATGTATCTGTTGTCCGGAATACTTTTTTATTATTTTTTAACATAATGGATTATCCTCTCTTGATAAAGTGAATTTATTGTTTAAGGTAGGGAAGCGGATCAATGGGTTTATTCTGTTTAACAATTTCGAAATGCAGATGTGAGCCAGTGCTTCTTCCTGTGTTTCCTACGCTACCGATGGTTTGACCCTTGGTAACGGTGTCTCCCTCTGAGACCTTGATTTCACTGAGGTGTAAATACCAGCTTTCTAGGCCATCGGGATGTTTGATGATAATGTACTTTCCGTGAGAGCTGTCTTTGTCCGTAGTCACAACTTGACCAGCACCAGCTGCATATACGGGATCTCCAATCTTGCCTGAGATGTCGATACCGGCATGAAAAGCAGCTTTTCCAGTGAATGGATCGGTACGATAGCCAAAGTTAGATGTCAGTCTTTTGGATGGTGTAGGCCATTCCGAAGGAGTTCCTGACAGGGAGTACTGTGTTTGTGTGGCTCTATTAATTGTCACGGGAACGTTTTTCTCCATCTCATCCAGCAATGTGTTCATAGCCTGTAGATCAGCGCTGGTCTCTTTGGCTAAGTTATCAATTTCGTTGTCATGCACAGCGATATATTCTCCGCCGACACCTAGTGAATCATCGTCATAACTATCACTATCTAACGAAATGGATGATAAATTGCTGAGTTCTTCTTGATTGCCGTATTTATTAATAAATTTTTGGAGTTCAGCCTCAAGCTCCACGACACGTTCCATCCGGTCCATCATTCCTTTCGATTGCCCGGAAAGAGTGACAACTTCGTTCTGGAGTCTCTGTATCGCTTCGTCTCTGTCCGATACCAAGGCTTCAAATTGTATATTCTGCCCCATAAGTTGCCCCTCAAGCTGTGAGATGGTCCGAGTAGAATTTATGTGCATACTGACGATCAGACCTGAAATAGAAAGTAGGGCAACCATCGGGACAGCGACAATAAGCGGCTTGGATATTCGAATTTGTTTGACGGGCTGATTTGCGTCCCTAAGGACAAGAAGCGTCATCTGATTACATAAACTAGCACTTTTCATGGCATCTCCTTTCCATACTTTAATAGCTTCTATAACTTATCTATTCTTAGTTCTCTTAAAACATGTCAAAAAAAAGAGTCATTGATGGCCTGGTTTAGCGGGAAAGATGAATAATTTGCATACCGTATGGTTAATGCTGATTGAAGGGGAGGCGGAGGTATGGTTTGGTTGTTCATCATTTTACTCGGATTTATATTTCAGATTGCTACGATACTTATCTTGGAATTTCGCAATCCCACGAAGGCAATGGCTTGGATGTTTATTCTGTTTCTCTTTCCCATCATCGGTTTTATCCTCTACTATTTCATCGCCCAAGACTATAAGAAACGGAGAAAATTACGTCGCCGTGGGACGAGAACATTTCAGGAGATAAAATCTAAACTGTGGAAGCAGTCTAGGATCGTGACATCGCTCGATGAAATGACTAATCCTGATTTTACAAGTCAAGGACGGTTGTTTGGACTATTAACTCATATATCAGAAAGTCCTATTACGGGATGCAATGAAACACAGATTCTTAGTCATGGCGAGAAGGCTTATGCCGCTATGTTTGCTGCGATGGAGACAGCTAAGGACCACATACATCTGGAGTTCTATATTTTCCGTCATGATGGAATGGGTACCCGTTTTAAGGAGATTTTGATTCGTAAGGTAAATGAGGGTGTAAAGGTTCGGATGATATGTGATGGATTAGGAAGTTATAAATTAAAGAAATCTTTCATCAAGGAACTTCAGGAAGCTGGTGTAGAGTTCTATTTATTTCTACCTCCTTTAATTGCGACGCTTGATCGCCGGGTGAATTACCGTAATCACCGTAAAATTCTTGTGGTAGATGGAAAGGTTGGATTTGTAGGGGGACTTAATGTTGGAGATGAATATTTAGGTCTTTCTTCAAAGTTAGGTTATTGGAGGGACACCCATCTGCAAATGAAGGGGGATGCTGTGTATTTTCTGCAAAATACTTTTTTGGCGGATTGGCGACTTGCTTCTGGGCAGAAGGTGGATTCCCAAGGTTTATATCCTCAACACCAATGTACTAGTAGGGAACAGACACAAATCTTGACCAGTGGGCCAGATCAACATTGGGACGCCGTCCAAGAGTTAATCTTTGGGGCGATTAATGCCGCGAAACGGCGTATTTGGATTACTTCGCCTTATTTCATTCCAGATCCTAGCATTCGGGCTGCTCTGAAAGTGGCGGCTGTGAGTGGAGTTGAAGTGACCATCATCATACCGTACCACTCAGATAGCCGATTGGTTCACCTAGCTTCTCTCTCTTATGTAGAAGAGTTACTACAAGCAGGGGTGAAATTTTACCAGTATACCAAAGGATTTATTCATGCCAAGGTGATGATCGTGGACGAATTGATGGCTTCCGTAGGAACCGCCAATTTGGATATGCGGAGCTTCTTCTATAACTTTGAGATGATAGCGGTTCTATTCGATGCAACTCCGATAATGGAGCTGGTTAAGGATTTTCAGAACGATTTGGCCGAGAGCCGTCAAATTAAACTTCGCGAGTTCTCTCGCCGTCCACGTAGGCAGAAAAGTTCGGAATTGCTGGCACGTTTGTTGTCCCCGTTATTGTAACGAATGTTTTGCGGTAAGGTGCTTCAAAATGAATTCTACCGACTGGGGCTGTACGGTTTGAAGTAGATCCCCGTGAGTTCTTATTCGATCTCCAATATTGAGCAGATTATAATCAGCAGGACGGGGATTTCGCCTAACTTCTTCCCATGATAATGGGGTTGAGACGCTTGCGGCGGTACGAGCACGGGGGGTATAGGCCGAGGCTATTGTCTTGCCCGCATAATGCTGTAAATAGTCGAAGTAGATTTTGTCCCCGCGATCCTTTTTGAGCCGTTCAATGGTAAACAGCTCGGGATATTTCTCAGTGACATAACGAGCGACAAAATGGCCGATGGATCTAAGCTCGTCAAAAGTAACACCGTACTGAATAGGTACGATAATTTGTACACCAGTAGCGCCTGAAGTTTTGGGTACCGAGTGTAGGCCAAGTGAAGATAGAATTTCGCCGACATGAGTGGCCGCTTCCATGATTCGCGGCTCTTCCTCCCTCGAAGGATCCAGATCAATCACCCACTCACAAGGGAGATTCTCCCCTACATAATGAAGCGATGGATGAAATTCAATCGAAGCTAAATTTCCGAGCCACAGCAGAGTTGGAAGGTTGTCCATGACGACATATTGGATATTCTCATGCATGACAGTCTTTACGTAGAGTGGTAAGGGTTCCGGCGCATTCTTCTGATAGAAAAATTTACCGTGGATTCCTCCAGGATAACGGATTGTCGTCAAGAGTCGATTATGGCAGTAGCGCAGTAAATAAGGAGACAGCTCAGCTAGCTTCTCCAAATATATCTTTTTGGTGATTCCTGCTTCTGGCCATAACAGCTTGTCTGGATTTGATACCGACACCTCTTCTCCCTCTACAGTGATCGTACCTTTAATATTTCTAGGCATGTGGCAGACTCCTTTGGTTGATTTCGAGATTTTAGCAGCTCTGAAGTTAGGTTGCCTCTTGTTCGAAAAACTATGAGCCAAACCGTAGGTAGGAATGGAAAATAAGGGGTATGGGCAAACTTGGGGGAAAAGTGGATGAGATAAGAGGTGGATGATGCTTAAGACAGTAACTCCTTTTGAGCCGATTCGGACTGAGGTAATTCCTATGGGAGATCAATGGGTAGCCCAGGTTAAGTGGGATGGCGTTAGAATGTTAACCTATTATGATGGACTTCAGACGAAGCTCATTAATCGTAAAGGGAATGAGCGCAGTAGACAATATCCAGAGTTCTTAGATGTGTCAGCTTATTGCCATGCTAATTCCGTCATTTTAGATGGAGAGATGATTGCATTATCAGGGGGGAAGCCAAGCTTTCATGAGATTATGCGTCGTGACAGCTTGCGAAGGGAGCAGGAGATTTCTTTTGCCGCTAGTCATATTCAAGCGATCTATATGATTTTTGATATTTTGTATTATAACGGACAATGGGTAACAAATAAGACCCTTACGCAGCGTCAACAGCTTCTGCAAGAGATCATCTCTCCACATTCCACACTTCAACTAGTTCCTAATATCGAAGATGGTGAGTCTCTGTTTACCGTCATGAAGGAGCGAGGTTGGGAGGGGATCGTCTGCAAGAGACTGGATAGCACTTATGCTATCGGTGGGAAGGATTCCAGATGGCAGAAGCTAAAGATTGGCTACGATTTGTATGCTGCAATTGGAGGTGTGACTTATCGTGATGGGATTGTTAATGCACTGTTGCTAGGATTATACGATCTAGAAGGGAACTTCATTTATATTGGACATGCTGGTGGCGGGAAATTAAAGGTAGCTGATTGGCGTGAACTGACGCGGATTACAAAAACAATGATTAGAGATACTTCTCCGTTTCATCGTCTGCCCCAGCGCAATAAAGAAGCCGTATGGTTGCAGCCACAGCTATGTGTAAAGGTGCAATTTATGGAATGGACTCCCGGTGGAACGATGCGACACCCTGTGATCCAGGGAATGGGCAACGTACCACCGGAGATGTGTGTTATTACGCAACTGGAATGACTAAGAGATTGTTTTTTTAGTGGCTTTGCTACTCGTTTTTCGTTTGGGCTTGGAAACGATGGTAGCTTCAGAGCTATTATTGCTGGTTTCCTTGGCTTTAGTTGCAGCAGGTTTGCGAGTTCTTTTTTTCGTAGTCGGACCAGGGTCAGTTGCAATAACGGGTTTAACTGCCTCAATGCTAGCCTGTAGCGCTGCCATCAAATCAATGACGTTAGTCTCTGGCTTGGTTGGTGCTAGGCTGATCTCTTCACCCGCTACTTTCTGTTCTATGAGATTTAGCAGACTATCTCGATAATCATCTGTATATTTTTCGGGTTGAAACGGTGTTGATAATTGTTCTATCAATAGCTTGGCCATGGTAAGTTCTTTATCATTGACGGCCACACCCTCAGGCAGATTAGGCACTTGTGAAATAGGTCGGATTTCGTCTGGGTAGAATATCGTCTCCACCGCTAGACAACCCTCCATTACACGAATAGCAGCTAGACTACTTTTAGATCGAATGGCAATTTTGGCAATGCCAATCTTACCGCTTTGCCGCATGGCTTCGAGTAGAAGTAGATAGGCGTTTGAACCTGCCTGATCGGGTGCCAGATAATAGGTCTTCTGAAAATAAATTGGATCAATTTCCTCCAGGTCCACAAAATCAAGAATCGTGATACTCTTCTGAGTTTGGGCGGAGAGCTGCTCTAGTTCTTCTTTCTCAAACAGTACATATTTCCCCTTTTCATACTCATATCCCTTAGAAATTTCTTCCCAATTAATATCGACATCACAGGTTGGGCAACGTCTAACATAGGAAATCGGGCTACCACACTTCTTATGGATATATTTCATCGAAATATCCTTATCTTCGGTGGCGGAGAACATCTTTACGGGGACGTGGACCAACCCGAAGCTGATGGCTCCTTTCCAGACTGTATGCATATATGAAACTCCCTTCTAAATTTAGAAATTGATTAATGAAGCGACTTCTCTTGTTATTAGTATGGTTACAAAATGTATTTCTATGTTTAGAGGTCGTTCAAAAAGTCATTTATTGATCACGAAACATATCAAGGAGCTGATTCGGCATCGGATTAAGAATATCTTCGGTCCTTGCGGGTCCAGCGGTGGACCGATATAATGGGGACATACGTTTTTAGTAAGGGCGGTAAGCATTCGGTAGATCGTTCGAAGGTTAGATTGGTCGATAAAAGGTGGTAAAATGAAATGGCATTAGATTATAAGGCTTCGGCACAATTTGTATATGAAGCTCATGATTTGAGTGGAACGGACAAGCTGGCTTCATTTCTTGCTGAAAAAGCGGGGCGGGGCACTGTCATTGCGTTAGATGGGGATTTAGGAGCTGGTAAAACAGCCTTTGCACAATTGTTCGCCAAGCATTTAGAAGTTCGAGGTACGGTAAATAGTCCAACGTTTACGCTAATTAAGGAATATGAAGGTCGATTACCTTTTTATCATATGGATGTCTATCGGCTGTCCCAGATGGAAGCAGAAGAGCTTGGACTGGATGAGTATTTTTATGGAGACGGTGTGACGTTGGTGGAATGGGCAAGTCTCATTGAGGATATTCTTCCGCCGGAGTTGCTCCATATTTATGTGGAGACGGTGACTGGAAGCCAGCGGCGAATGTATCTACATGGGCGTGGTAAACGCTATGAACAATGGACTACGATTCTGAAAGAGAATGGAGTTTAACGACAAATGAATAATAACGAACAAGGGCCGCGGCAGCGGTTATTGGCGTTCGATACATCGACGTCTTCATTAGCAGTGGCTGTTATGGAGAATGACAAGCTGTTAGCACAAGTAAATATTCTTGCTGAGCGTAATCATTCGGCATATTTGGTTACGGCGATCCAAGAATGTCTGGATGCAGCGGGTTTGTCCCGAGGTGATTTGGATGGAATCGCTGTAGGATTGGGACCTGGTTCTTACACGGGGATTCGGATTGCTGTAACTACAGCTAAGACACTGGCCTGGGCACTAAATCTACCTGTGGTTGGGTTCTCAAGTTTGGAAGCAACGGCGATCGGAGGTTTTGCAAATGGTACAGAGCAAAATGCTGCGAACATCAAGTCACTTCCTGCTGCTTCGCGATCGGGAGAGGGAGTCATTCTACCATATGAACACTGGATCATACCGTTAGTAGATGCTCGGCGTGGACAAGTATACACAGCTCTTTTCGCTGCGGCGGAAGGATCATTACCTCGTCGTTTGGAGCCGGATGCGATTCGATTGATGGATAACTGGTGTCAGGATATTGCCACGCGACTAATCTCATTGGCCCCAGAGAACAGGCCCCAAGCGATATGGTTTGTTGGTGAGACAGGACAGCATGAAGCTGCTGCGGAAGAGCTACGTCCTTTGCTAGGGGAGAATCTTCATATTATTCCTTACGAGCTGGAGGGCGTATGGGTTGGACTTTGTGGTGCCGACCACTTCCAGATGGGTGAACGAGACGATGTACATGCTTTGGAACCGAACTATACTCAACTGGCTGAAGCGGAAGCCGTACGGCTTCGCAAAGCGTAAGGGGGTTGCAGGGTGGCTGCACTAAGGACTAGGGAAGTAGATCCGGGGAAAATAATATTACGTACCATGACAATGGATGATATACCGGATATTATGGTCATCGAGCATGAATCATTTTCACTTCCTTGGAGTGAGGAAGCCTTTCGTAATGAGTTGACCCTTAATCATTTTGCCCGTTATCTTGTGATGGAATATGATGGTGGGTTGATTGGATATGCAGGAATGTGGAATATCGTCGATGAATCTCATATTACGAATATCGCCATACGTATGGACTATCGTGGAATACATTTGGGAGAACGGTTGTTTAAAGCTTTGATGGATTGGGCAATAGAGTTAGGCATGCAACGGATGACGCTAGAGGTTCGCGTATCCAATATTGCGGCTCAATCGCTGTATAGTAAGTTTGGTTTCTATCCCGCGGGCACACGGAAAGGGTATTATTCTGATAATCATGAAGATGCCATGATCATGTGGTGTGAGCTACCAAACCAGGAGAACGAAACGGGTGAAGAGGAAGGAAGCGAAGAGGACTAATGAATCTGGGATCAGACGTTGGGATAAACATAGATGAACAACAAGACTGTTATATTCTAGCAGTCGAGACAAGCTGTGATGAAACTTCAGCCGCCGTCGTTAAAAATGGCAAAGAAGTATTGTCAAATTTAATTGCAAGTCAAATTGAAACGCACAAGGCGTTTGGTGGTGTTGTACCTGAGGTAGCTTCACGTAAGCATGTAGAGAGCATTACGCTGATGCTGGAGGAAGCGATCAAAGAGGCGGGAATCCCTCCGGAGAAGTTGTCGGCGATTGCCGTAACCGAAGGTCCGGGGCTAGTGGGAGCACTACTCGTTGGAATTATGGCCGCTAAGAGTCTCGCGTTTGCATTGGATAAGCCCCTCATAGGAACGCATCATATTGCTGGACATATATATGCTAACCAGCTAACCAAGGATATGCAGTATCCTTGTATGGCGCTTGTCGTGTCGGGGGGACATACGGAGCTTGTGTTGATGGAGAAAGAAGGAAGCTTTGTTCTCATTGGCCGGACACGGGATGATGCTGTAGGAGAAGCTTATGATAAAGTAGCTAGGGCACTTGGATTTCCTTATCCAGGTGGTCCGTATGTAGATAAGCTAGCAGGCGAATCTGAAGAAGTGGAGAACTTACCAAGAGCATGGCTGGAGCCGGGTAGTTATGATTTCAGCTTTAGTGGTCTGAAATCCGCTGTATTAAATGCGGTTAATCAGCATCAGATGCGTGGTGATAGTCAATTTCAGGCGGCTATAGCACGAGGGTTTCAGGAATCTGTAATCGAAGTGTTAGTGGAAAAAGCTATTCGTGCGATGAGAGAAACCAGCGCAGTACAGCTTCTACTCTGCGGAGGGGTTGCTGCAAACCGGGGATTACGTGCGGCATTGGCCGAGCGTTGTCAGCGGGAAAATATCACATTACTGATTCCACCGCTGATCTATTGTACGGATAACGCCGCTATGATCGGTGCGGCGGCTTACTTGAAATGGAAGAACGGCGAGTTCTCAAATCTTGCATTGAAAGCAGAGCCTTCATTATCTTTGGAGGATTGGTCAGTGGCTGCTTCAAGCTAGGAATAAGCAGTATAGAATAATCTAACAAGAGGCCTGCAATCTGGTTCATTGAACTAGGTTGCAGGCCTCTTATATATCGTAAGGTACTTCTACCAGGTTTTATATGCTGCTTCTTCTTCCACTCTTTGAGCGCTATCCTTAACAGCAGAAGCCTTGGAATTTGGAGCGAGTTCTACCTTGGCTGCTACGGATTCCGTAGCACTTCCCATTTGACTGTTTCCTTCAAATATACTTCCTTCTTCTATGCTAAGGGTTGTTGCTTTGATATTTCCGTATAGCTTACCTTTGGCTGTAATGGTTAATTTACTTCTAGCTTGTACATTACCGTTCACTGTTCCTGCAATAATAACGTTTCTGGCAACAATGTTGGAGTGAACATGTCCGTTGTCGCCAATGGTGACATCGCCCTCACATTCGATATCCCCAGTAATTTGTCCCTCAACTCGGACTCCTGCATCCGATTTAATAATCCCTTCAAATATACTACCTTCACCAATAATCGTATCTGTAGTATTTGGATCTAGTTTGACTGTCTTACCTTTACTCTTAAACATTACAATCCATCTTCCTCTCTAGGCATTGTTAGGTATATTTCGGGATCAATCGTGTTTCCATTCTTAACAACCTCTATATGCAAGTGCGGTCCTGTGCTTCGGCCAGTTGAACCAAGTTCACCAATGGTGTCACCTTGCTTGACCTCAGCTCCAATGGTGGTAGTTACCTTTTTCATATGCAGATAGTTTGTTTGCAAGCCAGAAGGATGTGAGATCGTCACGTAATTTCCGCGGGCACTGCTATATCCAATGTCGATAACTTTTCCATTTGCTGCTGCGTAAATGGGGTCTCCTAGTTGTCCTCCAATATCCAGACCACTATGTAGCCGGAGTTTTCTAGTAAAGGGATCTTTACGACTTCCAAAGTCCGAAGTAATTCGTGTTGAAACCGTTGGCCATTTGGTAGGAAGAATCATCATCATTTCTTTGTAATCTTCAATCGTTATTTTTGTTTCCTCTAATCTAGATTGTAAATCGGGTATTTGCTGTAGCGAATGGGTAATGCTCTCTTTCGTATCTTGGATAAGATCAAGGATATCTTCATCGGATAATGGAATGGATTCACCGCCCATACCCTCACTTTGTTCAAGAGAGTCCTGAGAAGGCTCTGATGAGAGAGGTGACTTAGATTTGGACTGCGTAGCCTCAGTATTGTCTCCTGTGATGGATTTCAGATCAGTTTCAAGTTTCTCCAACTCAGTCATTTTGGCTTCGATACTCTTTGACTTCTCGGAAAGAACAAGTAGCTCTGTGAGTAATTTATCGATGGTCTCATCTTTGTCGTCAACCGTAGTTTGAAGACGATTTGAGGAGTTTGAGAGTTCTGCTTCCAGTGTATTAATAGCATTGGAATTACCTCTGTTAATCGTGAATAAGACCATAATCATAATGATCAAAAATATAACTGCGAAGGAACTCACTAATAGAGTGGCCAAACGCAGTTTGAAACGGAATACCGGATTTGTACCTTCCGGCACAATCATAATGGTATACCGCTTATTGGTAGGCTTGAATCGAAATTTCATACTAACTTTCCTCCTAAATATTCCAATCATGAATCTGAGATAAATACTGAAAGATGCGATAAGAATACGGAAATATTGTATTAATGTTTTACTGCCACTTGATTTAATTCGGCAAATAATTCCAAATACCTTCTACTTCGAAATATTTCTTCAAGTTTTATAGTCTTAGGAGGAATTTGTCGAAATAAAGCGAAATATATGATTTATAAGTAATAAATTTACAGCACTTATAGAAATTAATTATCGTAAGGAGGGAATTTATGATTAGATTTGCCGGAATTGATGTTGGAAATGATAGCGTCAAATTAGTGGTTGACGGATCACAGCAACCTATAATTATTCCGAGTGTAGTCTCACCAGGGTATGATCGGCATGTGTTACAAGAGGAGGACTCTCCGATAAAGGCTCTGGACGTAAGAATCTACAGCCCCAAATTGAAGAAGAAAAATGAGCGTTATTTTGTTGGCCTGCTGGCTATGGAGGATCAGGATAACTCAGAGCTTGAAGAGACGGATAATAAGGCTACCAGTGATCAGTCGCTCGTTGTAGCGTTAACAGCACTCGCTTTTGCTGCACTTACGGGCAAGACTTATTCTTCTACTGAAGGTGGAAAGGAAGAAGTAGAATACATAATCGGTACGGGTTTACCTGTTCGCACCTTTGTTTCATTCCATACAATCTTCGAGGAACGTCTCGTAGGAGAACATGAAGTGACCTTCTTATCCACCCCTGAACTTCGTGGAAAAACCGTACGAGTGAATATTCGCCGTGCGGTTGTTTCAGTTGAAGGAGCGGCAGCATTATTCCATTTGGCAACAAATGATAATTTGCAGATTAGAAATGAAGAGTTACACAGCGGGGTCATCGGGGTTTGTGAAATTGGTGCTTTGACAACGGACTTTCCAGTTGTGAAGCGAATGAATATTGATAATCAATTTAGTACAGGTGAGCAATTCGGGCTTGCGACTTATTTGGATGCTATTATTCGTGACGTTGAGGATCAATTCGGATACCGCTTTGCAAGTCGGGCGAAATTAATTCAACGAATCCGCAACCGCGAATTCACGATTCAACGTGTGGGAGAAGGAAAGGCTGATATTCGGCCGATTGTTGATGTGTATTTTGGACGAGCAGCTCAGAAACTTGTTGATTTGATCAAAAAACGGTGGAAGAAGTACCCGGATATTGAATGCTTCTATGTACTCGGTGGTGGAGCGGCAGCGCTACGGACCTATATGGTCGATTCAGCTGGAAATATGCGCCTTCGATTCGAGGAGAATAGCGAGTTATTGAATGTACACGGATATTTAAAATTGGCTAAGAACAAGGCAGTTCCAGCGGTAAATTAATATATTGCGACCCTATTGGATCAACCAATAGGGTCCTTTATATTAATGTGAGTCATTATTTTTTTCTTTCTAGCTGCATTGGGTCGAAATTAACTATAACATTCTCTGCCCCTGAGGTAACTTCGTAATTCCAGTTCAACATGCCACCCTCGTAGTTATGAACTTGTTCGAATCCGTAGTGTTTGAAAAAGTTTGCTACTTCAAAGCTTCTACGCCCACTTCGGCATATAAACACATATTCTCTGTCTTTAGCGAAATCTTCGATATACCGGGCAATTTCCCCCATTGGAATGAGAGGGATACCAGGAATATGTGCCTCAGTATATTCGTCATACTCCCTAACATCAATGATCAGAGTGTCATCATTAGGGTCTTGAATTAGTTGATGAAGTTCGTCACTGTTAATATGAGATATGCCACCGATAAGAATACCCATTTACAATACACCTCGCTTTAATAATCTTAGTTTTACTTAAAATACATCCATACTAAGGTATCGTTCTCCTGTATCAGGAGCGATGCAGAGGATACGTTTACCCGTACCGAGTTTACGAGCAAACTGAAGTGCTGTCCACACGGAGGCTCCGGCAGACGGACCGACTAGGATTCCTTCTAAGGCAGCAAGCTGGCGCGTAGTTTCCAATGCATCTTCATCTGTGACTTGGACTATCTCGTCATAAACTTCAGTATTCAGGACGGAAGGGATGAATCCAGGACTTGTTCCAACAAGTTTATGTGGACCTGGTTGCCCACCAGATAAGACAGGGGAACCTTTTGGTTCAACGACGATAACAGAAATACCGGGAATGTGTTCACGGAGATATTCACCTGTTCCGGTTACCGTTCCGCCCGTTCCAGAAGTGGCGACGAACATATCCAAATGTCCCTCCATTTGCTGGTATATCTCCGGACCTGTAGTAAGTCGGTGAATTTGTGGATTCGCTGCGTTCTGAAATTGTTGTGGCATGAAGCTACCCGGAATTTGCCCTAGTAATTCTAGTGCTTTCTCGATGGAACCAGGCATCCTTTTTGCGGCGGGAGTCAAAATGACCTCTGCACCATAGGCTTTAAGAATGTTAATTCTTTCTTTGGTCATATTATCTGGCATAACGAGAATGGCCTTATATCCTTTGGCGGCAGCGTTCATGGCTAATCCAATGCCCGTATTTCCACTTGTGGGTTCTATTATAGTAGCTCCGGGTTTCAACCTGCCTGACGCTTCCGCCTCAGAGATCATAAAGGAGGCAGCACGGTCTTTAACACTTCCGCTTGGATTGAAGTATTCGAGCTTGACGTAAACTTCCGCATCCTGTCCCCCAAGTAGACGATTTAACTTGACGACAGGTGTCTCACCGACTAGATCCGTGATGTTATTTACCACTTTGCAGTCCAAAGTAATCCCACCTTTCCCCGTTTTCTTATATATATTATCGGTTAAATGAGCCTCTTTCAAGCAAGGAGAGGGACGTGCTGATTCTCAATGAATCGAAAGTATGTTAAAATATCCCTAACTTACCATGAATAATTTGGTAATTGTCATCTTGAAGTCAGTAGTGAATTAATTCACATTATTCTTATTTTAAGAAGGGGGTTGTTACATAATGGCTGTTGCAGCAAAACGCACATTTGCAGGTTGGTTGTTAATTGTACTTCAGGCTCTACTTGGAGTAGGTGCCGTGGCTGGTGGTTCATTTCTGGTTATAGATCCAAGTGGAGGAATGATGGGGATGCCTTCGGACATGATGAAGGTAACGCTATTTCCTGATTATCTGATCCCAGGGATCATTTTACTGCTAGGTCTCGGTGTATTTCCGCTCATCGTTATGTCGGCTCTCATTAACAAGTGGGACTGGGGGTTGGGGGAGAAGCTGAACGTATTCAAGCATCTTCACTGGTCGTGGACCTTTTCGCTATACATCGGATTCATGCTCATTATTTGGATAACGGTTCAAGCTTATATTCTTGAAGTCATGGCGATCATTCATGTTGTTTATATAGCCCTCGGTTTGGCTATTCAAGTTGTAACGTTGTTGCCATCCGTTAGTAGTTATTACATGAGAGCGACTTCGGATTCCAACCGCGGAGGAGAGCGTATTGCAAGTTAAAAGAAACGGTTGGTTATAATGAGATAAATAGAGAAGTGCCTGAAATGTTGTCGTAACATTTACTCGGTACTTTTCTATTTTTTTGTTAAATAGTTGTGTCAGGTGTAAACGAATTTGTCAAGATGTGTACAAAGTTATCCACAGATTGTCGATAGAATTCATGAAAGAAAGATGAAAGCTTGCGTACCAAGAGGTTGAAGATTTTGATGGAAAACGGTCATTTTTTTCAGAAAACTGTGGATAGTGTGAATAAGTCAGTGGATAAGATTAGAAAATCATGGATAATCCCGGTTTGAAGGTAAAAAAAACGACCTAAGAGGTCGTTTTCATCAAGGATCATTATTTTACTGATGTGTATAACCATGTTAATAAAAGATGAGTTTGTTAAGATGGTGTAAAAAAATATTTTTTTAAGATTCAGCAGCAAGTGTCTCCCATTCGTCATAAGCAGCAGTTAATTGTTCTTTATTCTTATCAATAACGGCTTGACGTTCTTGAATTTTGACATAGTCCTGATAAATCTCTGGAAGTGTTAATTCGATCTCTATTGCGGTAATGTCGTTCTCCAGTTTTGCAATCAATTGTTCAAGTTGCTCTATGCGGCGCAGACGGTTTCGTTCTTCGCGTTTGGCCTGCTTGTCTGCTTCAAAAGAAGCGGCACCTGATTTGGCGACTGATGGATCAGGTTGAGTTGCTGCGCGAGAGGAGGATGCTTTTTTTGCGGCTTCTTCCGCTGCCCGCTCGGCAGCAAGCTCTGAAAGTTCCTGCTTTTTCGCTAAATAATCGTCATAATTCCCCAGGAAATGATCTGCTCCACCAGGATGAAGCTCAACTATACGCTCCGCCATTTTATTAAGGAAATATCGGTCATGAGAGATAAACAAGAGAGTTCCATCGTATTCGAGCAGTGCTGATTCCAACACTTCTTTACTGTACAAATCCAAATGGTTTGTAGGTTCATCGAGAATGAGAACATTGGCTTTCAGAAGCATTAATTTAGTCAGTGCAACTCGAGCTTTCTCGCCACCACTTAGTGCTGATACTTTCTTAAGTACATCATCGCCACTGAATAGGAAATTACCGAGCACACTGCGAATACGTGCTTCTTCTAAATGGGGAAATGTGCCCCAGACTTCTTCTAATACTGTATTTTGCAGATTTAGATGAGTTTGCTCTTGGTCATAATAACCTAGTTTTACTTTAGCTCCCCATGTAAGTGTCCCAGTGGAGGGTTCAAGGTCACCAATCAACATTTTCAGTAATGTTGATTTACCAATCCCATTAGGGCCAATTAGTGCAATGGTCTCTCCACGTTTCATGTCGAACGAGACATTCTTGAACAACGGGGCCATACCATGTTCAAAAGAGTAAGAAAGATTGCTAGCCTGTAGAACGTCCTTGCCCGTCATAATCTCAGCTTCAAAGGAAAAATTGGCTTTCTTAAGATCTCCAAGCGGACGATCCATGACATCCATCTTTTCAAGTGCTTTGCGTCTGCTTTGGGCACGTTTAGTAGTAGAAGCTCGAACGATATTGCGCTGAATGAAGGTTTCCATTCGCTCGATTTCATCTTGCTGCTTCTCGTACTGCTTCATTTGGCTCTCAAATTCAGCGGCCTTAAGCTCGATAAAACGACTGTAATTTCCCGTATATCTGCGGGACTGATTACGTTCGATTTCGACGATTGCGGTCACGAGTCGATCAAGGAAATAACGGTCATGTGAAACGACAAGAAGAGCACCCGAATAGTTCCGAAGATAGTCTTCCAACCAAGTTAAGGTTTCAATGTCCAAATGGTTTGTTGGCTCATCGAGCATAAGTAAATCCGGGGCTTGAAGCAATATTCGAGCTAACGCAAGTCGAGTCTTCTGACCGCCACTTAGTGTAGAAATTAGTGTGTCCGGAGCAAAGCTCCCGAAACCCATCCCGTGAAGAATGCTACGAATTCGTGTCTCTATCTCATATCCACCGTTATCTTTGAACCAGTCGGATTTCGTGGCATAGCGTTCTAGCAAGCTTTGGTAGGCTTTTTCGTTAGCGGCTTGGTCAGGATCAGCGATTTGTAACTCCATCTGCCGCAGTTCACGTTCGGTATCGAGTAATGGAGCAAATACGTTCAGCATTTCCTCCCAAATGGTACGTTCTGATTGTAAGCCACTATTTTGGGCGAGGTAGCCGATCGTTGTTTCCTTGGCTTTGAAAATTTGTCCTCCATCATAGGACATTTCATTAGCTAAAATTTGTAGCAATGTTGATTTACCCGCTCCGTTGACACCGACAAGACCGATACGGTCCCGTTCTAATATTTGCAGGCTGATTCCATTTAACACACTTGTGACACCATATAATTTAGTAATGTCCGTTGCTTGAAGCAGCATATCTATATTGATCCTCCATATCATTAGTAACCTTACTTCGTTTAGGTTAGCAGTTAAGATTTATCTTCTAATAGTGTACATGAAAAGAGATCGTAATGCACCGCCCATTGACAGCAAATAACATTGAAGTTATGCGGGCCCCGGGTTCAGTTTTCATTTTGTGCTAACAATGATACACTAAGGAAAGAAGTGAATGGTGGAAGGGTAATCATAACGAGGTAACTCTAATTTTCTAAGGCAGTAAGGTGAAGTGAATTGGATATCACAGATTTGAAAAGAACACTGCGTCTTCAGATGGAGGATATTCGGTCAAGTATAACTGAAAACTCCCGGAGGGAGCAATCAGAATCAGCCTGTCTGTGGGCGGAACAAGAGGTGTTAGGTCCTCTTCGCGCAGCTAAAAGTGGAAGTTTAACGGTGTTCAGTTACGTGTCGTTTCGGGATGAGCCTGATACGCGTTATCTCATTCAGAATTGTATGGCCCGAGGTGATCGGGTGCTGATACCGAAGATAGGGGCTAATTCCTCGTTACAACTGCATGAATTCATTGATGAAGAAAGTTTAGTCCCTGGAATATGGGGGATTTCCGAACCAAAGGAGGATGCAGCCATTTGGCCGGTTTCTCATTGGAATAAAATCGATCTTGTGCTTATCCCAGGGCTCGCATACGATGCCGAAGGTGGACGGATCGGTTTTGGAGGAGGATATTACGACCGTTTCATTGCGAAGCTTCATTCATTAAATAACGGACAGAGTCATGCCGTGCTCGCTGCCTTGGCACTGAAGGAACAGTTGATAGCAAGCAATATCCCGATGGAAGATCATGATTTTAGACTGGACATGCTGTTTACAGCGTCCGGCATCATATATATGTAGGGAAGTAGTGAGAAACTCTAGGAGCTACAGATTCTCATGTGTCATCCGCTTCCGCTAGCAGGCATAATATTGTTTTTACCGTTAATTGACTAGATGAACTTTACATAGAATCTTCGGTGAAGACGAAAGGTAAGACTGGCGTAGAAATGGAGGCGCTCACAGCGATATCCGCAGCAGCGCTTACTGTCTATGATATATGCAAAACTTTACAAAATGACATGGTGATTGGACCGAGATTACTTCGATCCAATACAGGTAGCAAGAGCGGAAACTATAGTCGCTCTTAACAGAGAGATGATGTATAAGTGGAATGGGAGATTCTAATTGGATGAGGGGGGTAACTTCTTGATTTGGAAGACTGCAATCCTTACAGCAAGCGACAAAGGTGCTAGAGGCGAACGTGAAGATACGAGCGCTCAAGTAATCCGTGAACTGGTCGAGGAAGAATTAGGCGGCGAAATCATCGAATATCGTATCGTTCCCGATGAACCGGACGAGATTATTGCCGCATTGATTGAAATGACTGATTATTTCCATGCTGATCTTGTGTTTACTACAGGCGGTACTGAACTAGCTATCCGTGATGTAACTCCGGAAGCTACAAGACGTGTCATTGAACGTGAGGTACCCGGCATGGCGGAAGCCATGCGGTTTACAGCGATGCAGAAGAATCCAGCAGCGATGCTGTTCCGCGGGATTGTTGGCATACGCGGACGCACGTTGATTGTTAACCTACCAGGAACACCAAAGGGTGTACACGAAAATCTAGCCGCAATTATGGACCAACTTCCTGAAGCATTATTAATGGTCACTGGGCAATTCCGTTTGTAATGACATTAGAGGTGCACTTACTATAACCATAAATCAATCTACCTCACCATCGTGAAAAATGCGATTTCCTTGTGGGTTTATTAGAAATGTCGAATAATCAGGCTATAACTGTGACATTAGTTATGGTATGATGTGGGCGTATGAGGAATTGTGATGATGAATTACCTTATCTATTATTGTTTCGGAAGGGGAAACTATCATGGGTGCTGGTGGATTTCTATTAATCGTTATTGCAGCATTGCTACTATTTGGACCTAATAAGCTACCGGAATTAGGGCGAGCTGTGGGCCGCACATATCGTGAATTTAAAGAGGCAACCCGGGATATTGTGGATGACCGTCCTGAGGTAAAGAAACCAGAAGCACCGGTGACTGCAGCGAGCGAAGCACCGAAACCGGATGATCGGCGTTTGCCCGAATAAATAGTTCGCATAGTGCAGCATTTTAGGAGGGCGAAGCATGGCTCACGACCAGGAACAATTGAGCATTGTCGATCATTTGTCGGAACTTCGCCGACGCTTATTTTTTACGTTACTCGTATTTACTGTCGTTCTCGTAGCAGCCTTTTTTGTTGTCGATCCGATTTATCATTACTTGACGATTAATGTGCTCTCTGGAGTACAGATTTCGCTCAATGCCTTCTCTTTCTGGGATGGCGTCGGTGTCTATATGAAAATTGCCATGATGGTCGCGCTTGGCATTACCTTACCGTTCACTTTATTTCAAATATGGGCGTTCGTCAGTCCAGGTCTGAAACCGAAGGAACGTAAAGCGACGCTTAAGTACATACCTTTCGTATTTATCTGTTTTCTTGTGGGTGTTGCATTTGGTTATTTTGTAGTTTTTCCGCTTGCTATGACCTTTACAGGTTCTTTAAACAAGGGATTAGGTTTAATTGAGACGTATGGCATGGCTGATTATTTCAAGTTTTTGACTAATATTGTATTGCCGATATCCTTACTATTTGAGCTTCCGGTTGTTATTCTATTCCTAACTCATTTACGAATTCTGAACCCACTCAGGTTACGGAAAATGAGACGGGTAGCCTATTTCGCATTGGTCGTTGTATCGGTCATGATTACTCCAGCCGACTTTTTCTCGGCATTTCTCGTTCTGATCCCACTAATTCTGCTATATGAGTTCAGTGTATTTCTGTCCACTCGGGTTCATCGTCGGCAACTTGCTGCTGATGAAGAACGTAAAGAGAAATATAAATAGATTCAAGACGCGCATCGTTGTGATTGTGCGTCTTTTTTTATAGGTATTATGCGAATGAGAGAAGTTAGTTAGATGACATGATGATTATTTTTCAAAAAGTAGGCAAAAAATATTCAAAGAAACTTGAAATTTTGGCTCAAGTTGAGTATCATAAAAATTGGTTGTTAGCACTGAGACATGTCGAGTGCTAACACAGGGATTACAATATTAAATTAACAACAACATATTCAAAGGAGGACATTATTCATGATCAAACCTTTAGGTGAACGCGTATTGGTAGAAGCAATTGAGCAAGAGCAAACAACAGCTTTCGGTATCGTGCTTCCGGACACAGCTAAGGAAAAGCCGCAAGAAGGCAAAATCGTTGCTGTTGGTAGCGGTGCGTTGAAGGACGGGGTTCGAGTTCCTCTGGAAGTTAAAGAAGGTGACCGCGTGTTGTTCTCTAAATACGCTGGAACAGAAGTGAAATACGAAGGTAAAGAATATCTGATTATGAAAGAAAGCGACATTCACGCGATCATCGGTTAAGACAAATTGACTTGAACATCGCTCAAACTATATAGGGAGGTAATTAATAATGGCAAAAGATATTAAATTCAGTGAAGACGCGCGCCGCGCGATGCTTCGTGGTGTAGATGCTTTGGCTAACGCTGTAAAAGTAACATTGGGACCAAAAGGTCGCAACGTAGTACTAGAGAAGAAATATGGTAGCCCGTTGATTACAAATGACGGTGTAACGATTGCCAAAGAAATCGAATTGGAAGATGCGTTTGAGAACATGGGCGCTCAACTGGTTAAAGAAGTAGCTACAAAAACTAACGATGTTGCCGGTGACGGTACAACTACTGCGACGGTTCTTGCTCAAGCATTGATTCGTGAAGGTTTGAAGAACGTAACTGCTGGTGCAAGCCCGATCGGTCTTCGTAAAGGTATCGATAAAGCGGTTAAAGCTGCGGTGACTGAATTGCAAAAGATCTCCAAAACGATTGAAGACAAGCAATCGATCGCACAAGTGGCTGCAATTTCCGCTGGTGACGAAGAAGTGGGCGAATTGATCGCTGAAGCAATGGAGAAAGTCGGTAAAGACGGCGTTATTACCGTTGAAGAATCCCGTGGATTCGCTACTGAGCTTGAAGTTGTAGAAGGTATGCAATTCGATCGTGGATACATTTCCCCATACATGATTACAGATACAGATAAAATGGAAGCTGTCCTAGATAATCCATATATCTTGATCACGGATAAGAAAATCAGCAGCACGCAAGAAATTTTGCCTTTGCTAGAAAAAATCGTTCAACAAGCTCGTCCGCTATTGATCATTGCTGAAGATATCGAAGGCGAAGCACAAGCGATGTTGATCGTAAACAAACTACGTGGTACGTTCAACGCTGTAGCTGTAAAAGCTCCAGGCTTCGGCGACCGTCGTGAAGCAATGCTGCAAGATATCGCAGCTCTAACTGGTGGTCAAGTGATCACTGAGAAACTCGGACTAGATCTGAAGAGCACAGATATCAGCCAATTGGGTACAACTCGTCAAGTGCGTGTAACCAAAGAAAACACAACAATCGTAGACGGCAGTGGCGACAAGGGCGACATTACAGCTCGCGTGAACCAAATCCGTGCTCAACTGGAAGAAACAACTTCCGAATTCGACAAGGAAAAACTGCAAGAGCGTTTGGCTAAATTGGCTGGCGGCGTAGCCGTAATCAAAGTCGGTGCTGCAACTGAAACAGAACTTAAAGAACGCAAACTTCGCATTGAAGATGCTCTGAACGCAACGCGCGCAGCGGTTGAAGAAGGTATCGTATCTGGTGGTGGTGTTGCACTAGTGAATGTATACAATGCTGTAGCAGCAATCGAACTTAGTGGGGATGAAAAGACAGGCGTAAGCATCGTGCTTCGCGCATTGGAAGAACCAATCCGCACTATCGCAGCAAATGCTGGTGAAGAAGGTTCCGTTATCGTGGATCGTCTGAAAAAAGAACAACCAGGTATCGGCTTCAACGCTGCTACTGGCGAATGGGTGAACATGATCGAAGCGGGTATCGTTGACCCAGCTAAGGTTACTCGTTCCGCATTGCAACACGCAGCTTCCGTAGCAGGTCTATTCTTGACTACTGAAGCAGTAATTGCTGACAAACCAGAACCAGAAAAAGCAGCTATGCCTGACATGGGCGGCATGGGTGGAATGGGCGGCATGATGTAATAAGGATGACGAATCCTTATGCATCAAGGGATTCCACGAGCGGAATCCCCGTTTGACCACATTGAAAATACAAGAGGCTTCTCACGAGTTCGAATATGAACTGAGTGAGAAGCCTTTTTCTATTGCGTAGTAAGGTTTTTTTATGCGTATATAAGGGCAGCGCTAGCGAGTGTACATACTTTGACAAATTTTTCGCGGTCTACTACTTTCGTATGATTCGTTTTTATCATAGAAGAACTATACTATAGGCTACGTTGGCGAGTCGGTTTAGGAGGGAATGTAAAATGAGATCAAACGATAGGAGAAGGTTGCGAATGAATCAGATATGGAATGGATATATCAGGAGGGGGATAATAGCAGTCCCCGTTATTGTATTGTTACTCAGTCTGTATCCGGTTGCTTGGGCTGATGAAGGGGACAGATTTAAGACGTTAATCCCGCAGAATCAAGTTTTTTCTGACACTCCTGCAGATATAGCAATGGATAGTAGCGGTAATGTCTATGTAGCTGATGTTGGGGGTGTCGTTAATTTATGAGAAAGAAAGTTAGTATTCATATTGGTTTAGCGCTTGTTCTAATTTTTTCTTTATTTTCAGTATATCCGCTGCGTGTAGCTGCTGCTCCTGTAGTGATAAGTCCGATTGATGGAAGAAATGATCTTGATGTTTCTTCTCCCGAGTATGGTCTTATTAACGGATTATATTCGAAATCGGTTTTTAAATTTGGAGGAATTGATACAAATAGTTGGATAAGTTCAGCATACTTAATTTTCGAAGGAATTACAGAAGAGTGGCAACTGGATATTAAGAACTTAAAAATTGCTGTTGCTGTTGATAACTGGCCAGCAACGCAAGTGCCAGCGGCAGTTACTCCAGAAAAATCGATTAATTCTAGTGTGCCGGGTATATTCTCTAGTATTCAGCCCTCGGGTACCGACACATCTACATATCGAATAAATGTAAGCAGCTTGTTGACACCTAGCAATATTGGTACTGATGGTGTTCTTTCGTTACTAATGTCTACGACTTCAGAATACGATGGAAACATTATAACCCCTAGACTTGAAATTAATTATGCTGCTGCGCCAGTAAACACAGCACCTAGTTTGAGTGGAATTGGTAATAAAGTGGTAATAGAAAAAGACGTGTTCACGTTTACAGCAACAGCATCAGACGCGGAGGGAGATCCACTAACGTACAGTTTGGATAGTGCTCCGACAGGAGCAAGTATTAATTCAATGACGGGTGTATTCACATGGACGCCAACAGAAGCGCAGGGTCCAGGAACCTATACGTTCATAGTCCGTGTAAGCGATGGGGCATTAACTGCTGAAGAACAAATCACGGTTACGGTTCTTGAGGTAAATGAGGCACCAGTACTAGCTGCCATTGGCGATAAAACGATAAATGAAGAAACACTGCTAACCTTTACAGTAATCGCAACAGATGCAGACCTGCCAGCGAATATGCTGACGTACAGCCTAGTAGGAGCGCCGGCAGGAGCCAGCATTAACCCAGTAACAGGTGTGTTTACATGGACACCAACGGAAGCGCAGGGTCCAGGAAGCTATACGTTTACAGTCCGCGTAAGTGATGGCATGCTAATTGACAGCGAGCAAATCACGGTTACGGTTAACGACGTAAATGCGGCTCCTGAGCTTGCTGCAATCGGCAATAAGACGATAAATGAAGGAGCGCTTTTAACCTTTACGGCAACAGCAACCGACTTGGATTCTGCTATCTTGACGTACAGCCTAGTTAATGCGCCGACGGGAGCAAGTATCAACGCTATGACGGGTGTGTTCACATGGACTCCAACAGAAGCGCAGGGTCCAGGTAGCTTTACATTTGAAGTAGTCGTTAGTGATGGAGCGTTAACGGACGAAGAGGAAATCACAGTTACGGTCAACGAGGTGAACATTGCACCTATACTTGCAGCGATTGGGGATAAAACAGTAGATGAAGAAACGCTGCTCACGTTTACGGTAGTAGGAACAGATACAGATCTGCCAGCTAATACATTGACGTACAGTCTAGTTAATGCACCGACAGGGGCAAGTATTAATGCTACAACTGGTGTGTTCACATGGACACCAACGGAAGCCCAAGGACCCGGAAGCTACACCTTTGAAGTAGGTGTTAGCGATGGAGTGCTTATTGATAGCGAGGAAATAACGGTTACGGTTAACGAAGTGAATGTGGCACCAGTGCTTGCTGTCATTGGTAATAAGACTGTGAACGAAGGAAGTCAGCTAAAGTTTACGGCAATAGCGACAGACTCGGATTCTGCTATCTTGACGTACAGCATAGATGGCGCGCCGACAGGAGCAAGCATCCATGCGACGACGGGTGTATTTACATGGACGCCAACGGGAGCACAGAGTCCCGGTAGCTATACGTTTACGGTTCGCGTAAGTGATGGTATGTTGACGGATGAGGAAGTAATTAAAGTCGATGTTAATGAGATATACACTGGTGGCGGTATATCCGCACCTCAGTCTTCAGCGAATAATACGCAAGGCGGCATATCTGTACCTAAGCCTCCAGCAAATACAGTTAAAGTGTTAGTTAATGGGAAGTTAGTGGATACAAGGACTGTTACAAATAACGAGATAAACGGACAAACGGTAATTATAGTTACAGTGGATGAACAGAAGTTGATGCAACAGTTAAAACAGGAAGGTAAGTATGCTGTCATTACGATTCCAGTAGATACAGATAGTAACGTTGTTATTGGTGAGTTTAATGGGCGTATACTTGAAAACTTGGAAAAGCAGCAAGCGATTATTGTTCTACAAACGAACAAGTCTACATACACGATACCAGCAGAACAAATTGATATTACAACAATTTCTTCTCAGCTTGGAGCAAATGTGGCATTAGAGGATGTGAAATTAAAAATCGAAATCGCTGAGCTGCTCAAGAATAGGTTGCAAATTGCCGAAGATGCAGTTAATCGTGAAGGATTAACACAAGTTGCTTCACCGCTTAATTTCAAGGTTAGCGTGGAGTATGACGGGCGTACAGTAGAGATATTGCGATTCAACGCCTATGTTGAGCGTAGGATAGCTATTCCAGAAGGGACCGATCCGAACCAAATAACTACGGGTGTAGTTGTAGAACCAGATGGCTCAGTTAGACATGTACCGACTCAAGTTACTAAAGTCGGTGACAGATATTATGCGGTCATTCATAGCTTGACCAATAGTACATACACTGTTGTCTGGAATCCGTTACAATTTATTGATGTCGAGAATCATTGGGCGAAGGCAGCAGTCAATAATATTGGATCTAAGATGGTTGTAAACGGAATAGAAAATGGAATGTATCATCCTGATCAGGACATTACTCGAGCTGAGTTCGCTGCTATTATTGTTCGTGGGTTAGGACTGAGTTTATCACAAGGAAATAGTTTATTCACAGACGTAGGTACAACAGCTTGGTACCGCAGTACAGTTCAGACTGCATATGAATATGGTCTAATTAATGGATTTGAAGATGGAACTTTCCGTCCGAATGATAAAATTACGCGTGAGCAAGCTATGTTAATTGTGTCTAAAGCGATGATAATTACAGGACTAAAAGAAAGTGCAACAAATCATTCCAATGTCGATGTAATTCGTGCATTTTCTGATGCTAGCACTGTATCTGAATGGGCCCTGGATGGCGTTGCAGACAGCGTAAGCTCAGGTATCATTTCAGGTAGAAATCATAACTTGTTAGTACCTAAAGCTAACATTACTAGAGCAGAAGTAGCAATGATTATTCAGAGGCTACTTCAAACTTCAGATCTGATTAACGAGTAAAGTCGATATTCTTGACTACAGAGGCCGTTTTCGCTGACAAACTAGTTATGTCTGATAAGGCGGCATGATGTAAGAGGCTGAAAAGCCTGTAGCATTGTGGGTTTCCTAAGTTGAAAATGCTAAATGCTCATAAATTGCTCATATGAAGGAGCCTCGCATAAGTTCATTGAACTTATGCGAGGCTCCTTTTTCATATTGATTTTATTATATCTATATTGCTGTTGTTCAAAGATGGCTTTCATCTGCTATTAAGCTGCGACTTTCTTTTGATGAGAGGAACTGACCTCATCATGCCCTATGCTTCTACTAATAAGGAATTGAGCGGTGTAATAGGTTAACATAATGATTGGACCTGAATAGGCGACATCTGAAACAAACATATTCCACGATAAAATGGAGTCTGAAGTGATAAACAATATGCTACCTAACATAGCCCATTTATTTCCTGTCATAATAGAGAACCAACCCATCAAGGAAATAGCAATGAGATAAATAAATACAGGAATGACTAATCCTCCATCACCTGTATCTATTAGAGCATGATATAGCTGGTATCCCATAAACCCACCAAATATAAGAACTGGAATGATCATCAGGAATCTTAACCAAGAGAATCGCCATCTTGTGATGAATGCTGCGGTATAGAATAGATGACCCATTAGAAATGCAGATAGTCCAATCATAAACCATTGAAGAAGACCGTCACCAAGCATACAGAAGAATAAACCGACAATTGTAATTAAAGAGTATCGATCTTTTACACTTGGTTTCTGTAAATAAGCATATATCAGAATTAGCCACATCGGAATTAATTTGAAAATAAGTGCAGAGCTCCCAAAAATATAAACAAGCCCCATTACCAGAATTGCTGCAGGTAGCCACCGTTTCATTATTCATACCCCCGTCCTACTCGATTTAAAATAAGAACTGTTAGTAAAACCTGTTTTTTCAGCGATATCAACAATGTTGTATTCAGAAGCCTTTAGCAACTCCTTAGCTGTATTCAACCGTATTTCGTTAATCATATCAGATAGTTCTTTTGTGGTTAATTATTTTTTAACGAAATCAACAATCCTAAGAAAATAACCCCAGAGAGAAGGGGGATCTGTTTGGTACATAAACAAAATGAAGAGGATCTCAATAATGGAATGAGGTCCTCTTCATTTTGTTATGCGTCCAGTATAAATGTTAAGTGCAAAATATAGTAAGTATTACCAGATTACCTTCCAATTCGGTACGCAAGTGGCTTGTATTACAGGGAATTCAGCGAAGTAATCAGCTATAATTTCTGTCATATCGGTCTGAATATCTTTTACGACGGGACAGTCTGCAAAATATGGGAAATTTCCAGCACCGGTGGCTCGATAATTATTCATAGCTACTTCGTATGTTCCATCCATATCTAAAGGTTTCCCTTGATAGTCGATGTTTATTATCCGATGACCAACGGGCTGCCTTACATCTATCGTATACTCGATTCCTTCCCACATATCGTAGTTATATGGCTGTGCTTTTGGATGAACGAACGAGGGATCAATCGTTAACTGACCATCTTCAATGGTGAAATAGGATGCACATTGTTCAAGGGCGTCACGGATATGCTGCCCCGTAACTTGCAATACTTTTAATGTGTTGGGATAGATATAATTCGTGACGATATCACGCATCGTTACTTGTTCATTAAATCCGCCTGGCTGGTCATGAAAGAGCGAGGTACAGGAAATAGGTGCATTCGTCACATGCATTTGTACTCGTTGTAGAAATTCGATATAAGGATGTTTGTGTACCCTTGCCTCAAAAGCATTGTCATATCGCAGGTTTCCGTGAATATGGCCAATCGGTTCATCTAACCATTGTTCGGTTAGATCATGCATCTCTTGAACTTCACGTACTACACGCTCATCAAGCGGTGTCTGATCATCTACATAATATAATTTAGGTTCATGCTGAATCGAAGATATGGTACCGTTGACCTTCTCCACATCGATGGTAATACCTGCTATGCAGACTGCTTTGGTTCCTGGTTGTATGATTGATTTTCCGAATGCTTGGGTGCAGATTTCGCGGTGTTGGTGTCCTGTAATCAGAATATCGAAATCTAGCTCTTTACACATTTGATAACCTTCATTTTCCCCTGTATCTGGTTCAATCAAGCTACCTGTTGTTAGGTCATGCGCAAAACCACCGTGATAGCATATTACAGTAATATCAACGTTTTCCTTTTCTTTCATGATACCCAACCACTTTTTAGCACTTTCGAAGCAATCCTCGAATACCAGGCCCTCAATATGGCTAGGATCCTCCCATAAGGTTACCAGTTGAGTAGTCAGGCCAATAATGCCAATTCGAATACCTCCAACCTCTTGAATAACATAGGGCTGCATCCAAGTTGATCCGTCTTTGGTATATATATTGGCGGATAGCCAAGGGAATTGTGAAGCTTGGATCGTGTTCTCTAATACAGGTAACCCATAATTAAATTCGTGATTGCCAAATATAGCCAAATCATAGCGCAGTGCATTCGCAGCATTAATGATAGGGCTGGGCAGTTCAGGATGGAATCTTTGATGGTAATAAGTTAATGGGCTTCCTTGAATAAGGTCTCCATTCTCAATCAATAGGGTCGGATGTTGTTGGCGTAAATTTTCAATCAGGCTTGCTGCTTTAGCAAGACCAACGGGTTCGGTTACGCCACGGTAAGTTGTAGGCATGAGATATCCATGGACATCGCTCGTTACAAGTATTTGAATTTGTTCTGTAGACACAAGTTACACCTCTTAATTTTTAATAGTAATTCATTATAAGGTCAATAGAGTATGTGATGTCAATTTATCAAATCGATAACAATATCTTAACAATAAATTATTTTAAGTTTGATATTATCTTTACAATTCTCCTATATACTTGTTAAGCTATAGATAATGTACAGGAGGGGAAAAAATGAAAAAAATAGGTTTGTTAAGTGTATCGTTAATGCTTTTATTTGCATTAGCAGCATGTGGTAATGGGGATTCCACCAATAATTCTAAAGGTGCGGAAAATGCCTCACAAGGAGAAACATCTAATAAAGAAATTAAGAAGCTTTCTGTAGGATTTGTACCTTCACGTGATCCAGCAGAAATTGTTACAGCAACGGAGCCTCTAAAAGCGTTGCTAACGAAGGAACTTGCAGGACTTGGTTATAATGTAGGAGAAGTTGATATTACGGTTGGTACAAGCTATGAAGCAGTTGGTGAAGGTTTATCTGCTGGTACAGTTGATGTTGGATTGATACCAGGCGGTACTTATGTTCTGTATGATGATGGAGCAGAGGTTATTCTAACTGCAACTCGTGATGGGTTGAGTAATGATTCTGATAACCCTGTGGATTGGAATAAGAACGAGCCAACAAAACCAACAACCGATCAAGCGACTTCTTATCGCGCAATCCTTGTTGCTGGTCCTTCTGAGAAGGGTAAAGCATTAGCTGCAAAAGTAAATAATGGTGAAGCTTTGACTTTCGAGGATTTGGATAATGTTTCTTGGAATGTTATGTCATCCTCATCTCCAGCTGGTTATATTTACCCGGCATTATGGCTGAAAGAGAATTTCGGTAAAACAATTACTGATCTATCTAAAGTCGTACAGGCGGATTCCTACGCAAGTGCGTTTGGTCGTCTTGCTGCAGGTCAAACAGATGTACTTGTTACCTATGCTGATGCACGTCGTGATTATGAAGAAAAATGGACAACTGAATTTAATCGCGAAGCTTCCATTTGGGATGAGACAGATCTACTTGGTGTAATGCCAGCCATCTTTAACGATACAGTAAGTGTAAGTAAAAACTCGAAAATTATGGATGATGGCTTAAAAGCAGCATTACAACAAGCCTTTATCAATATTGGTAATACAGAAGAAGGTAAACAGGTTATCGCTATTTATAGCCATGGTGGTTATAAAGTAGCTAACGATGCTGATTATGATAATGAGCGTAAAGCACAAGAGCTAGTACAACAATTAAAGTAATCCTTCTAACAAATTAATTTTACAAAAAATGAGAACATACTGCTATGTTCTCATTTTTCCTGATTGGAGTATGGATATGATTGAATTTAAACAGGTACAGAAAAAATATCCAAATGGATTAGTAGCATTAAAAGATATCAATCTGAACATCGAGCAAGGTGAGTATGTTGCGATTATTGGCCTATCAGGCGCTGGTAAGTCAACGTTATTACGTTGTATTAACCGGATGCATGATATCTCGGAAGGTACTTTGACGGTTGAAGGTGTTGAACTTAGTAAGCTCCATGGAAAAGGTATCCGTCAGTTACGTCGTAAGATTGGAATGATCTTTCAATCCTTTAACTTAGTGACAAGAATATCTGTTATTAAAAATGTACTCGTAGCCTTCGTGCCTGAGATGCCATTCTGGCGTAAAATATTAGGGATATTTACAGAAGATGAAAAGAAAAGAGCACTGATGTCGCTAGATAAAGTCGGTATTCTAGATAAGGCGTATGTACGTGTAGACCAATTGTCTGGAGGACAACAGCAACGTGTTGCTTTAGCAAGAACACTAGCACAGAACCCGGGGATTATTCTAGCGGATGAGCCAGTTGCTTCCTTAGATCCGGTTACTGCCAATCAAGTCATGGAAGATTTCAGACGGATTAATCAAGAGATGAATATGACCGTGATTATTAATATCCATCATGTTGAATTAGCTCTTACTTATGCTACTCGTGTCATCGGAATACGGGCTGGTGAAATTGTATATGATGGTCCTTCTAAGGATGTCAACGATCAAGTGCTACAACTTATTTACAATGGTCAAGTAGATAAAGGAGGCAGCGATAGCCATGCTAACGAAGCTGTTTCCACCTAAAACTATTGAACTACCGAATGGTAAAATAGTAATCCAAAAGCGATCGATGACGCCGCTCACCATATTAGTTACGATTGTACTGACCTATATTTCTGTTAGAATTACGGATTTTGATTTGCAGATATTAGTTGAACGAATCAAAGAGTTCTTTGTCATTTTAAATAAAATGGTTCCTCCAACATGGGACTATATGCCAAAACTTTGGGAACCACTAGTTGCAACCATAAAAATGTCTCTATTCGGCTCTGTGCTAGGTGCCATTTTTGCTTTACCGATAGCGATGTTAGCAGCAAGTAATATTAATCGCACTCGTTGGATTCCTGCTGTTACGAAATTTATTCTGAGTATACTGCGTACCTTGCCGACTTTAGTTGTAGCATTGATCGCTACCTTTATTTTTGGGTTAGGAACGATGGCGGGAACCGTTGCTATCTTCTTGTTCACGGTTGCTTATATAGGAAAATTGCTGTACGAGCAGATCGAAAATGCGAATATGGGTGCGTATGAAGCCATGAATGCCATGGGTTTAACGACGATTCAATCGTTCCGGTATGCGATATTTCCACAAGTGTTACCTAACTATTTATCGACATCACTGTTTTGTTTCGAGGGTAATGTTCGGTATGCTTCTATTCTAGGATACGTTGGTGCAGGTGGAATTGGCTTATTGTTAAATGAGAGTCTTGGATGGAGAAACTATGCGAACGTAGGCATGATTTTGTTGATGCTTGCTGTTACAGTTTACTTGATTGAGACGATCAGTGAATATTTCCGAAAGAAACTGATGTAGGTGAAGAAATGATGAATACAATAGAAGAACAATTAAAAAAGGCCACTACCAAACGCCTGCCTAAGTTTCTAATCACTGTAATAGTCCTGATTATTTTTTTGTGGTCAACATCAGCAGTGAATTTGGATAATGTAACGGAAAATGGGTTCTCCATCGCGAAAAATATTTTATTAGGTATAGTTCAACCTAATACGGACCTGCTGTTTAATTTGACTACAGGCGGTGTCCTATATTTATTGATTGAAACCATGGCTATCGCCTTTTTGGGAACAATTGTTGGAGCAGTGATAGCTATTCCGCTTGCTTTCCTATCCGCGTCCAATATTGTGCCGAAGCCAGTATCTGTTATTGTCCGCCTCCTATTAATCATTATCCGGACCATTCCGGCTATTGTGTACGGATTAATGTTTATTCGGGTAACAGGGCAAGGACCATTTGCAGGTGTACTTACGATGTCTTTAACAAGTGTCGGTATGTTATCTAAGCTATATGTTGATGTTATTGAAGAGTTAGACAAATCAGTGCTTGAATCTATGGAATCCATTGGTTGTACCATGACCGAGAAAATTCGCTATGGTATTCTGCCACAATTATCTGCTTTGTTCATGTCCATCGTGATTTATCGATTTGATATGAATCTGCGTGATGCTTCAATTCTCGGAATAGTTGGAGCAGGGGGGATAGGTGCCCCGCTTATTTTTGCAATGAATTCTTATCGCTGGTCGGAGGTAGGATCCATTCTAATTGGTCTTATCGTACTGATACTAATTGTGGAATATGTTTCGAATAAAGTTCGCAATAAATTAGTAAATGGATAATCATCTGAGCAAACATATATAAAACGCATTTCATGGGTTCTTAGAACTCCTTGGAAGGCGTTTTTTTGTTTAGCATAGTTGATTTGTTAAATGTTGATAATAAAGAGTACATAAAGATTTTACAAGTTGACATATAAATGGAGGGTTTATGAATGAAGTTTCCACATGATTTTTTATTTGGAGCTGCATCGGCTTCTTATCAAATAGAAGGAGCATGGAATGAAGACGGTAAAGGGTTAACGAATTGGGATGTATTTTCAAAGATTCCTGGTAAAACGTTTGAGGGCACAAATGGGGATGTAGCGATAGATCATTATCATCGATATAAAGAAGATATTCAATTCATGGCAGAGATGGGACTTGAATCGTACCGATTCTCGATTTCATGGGCCCGTATATTGCCAACGGGAGAAGGAGCAGTTAATGAACAAGGCTTGGAATTTTATAATGATGTAATTAATGAGTGTTTAAAATATGGAATTGTTCCATTTGTTACGCTATATCATTGGGATTTGCCTCTGGTACTTGAAGAAGATGGGGGATGGACGAATAAGCGAACAGCTGAAGCATTCGCCCAGTATGCGGAAATTTGTTTTCGGGCATTTGGTGATCGGGTTAAACATTGGATTACGTTTAATGAAACGGTGATGTTTTGCGGATTAGGTTATTTAAAAGGGGCACATCCGCCTGGGATTCAAAACGATGAGAATAAATACTTTCAAGCGACACATTACGTATTTTATGCACATGCCAAAGCTGTGGAGATCTATAAGGCACTGAATCATTATGGCGAGATTGGAATTACCCATGTGTTCTTACCGGCTTACAGTGTAGATGATACCGATGAGAATCTAATAGCCGCCAGACATGCAAATGAATATGAAACTTTTTGGTATTATGACCCTATTCTAAAAGGAGAATATCCACCGTATGTGGTTCGGCAACTACAGGAGAAAGGCTGGACGCCAAGTTGGACAGAAGAAGAACTAGAAACGTTAAAGAGGAATGCGGGTAAAAATGATTTTATTGGGCTTAATTATTACCAGCCCATTCGAGTAGCAAAAAATCACGAAGCTGTTTTATCTATGGAACATTCGAGAGAAACATCAACTCTAACTCCAGGCAATCCGTCTTTTGATGGCTTTTATCGGACTGTAAAAATGGAGGATAAAACATATACAAGATGGGGATGGGAAATCTCACCTCAAGGGTTCCTAGACGGATTGCATATGTTAAAAGATCGCTATGGAGATATAAAAATGTACGTAACAGAAAATGGACTTGGTGATGAGGATCCAATTATTGATGGTGAGGTAGTGGATGTTCCTCGCATTAAATATATTGAGCAACACTTACAAGTGATTAAGCGTGCAATCGAAGAAGGTATTCATTTGAAAGGGTATTACGCATGGTCCGTAATTGATCTATTAAGCTGGTTAAATGGGTATAAAAAGCAGTACGGATTTATCTACGTGGATCATAATAATAACTTAAACCGTAAGAAGAAGCTGTCGTTCCATTGGTATAAGCATATTATTGAGACGAGAGGCGAGGGGTTATAAGTAACCCAGAAAACTTCTTGCTACGAAAAATAGGATTGCTCAACACATTTAAAATGAGTAATATGAGTATTGCATGTTCTTTTAAATATAGAGATAAATAGGTAGGAGAGCACCATGAAAACAACACGACAGAACGCATTGATTTTCTCGTTTACGTTTATGGCTTTTATTCTGGGTACGACGGAGTATATTATTGTTGGCTTACTCTCGGAAATATCCGTGAGTCTTGGAGTTACGCTAGCTACAGCGGGAGGGCTGGTATCCGGCTTCGCGATCTCTTACGCGATTGGCACACCGCTTATGATGTCTTTGTGCGGCCGTATTCCGAAACGGATTACGATTCTTGTATCGCTTGCATTGATTTTACTGCTGAATTTGTGGAGTGCTGTAGCCGGATCCTACAGTATGCTAATGGTGACGAGAATAGTTACAGCCGTACTAAGTGGCTTCGTCCTGTCTGTAGCCATTACGGTAGCTAGTGAAGCAGTTGACCCAGAGAAGAGAGGCAAAGCGATTGCTACTATTCTGAGTGGCTTCGCTATTGCGAACGTGCTTGGTGTTCCGATCGGCACATTTGTAGGGCAGTTCTTCACTTGGCCGGCAGCATTTGTTCTAAATGGGATTTTAGCTGGAATTGCTATTATTCTAAATTATGTGTATATTCCACGAGGACTACCGAAGCCTGTGCCCAGCTCGCTCAAGGATCAGGTCGAACTGCTCACAAATGGACGCATCATTCTTGCTTTCTTCATTCCGGTTACGGCTGTGGGAGCCGTGTTTGTGATGTATACATACATTACACCGATACTAGAACAAGTGATGAATATTCCTAAGAGCTCGGTTAGCGGTATACTGCTTGTATATGGGGTTGCCACGATTATCAGTAACTGGCTTGGAGGTAAGATTGCGACGGGTAATGCAGTAAGCAAGCTGAGATTCGTATTTCTTATGCAAGCGTTGGTCTATATCGTCTTTAGTATGACCGCATCAATCTCGATTCTAGGGATGGTTGTACTCATTGTACTAGCCACGATGTCAAGTATTGTGAGCGCACCAGCACAGCTTTATTTGATCGATTTGGCCAAGCAGTTCTCACCAAGAACGAAGGACCTTGCTGCATCGTTGAATCCAGTAGCCTCTAACCTGGGAATCGCAGGCGGATCCGCGATTGGTGGAGTGGTTGTTCAGCAGGGAGGCTTAATTTCTCTTCCGGTAGCTGCTGCCTTTCTGGCGATATCGGCATGTATAATTGCGGTGATATGTAGTAGGTTGGATCATCCAAGCCAAGCGACGACGATGGCTCAGCATCACATTAATGGCTGATATTGGAACGGTAAATACCAAAGAAAATAGACAAAGGGTAATTATACATGCTCAAGTTGTACTTTGTTTTAGGCCTAATAGACTAACAAAAACAAACGCTTGGACTCTAATGAGCCCAAGCGTTTGTTAATTGCCGATTGGTTACCGCCGTTTAGCGTAAAGTTTTCAATGCGCCGCTCCAAGCAATGACTTGGTCAAGCATGCCATTCACATTGGTCAGGTGAAGATCAGCTGGTTTGAACACAGTTCCGTTCTCAAAATCAGTGAATAGTGACAATGCCGGATGCACACGAACGTCTGCTACGGATAGTTCTCCCAAGATTCCACGAAGATGTTCAGCTGCGCGAGCACCACCTACGGAGCCATAACTTACGATCCCTGCCGCCTTATTATTCCAAGCATCACGTGCATAATCAAGTGCGTTCTTCAATGATGCTGAAATACTGTGATTGTATTCTTGTACGATAAATACGAACCCATCTAAGCTAGCAAGTTTGGTATTCCAAGCAGTTGCTTGTTCTGTAGCATCTGCTTCCCCAAGAAGTGGTAGCTTGAAGTCAGCGATATCAACGATTTCATAATTCGCATCTCCGCGCCCATCAGCCACACTTTTTACCCATTCCCCAACTTGTGGGCTTAAACGACCTTGACGGGTGCTTCCTAAAATAATTCCGATGTTTAATTTTGACATTGTTTTGTCCTCCTCCATTTTTGTCCTGCCTAGTAATTTATCCAATAAGCCCAAATTTACACAACCTTCCGAAGTAAAGATTAACCGACTCCTTTGGGGTTAATGTTCAAACTTCAATGTAAGTTAGTTAACTCATATCAATTATCTTGATATCAAGTATTCTCAATGTAAGACAATAATAATCTAGTAAGTTCCTTTTGTCAAGTGACTTTATAAAAGTTAGTGTCGTTATATTTACTACAAGCTGAAAGAGGCCTTTACGGGAACCTCTGAAGTAGATTATTGATACTTAATCATGTACTTTGATACCTTAATAACCTTCTCTATTAAATTCATACTCTTTCCCTATTGGCATATATTTACTTTTATGTTAAAACTTTTATAAGACTATCAAAGATTTTAATTTACCTCGACTTGACCCAATATTAACTTTCGCCGCTAAGTTATAAAAAATCCATATTCGATCTGGTACCTCCGGCAAATACATCTAATCAATCAGATCAGAATCCTTCTCAATAAATCCACTGCACCCTTTAATCATAGCTCTCTTATGGCACGGCACAACTTCGGGTCACTAGTTCCTTTCTCCTAAGAAGGCGTTCTCTATATTTCGATGAAAACTATTTATCCATTAACCCTGGTGAAGAAATATAAGCAATTGTCGTTCCTGTTGTTTGTTATAACTTAGCCATATCCGCGCTCCACAATCTCGCATTGGCTTGTAATTTCGCATTCTATGCCACCCTGGTATCCATCTATCATTCTATGGAACTTTGAATGCGATTACATAGATTTGCTAGCGAAAGGAGAGATATGTCGTTTTTTCTCAGGTCTGACGAACCTATAAACCCAAATTGAACGGAGAGTGATTAGATTGAAAAAGGTCAAAAAGGTTAGTGTTATCATGCTTCTCGTCCTCATCATGGTATTCTCAGCTATACCATTAACTGCCTTCGGTGCTGCACCTTGGGCGCCTAATACAGCCTATAAAACAGGCGATCTCGTTACCTATGGAACTGACACCTATAGTTGTGTGCAAGGACATACCTCTCTCGTTGGATGGGAACCGCCAAACGTCCCTGCACTTTGGAGCAAACAAGCGGCACCTGCCGACCCGCAGCCACCGACTGCTCCAACGAATGTTATGGCTAGCAATATAACAACAGAATCCGTTACCCTTAGTTGGACGGCATCTACCGATAATGTCGGTGTTACAGGCTATGACGTCTATAACGGAACGACACTTGCAGGTTCAACTACAACCACAACGTTCACCGTTTCAAGCTTAACTCCAAGTACAACCTATTCCTTCACTGTTAAAGCGAAAGATGCTGCGGGTAACATTTCCACTGCAAGCTCATCTGTAAACGCTACAACATTGGCTATTGTTCCGGATACCCAGCCTCCGACAGCACCAACGAATATAACAACCAGCAACGTGACAAGTAATTCGGTTACATTAAACTGGACGGCTTCAACGGATAATGTGGGTGTTAAAGGTTATGATGTGTACAAGGATTCCGCGCTTGCCGGATCTTCGACAAGTACTTCCTATATAGTGACGGGTTTGAGTGCTAGTACCGCATACACGTTCACGATCACAGCGAAAGATGAGGCAGGTAATGTATCAGTAGCCAGCGCACCTGTCAGCGTAACGACAGGCGCAGCAGACACGGTGCCACCAACGGCACCGACAAACTTAGCGGCACCTACAATAACTGCAAGCTCTGTATCATTAAGCTGGACCGTTTCGACAGACAACGTCGGCGTCAAAGGCTACGATGTATATAATGGTACGACACTTGCTGGCTCTTCGAATACAACATCCTACACGGTTACAGGTTTAGCTCCGAATACCGCGTACACTTTTACTGTAAAAGCAAAGGATGATGCGGGTAATGTTTCCGCTGCCAGCAATGCACTCACCGTTACAACACTTCCTCAAAATCCATCGCAATATGAGATTATCGGCTACTTCCCAAGCTGGGCTGCTTACAATACACCGTCCTTTACGCCTGCTAATATTGATGCAACAAAAGTAACTGTCATCAACTATGCATTCCTTGATATCTGCTGGAACGGCAGACATGGCAATCCTTCTACAAGCTCGGATAATCCAAATCCAAATACTTGGACCTGTCAAAACGGCGATGGCACTCCAAATAATGCTCCGAACGGTTCTATCGTGCTTGGAGATCCAATGACTGACGGTACGGCAGATGGCGGATACAACCAATTGGTTAAGGCTAGACAGCTTAAGAACACGAATCCAAATCTTAAATTATTCGCTTCTGTCGGCGGTTGGACATGGTCCAATCAATTCTCCAACACGGCGAATGATCCTGTTACTAGAGGCAACTTTGCTACTTCTGCCGTGAATTTCTTGCGTCAATATCAATTCGATGGCATCGACATCGATTGGGAATACCCGAACAGCATCGGCGTACCTTGCGCGTCGGGTCAAACCTGCCAACGTACAGCTGACAAGGCGAACTACATCCTTCTACTCCAAACGCTTCGCCAAGCTCTTGATACGGCTGGACAACAGGATGGCAAACACTACTATATTACGATTGCTTCCAGCGCTAACTCCAGCTTCCTTGCTGATGCAGGCGGCACCAATAACTGGTTATCAAAAGCTGCACAGTATTTGGACTGGATCAACATCATGACCTACGACTACTATGGTCCATGGGATGCTACAAGCGGCATCGTATCACCACTGTATAACGACCCTGCCAACACAAATGGCAACAGCCAATTCAACATCAATTCCACAGTAACCAACTACTTGAATAAAGGCATCCCTGCCAATAAGATTACCGTAGGCGAACCATTCTATGGCTATGGCTGGACTGGATGTAACGCAGGTCCAAATAACAACGGATTGTATCAAAGCTGTACTGGTGCAGCCACGGGTGGTTCAGACGGCTCGACGTATGACTTTGCCTACCTGCAAAGTACCGGCATACTGTCTGCTGATTCCACAGGTAAATATACCGTTGCAGGGCAAGGTTATACCCGCTATTGGAACAGCGTGACGCAAACGCCATTCCTTTATAATCCAACTACGAAAATCTTTGTTACGTATGATGATGAGCAATCCATTCATTTGAAAAATGAGTTTATCAAAACCAAAGGTTTACGCGGTGCGATGTTCTGGGAATTAAACGCTGACAAAAACCGCTCATTGCAAACTGTCGTGTCTAATGACTTACCTCATTAATACGATTAGCTGTATTTTATATGGTTGAGTGCTATGAAGTGTCGAAGAGATGCTTAAAAGCAAAGTGAGTAACTAATTCCTAAGCATATTATTGAGACGAGAGGCGAGGGTTGTAAGCTCGATTGAGGATTTGAACATATTAAAGAAGAGGCATCCAATGAGTTCAAGAACTCTTTGGATGCCTTTTCTTTGTGTGCAGAACAATTTGATATTAACGCAAAGTTTTCAATGCACCGCTCCAAGCAATGACTTGGTCAAGCATGCCATTCACATTGGTCAGGTGAAGATCAGCTGGTTTGAACACAGTTCCGTTCTCAAAATCAGTGAATAGTGACAATGCCGGATGTACACGAACGTCTGCTACGGATAGTTCTCCCAAGATTCCACGAAGATGTTCAGCTGCGCGAGCGCCACCTACGGAGCCATAACTTACGATCCCTGCCGCCTTATTGTTCCAAGCATCACGTGCATAATCAAGTGCGTTCTTCAATGATGCTGAAATACTGTGGTTGTATTCTTGAACGATAAATACAAAGCCATCCAAGCTAGCAAGTTTGGTATTCCATGCAGTTGCTTGTTCCGTAGCATCTGCTTCCCCAAGAAGTGGTAGCTTGAAGTCAGCGATATCAACGATTTCATAATTTGCATCTCCGCGCCCATCAGCCACACTTTTTACCCATTCCCCAACTTGTGGGCTTAAGCGACCTTGGCGGGTGCTTCCTAAAATAATTCCGATGTTTAATTTTGACATTGTTTTGTCCTCCTCAATTTTTGTTCTACCTAGTAATTTATCCAATAAGCCCAAATTTACACAACCTTCCGAAGTAAAGATTAACCAACTCCTTTGGGGTCAATGTTCAAACTTCAATGTAAGTTAGTTAACTCATATCAATTATCTTGATATTAAGTATTCTCAATGTAAGACAATAATAATCTAGTAAGTTCCTTTTGTCAAGTGACTTTATATAAGTTAGTACAAACATAAAAAAATTCCTTTTTTGATGTTTGGACTTATAGTCATACGCTTGATAGAATGGAAAATAGTTGGAATGGAGGGTGCATGAGAAGAAATGAAACTAAAAGTTATTATTGTAGACGATGAACGTCTTGCCTTAAGAAGAATGGAGAAATTATTAGAAGAACAGATTGAAGTCGAAGTTAGTCTTGATTTGATCGGAACTTTTGTGAATTCATATGATGCTTTAGAAGCGGCTCGACGAGAACCGCTACACTTGGCTTTTTTAGATATTGAGATGCCGGAGATTGATGGGTTTGAATTGGCTAATCGATTGCTGGAAATTCAGCCGCAGCTTCAGATTGTGTTCACTACTGCGCATCAAGAATATGCTGTGAAAGCATTTGAGATGAATGCACTCGATTACTTGTTGAAGCCTGTAAATCAAAGTAGATTAGCTATCACTCTACAACGTGCTGCGGTATCAGCCGCGAGAACTACAGAAATCATTACAGAAACGGACAATATAAAACTATGTTTGTTGAAAAATATACATTATATAGATACGTATGGAGCGGTGCAGTCTTTTCCATGGAAGACGTTAAAAGCATGTGAGTTATTTGCTTACCTTGTATATCATCACGATAATACAGTGAATAAGCAAACGCTAATCGATTTATTATGGCCGGATCAAGATATTGAGAGATCGACTACGCAATTACATACTGCAATTTATCAGATTCGTAAAATTATAAAAGAAATTGATTTGATTTATCTTGAATTGAAATATAAAGATGGAGGATATAGTTTTGTATTGGGAGAATTAAAGTTGGATGTTGAAGAATGGGAGAGCCGTGTACGTCAGGCTCCTGATGTAACCTCGGATACGTTGGATCAACATTTGTCTATCATGTCGTTATACAGTGGAGATTTTCTGGAAGAACATCGATATATTTGGGCGGAGTATGAACAAGAACGGATTCGTTTGATCTGGTTGAATCATATGAAGCAAATCGCGGAGTGTTACTCGTCGCTTGAACAATATACAGAGGCTATGTTGTTGTACCAAAAGATTGTGGAAAGAATGCCTTATGTGGAAGACGGTTATTTTGGCTTAATGAAAATTTATTCGATATTAAATCATCAACTAGAAGTCAGAAAACAGTATCAGATCATTTCAAATAAGCTACAAGAGGAATTTGAAGTGACTCCTAGCAAGGAGTTAACAGAATGGTATCATGAATGGAGCAACAATATGTAAATCAATGTACTCATAGATAGGAATGATATATCATGAAAGTGAAAGTCGTATCTATAGCGCTAATTGTTATTGGAATTCTAGTACTGTGTTATCCCAAACTCTCTGAAGTATATTATGATTATCAGCAACAAAAGCTGGTTAAGGAGTGGGAGAACAGCCTGCAGAATATTCAGAGTATTGATGAACCAACTCCTACGGATCGTGAAGCAGAGAAGTCCAGTAACGAATTGACCAATGATGGAACGGATGACCACATTGAGGTGACAACAAAGCCTGATTTTAGTAGCTATAAGAATATGGAAGGCATTTTGGTGATCGACAAGATCGATTTGCTATTACCTATTCTTCATGGGGCAACGAACGAGAATATGAAGACTACTGTTGCTAGTATCGTTAATACGGGGAAGGCCGGCGAAGTTGGAAACTATGCGATAGCAGGACATCGCAATCGTACATTCGGAAGAAACTTTAATCGACTTGATGAATTAGAAATTGGAGATACGATTGAAGTTGATAACGGAGATACTCAATTTGCATATATGGTAACAGAGAAATTTCGCGTGAAGCCTGACGAAGTATGGGTATTGGAAGGTAATGACAAAGACAAAGAAATCACATTGGTCACCTGTGATCCCATGGTAAACCCAACGCATCGCCTTATTATACAAGGAAAAATAGTAGATTAGTCTTTATGTAGATCTCTTAAAAGGAGGTCTTTTTTTGCTACCATAAATTCAGAATAAATTCAGTGAGATAATTTATATTTATAAGATAAATAACGACGAAAATCGACTATAGGTGGGGAATTTTGGAGTTTATTGATTGGCTGCGATTATACTGCAATAACCTATGAGAATGGTTGTAAGGAAGGGGAATAGTTGTATTTAGAGTTCTGTACCACGGAGTACATAAGTGTTTAAATGGATTAACTTGTGAAGTTATGGTAAATACAAAATAGATATTTATTAGGAGGTAGTTAAGCATATGAAGAAGAGATCTATAGCGGTGCTGCTGGCATTTTTGCTCGTATTTCAGATTTTTAGCTCTGCGGGGACATTGGGGATTGTGAAGGCGGCAGAAAAAACAGATAGAATATCCTTTACGAAGGTCGAACTTAGTGAGGAGAAAGATAGTGATATAATTGCTGTGATTAAAGATGCAGTTGAAAATTACGACCCCAACTATCAGTTTTCGCTGGATAAACAAATCTATGTGAAGTATGCATGGAAGCTGGAAGGTGGGCATGATTTCTGGAAAGATGATACTTATACCTTTAATCTGCCAGAAGGTCTTAAGCTTGAAAAAGATATTACTGGTCCACTCAACGATTTTGGTACATTTACAGCATTTAAAGATACAGGTAAAGTTGTTCTAACCTTTAATGAGAATGTCCGGGACTCGGAGGAACTAGATTCAGATGGAAGTGAAGTATTCGGAGATCTTCAATTTTGGGCCTATATAGACGATGGGAAAATTCCAGCAGGCTCAAATACGGTAGATATTGTCTTCAACAACCATCCAATCACCGTAAACGTTAAGCCGTCTGGTAACCATAATTCAGTAAACAAGACAGGAAACGTTATTTCCGATCCTGTAGAAGGAAAGGTTATTGAATGGACAATCGATGTTAATAAGAATCTGGAGAAAATTGATAATGCACAAGTGGTTGATCCAATTCCTTCAGGGTTAGAGCTATTCGGAGCGGTTACAATTGATAAGCTAAATGTAGCTCTTTCTAATGGAAATGTATCAGTTGAACCTGGTTCCACGATAACCATTGCTAATCCAACGGTTAACTCTTCCAATGAACTTACTATAAACTTTGCAGATGTTCTAAATAATACTGGCAGCATTGATGGAGCCTACAGAATTACTTTTAAGACAAAGATTACACAAGAAATGGACGAAGCTGCTGTACCATTCGAAAACACAGCTAAATTGACAGGTAATAAGCCAAATAATCCTCCTATAGAGTATAAAGGTGAAGATACCGTTACAATTACCCCAGTAAAAGTATTGCAAAAAGCAGGCGGTAAATCTAATCCAGATCATAGTATAGATTGGGAGATCAAGTACAATTTTGGTGAGAGATCTTTGACCGATCCCGTTATTACAGATTTATTCGATAACAAACATGTACTTGATGGAACTGTCAAAGTGTATGAAGTAGACGCAAATGGAAATAAAACAGGTTCTCCTGTTAATATTTTTAGCCAGTCTACTGATGTAACAAATGTAACAGGCTCTGATGAAAAAAATGGTTTTATTCTTTCACATACCGGTACTATTACAAAACCATATATTATAGAATACAAAACAAAACCTGCGTCGGATGTAACTGAAGGCTACACTGTTAACAACAATGTATTTGACAACAATGGCAAGACTGCTACTTCCTCAGGTGGAGTCTCGCAAAACTTCTATAGTAAATCCCATAGCGAAGTAGACTACAATAATAAAACCATCAAATGGACAGTTCATATTAATAAAGATAAATACAATATGACGGGTGGTGTCTACACAGATACATTCCCACTTGGTAAGAATGGCAAGCCTGCTCTTAAATTAGTGGGCAATGTTAATGTAACGAAAGATGGAAACGGACTTGATGGAACCGTTACACCAGATCAGGATGGTAAAGGTTTTACAGTAACTGGTCTTAGCGGAGAAACACATTATACCATTACGTATGTAACGACGTTTGATTTTGAGGAGTCCTCATTGGATTCTCTCATCGCTAATTACAAAAACGTAGGTAACTTCAAGTGGGATCAAGATACAAGACCAAATAAACCAGGCACTACATTTGAAGATACTTTTACTCCAAATCCAGGGGATCACTGGCAATGGACTAACAATGGTAAAAAAGAAGGTAAGTACAGTGCTGCTACAAAAACCATCTCATGGAATATAGGTTTTAACTATGGTCAAAAGCTAATGACGGATGCTGTTATTACAGATAAATTGACTGATATTCAGAGCTTCAATAAAGATTCCTTGAAGATTTATGAAGTTATTGTTAACAGTAATGGATCAATAACAGAAAGTGCTATCCCTGTATATGAACATGGAGTAACAAATGGATTTGTAACAGTTCAGGAGCCTTCTGCAGCTAATGAAAATACACTTAAAATTTCATTTTCTCAACTTATTAATAAACAAGCTTATATCGTGAAATTTACAACTTCAGTTGACGATCAAAAATTCGATAACAGTCACCAAACGATTTCTAATACTGCTATTGTGTCTCATAATGATAGCAACAATGAGAAATATACATCTAGTTTGACTAACTCAGTCCAAGTGCCAAAAGCTGGAACGTATATTTCTAAAACAGGAATTTCAGAGCAAAATGATTCATCTGTCCCATCTAATAAAGATAAATATAAAATTAACTGGGAAATAAAAATTAATGAAGCACAATCAAAAATTAAAAATGTTAAGGTTTCTGATACACCAAGTGAAAACCAAATATTGCTGGGCAAAAATAACTTTAAGCTGTACAGTGCCACTTATAATAACAACAATGTATTAGAGCAGGGTTCTGAAATTGTTAATCCAGTGGAAGAAGAGAATCACATCTATAATCTGAAGATTGCAGAAGATGGTACTAGTTTTGAATTATCTTTTGTGAGAGAAATTGATTCAGCATATATTTTGAAATATTCCACTTACGTTGACGCTGAAGAAGGTACCACAGTCTCTGTATCCAATGCGGCAAAATTAACTGCAGATGACATTAAAAATTCTTCAACTACAAGTCAAGTCCCTTACAGCTTCGCACTATCAGGCGGTACTGGTAACGCTAATGCACTGACTGGTGACGTTGTAGTTAATAAAACGGGCGATGACGGTAAACCGCTGGCTAATGTTGAATTTAAGCTTCTTCGTACTAATGGATCTACTTTGCGTACTGAAACAACTGGTCCAGATGGAAAGCTAGAATTTAAACAAGTTAGATATGGTAATTATATCCTGAAAGAGGTTGCAGCCCCTAAATACTACAACTTAGATGGAACAGGTGAAACTAAAGTTAGTATTAATGCTATTACTACAAAAGATTCAACTGAAGCTATTGAAATGAATATTAAAAACATCAAGAAGAAATTCGGTAACTTGACCATTAAAAAGGTAGACAATGCTGATAATACCAAGTTACTTCCTGGTGCAACTTTTGAACTTTATGAGAAGGAAGGTTACCCTACAACTAAAAAGCTTGTAGTAAGTGGTACTACAGGCACAGACGGCACTTTAACGTTTAATGGTGAAGCACATGAAATTTACCAGGGTATTGATTATGTATTGGTAGAGAAGACGGCTCCTTATGGCTATTATGTGTTAAATAATGGTCTTAAAGAAGTTATTCTTACTCAAGCAGATACAGATTTAACGATTGAAAACTCTCAAAATCCGGTTGGTCATATCGCAATTACAAAGGTTGATCAAACGGATAACAGTATTGTTTTACCCGGAGCAGAGTTTGAGTTATACCACAAAGACTTCCCGACAGTTAAAGTTGACACACAAGTGACGGGTACTGACGGAATAGCAACTTTCAAGAATATTCCTTATGGTGAATACATCGTTAAAGAATCAAAAGCTCCTTATGGATATCAGGTAAATGCTACTATTGATAATATCACGCTAAATGCGACGATGATCGATGTCGCCAACACTGTAACTGCTACCGTTAAGGATGAAAAAGCACCAACAGGCGAGCTTGACGTAACAAAGGTTGCTAAACACGATAAAAACTTGCCACTTCCTAACGCTGAATTCGAGCTGCGTGATGCTGATGGCATATTACGTGCGACAGGCAAAACCAATGCTCAAGGTAAATTGGAGCTGTTTGAGGCAGGCACAACAACAGCTATTATTGAGCTCCCAATTGGAGAGTACTCATTGAAAGAAACTAAGGCACCAGTTGGTTATATATTGACTGGCAATGGCATTACTGATGTCAAAGTAGTTGATGGCAGCACTACTCCTGAACCATACAAAATCGAGAACCAAATTTATATTCCAACTCCTGGTGGCGGAGGAGGAGGTGGTGGTGGAGTTCCTCCAGTAAGTCCTACCCCAACACCAAGCCCATCACCTAGTCCAAGTCCAGATCCGGGTACGGAGCCAAGTCCGACTCCTACTCCAACACCGGTACCGACTGAACCGGGCAACACAGCTACACCTAAACCAGAAGGGCCTAAAGACAAGGTGACAACGCCGAAGGACAAGCCTGTAAAGGGTAAGGTTGATGTTCCGAAAGATACCACGCCGAAGGTGAAGGAGAAACCTAAGCATGGTAAAGTTACCGTAGATCCAAAGGGTAAATGGGTGTACACGCCGAAGGAAGGATATGTAGGCAAGGATTCATTTACGATTAAAGTAACTGATAAAGATGGTAATGAAGAGGAATATGTTATAGATGTTGATGTATTACCTAAAGGCGGGACTACTGGTGATCAGGGTTCGTCAACAAACACGGGGAAGACACTTCCAAAAACAGGAGAATCAAGTCATTTACCGCTTCAAGTAGCTGGCTTAGCTCTGATCGTTCTTGGTGGAAGCCTGCTAATCTTCCGGAAAAAAAGACTGCTTCAAAAATAAAAAAATGAATTGTATGTAATGAAGGGCTATACCTAAGGTCATGAAGATGACAGAGGGGGTAGTCCTTATTTTTAATCTAATTTTCAGGTCTCTGTAATATTAGGTTAAGGAATAGGCTTTATATTAATAGTACTCCCTCTTCTAATTTATATATGAAGAAACCATCCCTGACCGGGATGGTTTCTTAGGTTTTAAGTCTTAATTAAATTACTTCTTCAAATCTTCGATTGAGTCGATATCTACATAGGAAGGTACAACTAACCCTGTTCTGACACCTGTCATGTTCGCACCAAGGTCTTCCACCATATCTTGATATTTCGCCCAATAGTCGGCGAAGGTTAAAGGCAGCCAAACTGCAACAGTAGCATCGATATCACCACCAGCAACACCAGTCCACATTGGGCCAGCTTCTACTTGAAGCGCGGTTACTTTGTAGCCTAGCTTATTTTCAAGAATGTACTGGAGTAAGTGAGTGCTGGCAATCTCTGAATCCCAAGCCACGTAACCTAGAGTAAGCTTATCACCCGTGACAGGTTGTATGCCCTTTGTCCATTCCTCTATACGGTCTTTATGAGCCGCTGCCCACTCCGCAGCGGCTTTATTAGGTGCCTGTCCATTTTGCATTGAAGTCATGATTTCGCCCATTTCATCAGATGACCAATGGAATCGCTTCAGAAATTCATAGGCTGAAGGTTGATCATCAGCGAGTCCAAGGCGAGCGATCGTGTGTATTTCTTCTGCATCACCGTATGTTTTTAGAGGATCCTCTAAGTATTTAAGATCATATTTGTTAAACATCCAGTGTGGTGTCCAGCCAGTTAAGACAATCGGTTGTTCTTCACGAATGGCTTTGTCCAACGTAGCGGTCATAGCCGCACTAGAGCCTTCAATTAGATTCCAGCCTTCAAGGTCATAATCTTGAATAGCTTGTGCAGTAGATTTCATAATACCGGCACCAGGATCGATTCCAATAATTTTGTAATCGAAGAGGCGACCGACAGCTTGCTCGTTCTGGGTTCCAGAAGAGTTTGTTTCTTCATTCGGTTGTAGTATAGCTTGCATGATTCCGCCAAGTACAATGACGATCACCAATGCAGCAGGAATAATCCATTTTCGGCGTGAGCTTTTTACTGCAGCAGGGGCAACTTTTCTACGATTTGGTCTCAGCAGACTCTGTGTGAAACGGTCAAGAACGATTGCCAACACAACGACAGCGAGCCCTGCTTCGAAGCCTTGTCCTATTTTTAATTGTGTTACAGCACGATATACCTCAGCGCCTATACCTTGTGCACCAATCATGGAGGCTATAACAACCATTGACAGAGATAACATAATGGTCTGGTTAATTCCAGCCATTATCGTTGGCTTGGCAAGAGGCAATTCTACCTTGAATAACTTCTGCCATGAGGTTGAACCGAAGGCATCGGACGCTTCGCTCAACTCTTCTGGTACTTGCTTGATACCGAGATAGGTCATGCGAATCGTTGGTGGAATCGCAAAGATTACGGATGCGATAACGCCTGGTACAACGCCTAGGCTAAAGAAGGTAACAGCAGGCAACAGATAGACGAAAGCCGGCATCGTCTGCATGAAATCGAGTATCGGCGAGACGATACGGTGAACGGTTTTACTGTAAGCACTCCAGATTCCGATTGGAATCCCAAACAGGATGGAGATAAGCCCTGAAGTGATAACAAGACCCAACGTATTCATCGTATGAGGCCAGTAGCCAAAGTTATCTATGAGTAGAAAGCCAATGACGGTGAAGAACATCAATGGAAGACGACCGATAGCGTAGGCTATGATGCCGATAATCGCGATGAAGAGTAATGGGTGAGGTAGGAGGAATATCCATGAGAAGAAGGTTACAATGTTCTCAATAACTACGGATATAGCATCAAACATGCCACCTAGATGATTCTCCATCCAAGCAACAATCCAATCGATCCAGTCAGCGAGCGGAATTTTCGGGGTCATTTCGGCTCACCTCCTTCGGATTGATTGACGTTACCTGCTAGTGCTCCAAGTAGGGCTCCCCTAACAATTACACCAAGTAGCTTACCCTGATTATCAACAACGGACACCGGAACCTTGGCAGAACTTGTGAGTTCAAACATATCACCAAGAAGCATATCCGGTTCAACTCGTGGTACGTCCGTAATGAGAATATCTGATATCGACTTACCAGACTTGGCTGCTGCTGAAGCATCTTCAGCGGTTATTACTCCTAGTAATACTTTGGAACGATTAATAACAAACAGATTCGAAATTCCCAGTTCACGCATAAGTTCAAGTGCTACGCGAGGACCACGGTCGAGTGTGGTCGTCTCGGGACGCCGCATGACATGGGCCGCTGTAAGAACTTTAGAGAGATCCACATCCTCAATGAATCGTTCCACATAGCGATTGGCTGGTTGGGTAAGCATTTCTTCTGGTGTTCCAATTTGGACCAAAGAGCCGTCCTTCATTAAGGCAATCCGATCTCCGATCCGAAGCGCTTCATCAAGATCATGGGTGATGAAAATAATTGTCTTTTTCATCTTATCTTGCAATTCAAGTAACTCGTCCTGCATATCACGGCGAATCAGCGGATCGAGTGCGCTAAACGCTTCATCCATAAGTAGTACCTCAGGATCGTTAGCTAAAGCGCGGGCTAGTCCTACACGCTGTTGCATACCACCACTGAGTTCATCTGGCAATTTATCTCCCCAGCCTTTAAGGCCTACTAATTCCAGGGCTTGCAAGGCTTTTTCCCGGCGAGCTTCTGCTTCAACCTTCTGTATTTCCAATCCGTATTCTACATTCTCAAGTACGGTTCGATGAGGAAAGAGCGCGAACTTTTGGAATACCATACTGATACTTTTCTGCCGTACTTTCCTAAGCTGCGATTTGTTCATCTTCATTAGATCCTTCCCGTGAATCAAAACCTCACCTGAAGTCGGATCAATCAATCGATTGAGCATTCGAACTAATGTAGACTTACCGCTACCGGACAGTCCCATAATGACAAAAATCTCACCCTCACGGATATCGAGACTGACCTTATTCACACCAACCGTGATACCTTTACTGGCCAGTTTCTCTTTGTTATAGCCTTGTTCTAAAAGTTGAAGACCTGATTCCGTATTCGGGCCGAACAATTTGGTTACGTTTCGGACTTCTATAATAGTATTTGTCAAACCATCAACCCCTTTAATTCAATTTTAGCCAAAATACTACGGAGTCTATTCGTGCCTCCTAGTGTAACAAAAGTTCTTTGATAACTCAAACGAAAAAACTGTACGTAAAGAACGAACAGAAAAAACTGTACGCAGTGAATGCAACTTATCCTTCTATTTTCTTCACCATGCTATCCAAGTGTTCGCTTTACATTTTGGTGTGACTTTCTTAATATAGAAGAGACATTGCGATAGGAGGTGCAAGCATGGGCTTGGACCAGCTTACTCCGGAACAACATTCAACCTTATTAAAGATACGTAAGCGTGTTATAGAGGCAATAGGAAGAAACATGGATTTATATGGTGTTCCCATATCGACAGGTCATTTATATGGATTATTGTATTTTGCAGATAAGCCAATGACATTGGATGAGATGGGTATGGAAATGAGTATGAGTAAGACAAGCATGAGCACAGGAGTTAGAACCTTACTAGATCTGAAGATGGTCAATAAAGTCTGGGAAAAGGGCTCTCGTAAGGATTTGTACGAAGTTGAAAGTGACTGGTATCAGTCATTCACGGATTTCTTCTCCACTAAATGGAGGAAAGCTGTAGAGAATAATATTCTCGTGCTTCGCCGTTCCATCGAAGAGGTTAACGTGCATTTAGAATCACAGTCTGAGGGCGCTATTCATGAGGTTCTGCAGGAGGATCAGCGAAAGATGAAGGAGGCTGTCCAGTATTATGAATGGCTGGATAGACTGATCGATGCCATGGAAAGTGGCGAAATTTATAAATTAGTTCCTAAAAAATAATACAATGAGTTCCAAACGAGTCCCCCATTATTTCGTGATGGGGGACTTTTGAGTGCAAAAATGAATAAGAAAAGAACAAATATACGTTATTACAAACGCTTTCAAATATAATAGACTAGAATGAGATATAACTATCTATCGATAAATAGGGAAATTCAAATTATACGAGCGAGGAGGCATATCATGGCAAGTTTCAAACAATTTCCTCCAAGGCGAAGATGGAGAATCGCTCAAATATTGTACATATCGTTTTTTTTAATGATTACATTGCCATTATTTCTTGTAACTTTGTATTCTGTGAGATCCTTTAACTCCATATTAGTGAAGAATACGACATCGCAAGCGTTGCAGACACTGGAGCAGGTTTCCTACACATTTCAATCTGAAGCTCAGATGATTATGAATACGCTATCAACAATGGGCAATGATGACGAATTAATTACTACAGCGTCTGAGGTAAGCCGTGCTAAAGATTCACAGGAGCATTTAAAAATGAGTAAGAAGCTTGATATCCAGGTAGGAAGCTATTTTCATTATACCGGTGATGTGGCTAGCGTTATTTTTTTCTTTAAAGATCAGAAGATGTATGAATATAAGCGAGCGTTAGGCTATGATGCTTCATTTTATCTTAATCAGGAGTGGTATAAGGCGGTATCTGCCTCGAAGAACCGGGTAGAGCTGATGGGCATTGAACAAAGTGCGCCTTCAGTTCCAGAAGATGGAATGTACATTACGGCAGCAATATCCCCCAAATATAGTCCCATTTTTTATGATGTAGATGTGATCTATCTTGTATTTAGGGCCAGTAAATTCATTCAGTTGCTAGAGACGGAGAATTCGGATGCAGGTGATATTTATGTTATTGGAGAGAAGGGCGATTTAATTGCCTCCACGAATAATAAGGCGCTGAAGGAAGGGATACGAGGTGCAGAGTACTCTTTTCTTGATTCAGCTAAGGCAGGAAGCCATGGTAGTTATGTTCGTGAAGTAGATGGACAACAGTCGTATGTTGTGTATACAGAAGGTAATCTGGGGTGGAGATTTATACAAGTCGTTCCCTATGAGGGAATCATGGCCCAAGTTACCAGTGTATTTCATCGAACGATGTTGGTCTTTACAATAGGACTAGTTGTGTTCTTATTGATGTCGTATTTCTTTGTACGCAGTATGGTCAAGCCGATTGTCGCGTTGTTCCGGCAGATGGCGCAGGTGAAAGCAGGTAATCTCAGCGCGAATATTACACCATCCGGACCTCTTGAAATATACGTGCTTGGTAATGCATTTAATGAAATGATGTCCAATATGGAAGGGTTATTGCAGGAGGTAAAGGAGAAGGAACGTCAGAAGCGAATTGCCGAGATAACGGCATTACAGTCGCAGATCAATCCTCATTTTTTACTCAATACACTGAATACGATCAAACTGATGGCAACGATCTCCAAGGTAAGCAACATCCAGCGAATGACGGAGGCATTAACCAAACTGCTGTCTTCTGCCTTTAATCAAGGAGGAATGTATTCAACGATCGGCGAGGAAATGGTGTTATTAGATTACTATGTGCAGATCATGAAGATTCGTTACGGAGATTTATTCGATATGGAGTGTATCATTGACCCTACTTTGGAACAAGCGTTGATTCCTAAATTAATGCTGCAGCCGATTGTGGAAAATGCAATTATACATGGTATGCACGAGAAAGAGAGTCGCGGGAGAATCGTTGTTACCGGAGAAGTTGTAGATAAAGAAACATGCTTGTTTACGATTCATGATGATGGTGTCGGGATGTCCCCAGAGGCTCTTTCTGAGCTAAAAGAAGGTAGGCAAAGTAATCGTGAAAGATTTAATGGCATTGGACTGAGGAATGTACATGATCGTATTTCACTTAATTATGGCCCGGCTTACGGAATGCACATTGAAAGCAATCAGGATGAGGGAACAATAGTAAAGCTACGTATACCCTTGATGTATCAAACGGATGCGAAAACAACGGAGTTAAGTGTGTAAATGACTCATCTTCTAGAAAGGGGGAAGATTCGTGTTAAGAGTACTCATTGTGGACGATGAACCCATCGTAAGGATTGCACTTCGGGAGATTATTAGATGGGACAGCTACGGATGTGAGATAGCCGGGGAAGCCTCCAATGGTCGAGAAGCGCTTCGAATGATAGGGAACAATAATATAGATTTGGTATTGGTAGATATGCAGATGCCCATTATGACCGGGATTGAATTCATTAAAGAGCTTCGTGACACACCGGATGGTACCAAAATAGGGGTGATTGTACTCAGCGCCTACCGTAATTATGAATACGTGCGTGAATCCTTTTTGTACGGCGTTTACGATTACATTATCAAGGATGATTTAGAGGAAGAAAAAGTTGGGACTGTCATAGAGAAGGCAGTGACAATGTTGCTTGAAAGAATGAATGAAAGTGAACGTAAAGAGAGCGAAGCACGATCCGTGCTGCAACAATTAAAGGATCAACGGTTCATGGAAGGGGTAAGAAAAGAATCAGGTAACGTTAGGAATATACGGCGTTCGCCTCATGGTGAACAGGAACTGGAGATTTGGAACAAGGGGTTACCAAGCTATCGTCATATCGTCGGATCTCTATTGATTGATCGAAGCTATAAGGAGTCTTTTGAAGATCAAGGACAGAAGCAACGATTCGTCATGCACACCGTTAGACAAGTTATTGAGGGATATGGTTATGAAGCGGTAATGAATATGGCTGGCCCATTAGAGTATGCTTTGCTTATCTTAATTCCTAGGCATGTGAGCGGCTTAGCTGCTAGAGAGCTGCTACATGAGATCATAACTAAAGCGATGAGTCACTTGGAGCAATACGTAAATGTCCGTGGGTGTATTGGGGTTGCTGAGCCCTGCGAAGATAGCGGGTTATGGGGAGCAAGATATGAACAAGCATTTGTATTGGCTCAGTATCGTTTTTTCAACGGGGGTGGGAGGGCATATTTCCCCGAGGATGCTGCGGGACCTTCTCAGGAGTTGCGGAATCAGCACGGATCTAATTCTGGGAGTGTTTCGGCATTTATTCAAGCACTTGCTCGTGATGATGATCAATGGAGAAAAGAATTGAATATCCTACTGAGCCATTTCTCGCTTCATCGTAAAGCAACGATTGATCAGGTTCTAGAGCCTTACCGTTCGTTGATTCTGGAGATGAACACCCTGTTATATAGCAAAGGAATTCCTTGGTCCAATATAAAAGGAGTAGAATTCTCAGCCTCGCAGCTGTTAAGTAAGATCGATTCTTTGCAAGAAGTGAATAGGAATATGGTGGAGATTGCTGAAAAAGTGGCTGCTACAGTATTTGCTGCAAAGTATGAGTTAGATTCTGCCGAGCGTCCAGTTGAAAAGGTTAGGAGATGGATTCAGATTCATTATCATGAGCCTATTTCCCTAACATTAGCAAGCGAAGAAGCGGGGATTAGCGAGACTTATCTTAGTAAATTATTTTCCAAAGAAATGGGCGAGACTTTCGTTGAATATGTTACCCGTATCCGAATTGAGAAGGCGATCGGGATGATGTATAGCGGGATGAAGCTCTATGAGATTGGAGAAAAGGTGGGGTATCCCAATCAAGGGCATTTTACCAAAGTATTCAAAAAGGTAACAGGCCTTGCTCCTGCAGAATATCGGGAACAGCTACATCAAGAAGTTGAAGAGAGATGAAAAGTCATTGAAGCTGTGCAAAAAGAGAGAAGAAAAGAACAAGATCATACATATGAAAGCGTATTCAGTGACCGTAAAATTAACATATACCAAGCACATAGAGGAGGTCATTGTATGAGAAAAGGAAAGTTGGGAATATGGATTGCAGTAACAGCTTTACTGTTATCGGTTCTAAGCGGTTGCTCAGGTGGAGGCAGTAATAAAGGGGATAATGCACAGGGAAGTGGAAGCGAGAGTAAGACAGATAGCTCAGCTAAGGCTGTAACGCTCAAAATGGTGATGTGGGATTCAAATAATGACTTTATCACATTTTTGAATGATAAGGTGAAGGAATACACCCAGGTTAAACCCAATGTGACGATTGAGTTAGAGTCTTTCAAGAGTGATTCTGATTATTTGCAGGCGGTCAAAGTTCGTGCCGGTGGTAATGCGTTACCAGACATCATCGAACTGAAGCCGAACTGGCTGAGTGATTTCAAGGAACAATTAATGCCGCTAGATGGTCTAGGCTTTGTAAGTGGTAATAAATACGCTGATAAATACAAAGTGGATGGTAAAATATTAGCTGTCCCTTCCGTGTCCTTCCCGGAACTTGTCTATTATCATCCTAGTGTGTTCAAAGAGTTAAATCTTGAAGTGCCAACAACATGGCCACAATTCATTGATGTATTGAACAAAATCAAAGACAATGGCACTTATATACCGTACGCGATGGGCGGCAAAGACGCATGGCCAGATTATCCGTTCAACGAATTTTTGCCTCATATTCTATCGGATGACGAGAATTATTTAAGTGCTATGGCTGAACAAGACGCACCTTTTGCAAAGGGGACCGCTTTTTATGAAGGGTTTAGTCAGATTGCACAGCTGTATGATGCAAAAGTAATGGGGCCGGATCCACTTGGCGTGGGCTGGGATCAAGCGACGGATCTATTCGTATCCAAACAAGCAGCGGTTGTAGCCTCCGGACTGTGGTTTGTACCGACTTACGTATCGAAGACAGGAAGTAGTGATGATTTGGCGGCTTTCCCGATGCCATATCGTCAGAATGAAGATACGCCATTGAAGCTTATGACCTTTACGGATCATTTCTATGGCATTAGTTCTTCAACTAAATATGCCGATGAAGCAAAAGCATTCATGGAATGGTTCTATTCCCCTGAGGTATATCAAGATTATATCGATCATGCTCAATTGGGTTCTGCTTACGAGGGAATTGATGCTAATGTACCATTCCTGCAAGATTTTTATAATAACAACAAGAATGAACCATTCCTCTATATTCCAGGTAATGCAGCTTACACAGATTTGGCGAATGCCATTCAATTGGATGTAAAGGCGTTAGGTCAAGAAATGATGGCAGGTAAGACGGTGGATGAGATTAGTACCGATTTGAATGGAAAATGGTCCAAGGCAAAGAGCGGTAAGTAGTTCAACGTAGAAATAGGGTTAATAGGTCGTCCAGATTCAGATTTAGATCAGGGCGACCTAAATCAACCCATCCGGAGGAGGTTCGTGGATGAGATATACTGTCCAGAAGCGGCTTGTTATTTTCTCATTTCTTTGTATTCCAGTAGGTTTGCTTGTATTATTTCTACTCTATCCAACAGTTAAATTATTTCAATTTAGCTTCACCAATTGGAATGGTATTTCTGAAAGCTTCGAATATACAGGACTGAAAAATTATATTACAGCTTTTCAAACTCCAGAGGTATGGACAGCATTAGGCAATAACTTTCTATACTTTATTCTTCATGTGATCTTTATCCCTCTTGAAGTTATGGTAGCGGTATTTCTTAACAATAAAATCAAAGGTAGTAACTTTTTTCGATCGATCGTATTTATGCCTTACATTCTTAATGGTGTAGCTGTAGCTTATATTTTTAGCTATATGTACAATCCGATCAATGGTCCGTTAAATGCACTACTAGGAGATATGAATCTTGAATTTCTCATACGCAACTGGCTCAGCGATTCCAGTGTGGTTAACTATTCTTTGGTCGCTGTGTCATTATGGAGATTTAGTGGATTTCACGTTATTTTGTTCTTGGCAGGTCTGCAATCTGTCCCAGCTGATTTGTATGAAGCAGCAACCATTGATGGAGCAAGTGCATTTCAGAAGTTCCGATACATTACGGCACCAGGTATTAGCCGGGTGATCGAGATTGTCCTCTTCCTCAATGTAAGAGGGGCTTTGCAAGTCTTTGACATTCCATTCCTTATGACCCAAGGTGGACCAGGTACGGCGAGTACTACCTTTACGGTGTATACCATCCAGACTGCATTTAAATATAACAATTACGGATTGGCTTCGACATTAGCGGTCATTTTGATGACAATTATTATTGTGTTCAGTATGTTACAGAGTAAATTGTTTAAGGGGAGGGACGAATAACTATGAAAAACATCATGCCCAGCTCCCTAGTCAGCTATCGAACAAGTCAACGTTTGAATTCATTCCTGCTTTATCTACTATTTGCAATAATTAGTCTGATCGTATTGTTTCCAGTATTAATAAATATCTTTACGGCATTTAAGACCGGGCCGGAGTTGATGAAGAATTCTCCTCTAGCGCTTCCGGATGCGTGGCAGTTTACGAATATAAAGACAGCATTTAAGATGGGAAATATGTTAGTAGGTTTTAAAAATACAGCAATTCTTGTTATTGTCAGCGTCTTGCTGAACACGGTGTTAGGCTCCATGACGGCATATACGTTGAATCGGTTTCAATTTGGAGCCAAAAAAATCATTATGGCAATGTTCACCGTGGCAATGGTTATACCTTTCTATACAACCGAGGTATCCAGATTTCAGATTATCAAATCGCTGGGGTTATACGACAGTATGTCTGCTCCACTACTGATCTATGCAGGTACGGATTTACTTCAAATTTTCATCTACCTACAGTTTATTGAGAAAATATCGAATCAGCTTGACGAAAGTGCAATGATTGACGGAGCCTCTTATTTTAAAATATTCTTCCGGATTATCTTCCCATTGCTGATTCCTGCCTCGGCCACATTAGCTATTATTAAGGCAGTAGATATTATGAATGACATGTACATTCCATATTTATATATGCCGTCCAAGGAACTGCATACCCTCTCGACAGCATTAATGACCTTCGTTGGTCAGAGGGCTTCTGATTATGGTCTATTATCTGCAGCCATTCTGATCGTCTTACTCCCAACTATCATTATTTATCTGCTCTTGCAAAAGTTTATTTTCTCTGGGATTACTGAGGGAGCTATTAAAGGATAAGGTGCGAAATGAACAAGCAAAAAGGGAAGCCACTCGGCTTCCCTTTTTCTTAATAAACTCCAATATCATCGAGCATAATTTTACCGGGTCCTCCGCTCATATGAAAAGTTAACTGTTGAATATGAGCGAGGTCCAACTCGGGATTGAGCTCGCTATACTTCGAAAGAGGAAGTTGGAACGTTTGAAATACGACCTCCGTTGGATATTTGTATTTACCATTTGAAAGACGCTTACCTATCCATGGATGAACGGTATAATCGGTCACTGGAAGTGAAGGTACATCCCTGAATGAAGATAAGGGCAGACGCACGCTTACACCATTTGAATCCTGAATCTCAATTTCAATGTTGATGTCTTTAAATTGTTGATCATCAGACTCAGCATCCGCTAATTCGAAACTGCGATTACTAAGTGATAGAGAAAGTACAGAAGCGATTCCCGATGGTGGCATAGGAGCTCTTTGTTTCCAGGTTATACTGTATGAAGGATCTACTGATTCTTTATCTTCCCATTCTAGTACGATTCCCCGTGTACCTTTATTGCCTTTATGTCGGTTCTTGTACTCCTCTTCCAGCCATTTCAGGTCCTTACCAGCCGCGCTACCTTCACTAGGAATGCTTATCCGGTTCATATCTTCATCAAATGAAGACCAAAGCTTGAAATCTCCGCTCTCGAACCGATTATAATAAGCGGACTCCGGAAGCCAATGTAGCCCCGTTCGATAATCTTGAAATAGTGGCATGTACTGCTGATCCCCGTGGAGATTTGCTTCTAAAAAGGCGGAGATGTACACTTTGGCAATCTCCCTTTGATCAGGGGCATTTAACAACCCTTGTTTACTAAGCAAAAGCCCCAATGGATAAGCAACATCTCTGTCACCCCAGCCACTATTAAATTGACTATGGTTAGCACTCGAAATATATAAGGTTGATTTGAAGTGTGAAGACCCTGATGAGAAGGAGGTTCTGGCATATTGCCGTTCTCCGTCAAAGTCGCTGACATCACCATCATGAGCCCCTTGGAGAGTTAGGTAGCTGACATCTAACAATTTGGCATTGGTACCATCAACTTTAGTATCCGTAGGAGCGATAGCAGCAACCGCTTGAATATGGAACTTACTGAGATCACCTAAAGTATTATCGGCACTGAACCAACGATTGGCGTCTGCAGCCATGGCTACAGCCTGCCCTCCACGAGAATGTCCAATAAGTGCGATTTGTTCATAATCGACCTTTTCGTAGAATGGATTATCTGATGAACTAGCAAATTCATCAATTTGCTGTAAGTGCTTCAGCAGGATCCAAGCACGCATTTTCATATCATCGTTGGGTATCCCTGTTAGCATGGAGTAATTAAGAAAATTCTCATCAACCGAAATGGTAATGAATCCTCGGCTGGCCAGCAATTCTCCTAGATAGGCGTAACCTTCGTCTGAATAGTCTTCCATTAAATGATTACCATGAACCATCAATACGAGTGGAAAAGGACCTGAACCCTGTGGCATCCACACCCGACCGTTTAAAGGAAGGGATTCTTGGTTATATCCCCAGAATACCGTACGCAGTTTAGACCATTTAGTAATATATTGTGATGCATCCACAGTTTGTGAGACTAGATCGACATTGTGCCCGAATTCGGTCTGCCGTGTGTCTTTTCCACTCCCATAAGTAAAATAGTCAACCGGATAAGATCCCGGTTCCGCTGGACTAACCATGTTAATAGGTGTTACCGAGGAAGGGGAGGTATCTGAATGAACTAAAGGTAATTCTTTTGGCCATAGTACCGAACTTAGGCATAATAGAGCAAGTAGAGTGACTAGGCTTACCTTGATCGGAATACGGATTCTTCGGCTAGCTAGTAAACCGATAACAAGGCCTATGACTACGCCAGCTATTGTTCCAATAATAGAGATCACAGCTGAAATCTCGAATTCAACATCATCGATATAAAAGATAAGAAATATAGCGCTGAGATCGAATAATACACTACCTGTGAACAGTCTAGGTATCGGTATTCCAATCAGTGCTATTATAACCGCTATAAGATTTGCTAGGATAAACAGCAAGATAGTACCGATCGTGGTACACAGCAAAATATCCAAAAAGGTTCCAAGCCCTGTAGGTATACCGAGTGCGGTTAAGACAAATGCGAATAAGCCAACCCCCCAGGGGCCGGCAATTGCAATCCGCCAGAAGGCGGTATCATATTGATAGGTATGTCTGATACGACGTGCTAGTCTTGAAGCAAGTGGTGGTTTTCCATAGATGTATTCAGTTTGCATCTGAAGTTGCATAGTTTCCCCCACCCTAGTTATCATCAATTTATTGTATCATGGCTTACGGGATGGGGGAATGAGGAGATTATGGAATTTGCCGTGATTTGAACCGGATAACCGCCCATACAGAGAGAAAGATCATTACACCCACACACACGCCAATACTAATTCGATTTCCTGCGTCAAATAAGAAAGTTAACGCAATAACGGATAGACAAAAGGTCGTGATTATAGTGAGATAAGGATATCCCCATACCTTGAATCCTGGCTGTACAGGATAAGATTTGCGGAGTTTTAGCTGAGCTAGGCATATTGCAATCCAGACGACTACAACAACGAAGCCAGGTACCGCCATCAGCAGGGTAAACACTTTTTCTTGAGTAATGTAAGCAATCATCGAGCCAAGAAATAGTATAACTGCGCATAGCTTCAGACTATTCACAGGAACTCCCTTAGCGGAAATACGAGCGAGCGATTGCGGGGCTTCTCCGTCTTTGGCTAGAGAATGTAACATCCGCGTAGCACCGTAAATTCCTGAGTTTGCCGCTGATAACACGGCGGTAATCAGGATGAAGTTCATCAGATGGGCTGCACCTTGCATTCCGGACGAAGTCAGGACCTGTACAAATGGACTGGTATGTTCATCTAATTGATTCCATGGAATAAGTCCACAGATAATCAGAATAGGCAAGGAATAGAACAGAATAACCCGTAGAATGAAGCCCTTTACTACTTTAGGCAGCACCTTCTCCGCATCCTGCGCCTCCGTTAACGTCAGTCCAATGAGCTCGGAACCCCCATAGGAGAACATAACGATGAGCAGGGCTGAGAAGATGGAAGTCCAGCCATTCGGAATAAATCCACCGTACTCTGTATAATTGTGTAAGAAAGGAGCGTCCGATCCAGGCAATACGCCGAATAGGATGCATCCGCCGAGCACTATGAACACAACGATCATAGCTATTTTGATCCCTGCTAGCCAAAATTCAAACTCCCCGTAACCTCCAACACTCATGGAATTTATCCCAATAATGAAGGCTGCGCTTGCGAGGCTAAGCGCCCACAATGGAACATCGGGAATCCAAAATTGCAGGAAGCTTCCTGCGGCAATAACCTCAATGACGCAGACGGATAACCACATGAAGCAATATAGCCATCCAATAATAAATGAAATCCGTTCTCCGAAAGCTTTTCGGATGAAATCCTTCATATTCATGTTAGGGAAGACGGTGGCCATTTCCGCGATCGCTCCCATAACGACAAGTAGTAGAAGACCTGCGAATACGTAGGAAAAAATAACCCCTGGACCAGCAACACTTACGGTCTCAGCACTTCCTTTAAAAATACCGGTGCCAATAACTCCTCCCATCGCCATAAAACTGATATGCCGTGGTAGTAGCTTTTTTTGCAGCGGTGCTTGTTTTGATTGCACAGTAGAATGCCTCCTGATGAGTTGATTTCGTGAATTAAGAAATAACACTGCTCTATATAATACAATAAATTAATTAGTTAAGATATGTAGGAATATGCACATCAGTGATCTTAAATTCTGACAAATTTTTTCATGATGTGATAAGCTACTGATACTAAGTTACATAAAAAGAAGGCGACAGTTATATGAATACATACTTAAAGCAAATCCACCCCTTGTCATGGACCATTATCATTGGAACGATTTTTGGCCGGATGGCAACCACAATGAGTATTCCGTTTCTATCTATTTATTTAATTAAATCGCTAGGTGCTTCTCCCACACAGACGGGTATTGTCGTAGCGGTTAGTTCGCTTATCGGTGTGTTTGCTAGTTTCTATGGGGGATACATTTCTGACGTTATTGGGCGAAAAAAAGTGATGCTAATCTCTATCTTTGGTTGGAGTCTAGTGTTTGTTGGTTTTGCGCTGGCTGATCGCATTTGGATCTTCTTCCTCATGAACGCTTTGAATGGATTATGCCGGGCCATGTTCGAACCGACCTCTCGGGCCTTGCTAGCCGATATTACACCACAGGAGAGCAAACTTCTCATATTTAATCTGAGGTATGCGGCAATCAATGTTGGGGCTGTGGTGGGGCCTATATTGGGACTACAAATGGGAGTGGCGAATTCGAATGGAGTTTTCTATATTGCCGGGCTAGTCTATTTCTGTTATGGTGCCGTCCTGGTCGTACAGTTCTTGTTAAATAAAGAAATCGGAGCGGCGAATAAGGAACTGGGTAATCGAATTACGTTAACTGGCGCTTTGAAGGTTACTGGTAAGGATCGAGTGTTTATCTTTGTTCTGATCGGCATGATCTTCTGCGTATTTGGTTATGGACATTTTGGGTCTACATTAGGCCAGTTTATGGAGATGAATCCTAGAATCGAAGATGGAGTAAAATGGTTTAGTTATATGCTGACCATGAATGCACTCGTTGTATTGATTGTACAGTTTCCCGTTGTGAAAATCGCTAGTCGCTTTTCCCCGGTCACGCCATTGATTGTGGGTAGCGCATTTATATCATGCAGCCTATTGGTCTTTGGTATCTTTGAATCGATAGTAGCCTTCATGCTAAGTGTTGTATTGTTTACGATCGGTGAGGTCCTCATGTTCACCATGACGGATGTGTTAGTCGATCGAATTGCTAAGCCAGAATTACGTGGTACCTACTTCGGTATGTTTGGATTCAATAACTTAGGAAATGTGATGGCCCCATTATTAGGGGGATTCCTGCTGGATGTTATAGGTGTACAATCTGCTCTATTAATTTTTGCTATTATTGCCGGATGCTCTGCTTGTGGTATTCCATTCTTGCTGTTGGCACATCGGCGTCTGAAGCAAGGATAAAATTCAATTCGTGTCTGAGTTATTGACTAAATAGTTTTCTGAGGGGATAATACCCTCAATATGAAAATTATGGGTTGTGAGATAGGGGGGGATACTATGAATTGTGTAATAGATTTCGTATTAGATGTGCTCCATGCAAAGTCTGCAAGATCGACGCGGCGATTCTTTGCATGGAGCTAGTTAGTTTATAATCGCCTATAATCATCCTGAGGATGAGAAGTGGTTACGCAGGCTTTGCTACCTTAAAATGCTAAATGATTTTAAGGAGCGGAGAGCGAATGAAGTATATATCAGCAAATGTTATTTTTCCCGAAGAGTTATTGAAGGAAATACAGAAGTATGTGCAAGGTGAAATGATTTATATTCCTAATTCCGAAGGTGTACGCAAAAAGTGGGGCGAGAATTCCGGTCATCGGAAACAACTGGATATTCGTAATAAGAAAATCAATGAACAGTTTCGTGAAGGTGCAACGATAGATCAACTATCAGATACCTTCTGCCTGTCTTATGATAGCATTAGGAAGATCGTCTATTGCAAAAAATAATTAATGTATAAATCGAACCCGTGAGAGAATTTACTCTGACGGGTTTTTATTTTGTGTAAAGAACGAATCAGAAGCATTCTGTATCTATGTTTGGTTGAACCCAGGTCGATATAATTTGATTATAAGCTAAAGTAGAAAAGGGATCTGAATAAGGTGAATACACTAAGGTTAAATCACTTGTTGGAGAAATATCAGCGAAAAATAAAAAGAATTGGTCCACAAAATGAAATGATGACGGACATCAAATCATTACTTAATAACGCCATTCCCACTACGGATAGGCGGTTTGTAACGGAAGGGATTTGGGCGCACCAAAAGCTGCAAATGACTGATATTCCTATTGAATATTGTCTGTTTTGTCTTGAAATGATTTATAGTAACGAAGCAGTGGAGCTTGTTGAAGAGTTTATGAACAGAACGGAACATATTTACATCATAGCCCCTAAAATCTTTCAAAAGCTAAGTGATCGAGATGATCCAGATGGATTCATGTCCGTTGGTATTTTGCCTATTCATGATCCAGCAGAACTTGTAGTTCGAGATGATGCCGTGGTTGTAGTATTAGATGGATTGGAAAGCCCGGGCAATATCGGAACGATTCTCAGATCCTGTGACGGAGCTGGGGTAGACGCGGTTATGATCTGTAACCCAAGAGCCCGCTATAACAATCCGAAAATGATCAAAGCGAGTATGGGAGCGGTTTTCACGGTTCCTATCGTGCAGTTCGAACAACCCTTACAATGTATAAATTGGTTGAAGGGACACAACTTTCGCATTTATTTGGCTGATGCGGAGGCGAAATCTTGTTACGAAGGTAATGACTATAGCGGAAATACGGCGATAGTTCTTGGGAGCGAACGCTATGGGATATCGCGAGAATGGTACAACCATTCGGTACAAACGTTAACGATTCCGATGCTTGGTTCCTGTGACTCGCTAAACGTAGGAGTTGCGGCTTCTATTCTTGCATATGAGATTTGCTTACACAAAAGGACTCAGGAAGGGGATTGTTATGAAAATAACATTTAGGTCTTATGCGGAGTCAGACTTTTTGAAGGTCAGGGACTTTCTAATAGACACGCAAACGAAGCTGGGGCGGCCCAATTGCTGGGCAATTGATCGATGGGAGTTCCTTGATTTTTTTCAGGAAGTGGGACAGGCAAGTTCTAAGCAGCGATGGCAGGATCGCATAGGACTATGGGAATACAGTAATGGCGATATAGCTGCTGTTGCATGTGATGACGGTAACGCCTTCTTCTTGTTGGATACGCTAGAACCCGCTACTGAACTGATAAATGAAATGTTTCAATATGCTGAGGAATATCTGTTGAAGTTCGATAGTGGTGTAAGCTCAAATCATCTTGAAATTGTAACGGGTATGACGACAGTGGAACAAGTTGCAATGAGTAGAGGATATGTTCGGGAAGAATGGAGTAATCCCACGTTATCCATTTCAATGGATCGAGAGTTCAAGGTAACATTACCTGACGGATTTGCACTTCAATGTGGATCTAAGGTTGATGATCTATGTAAAGCTATGGGACATATTATGGCTTTTGATTATGCCGATTCTCCCTCTGCCGAACTAACTTTAAAGAACTATGGCAATATAAAGAACGCTCCTGATTACAACCCAGAGCTGGATTTGTGCATAATTAATGAATCAGGTGAGGTCGTCTCTTTCTGCGGGATATGGTTGGATGAAGTTAATCAAGTTGCCATTCTGGAGCCTGTAGGGACACATAAAGATTACAGAAGAAGAGGGTTAGGGAAGACAGTTATCTATGAGGGATTCAATCGACTTAAAGGCTTGGGAGTAGTTAAGGTTTACGTAGGTTCCGATCAGCCATTTTATCGGCGTATTGGTTTTGAGCCAGAGTTCACAACACATTCATGGAGAAAGCACATGGAATAATAATAGTCTCATATATATCTCAACTGCCCACACCTCCTGCGAAGACACTGCGTATATTGTGGCATAATGATCAGGAGGTGGACTATTTGGCAACTACATCACGCTATAAACAGGCTAAAAGCTATCTGAATAAACCCGTTAAAATCAAAACCAAGACAGGTGCAGTTTTGTACGGTACCATCGTAAAAGTTAGTGATAAAAAGCTGTATCTTAAAGTATCGGCTGCCCATGACAAAGGTAGCGGAGCCCATGCAACATTTGCACCGTTCATAATCCCGCTTGTTCTGTTTGATCTTCTGGCTATCCTTTTGATACAAAGAAGACGGAGAATTCGCAGAAGAGTGTTCTAATTGATTCTCAAATCGTTGGATCAAAGAACGTTGACGTTAGTCAGCGGTCTTTGTATTGTAATGATATACTTTATTGGACTCAATTTTATTAAAGGGGAGAGCTTGTATCATGCTAGAATTGCATGTTGATCAATTTCCTATTGTAGAATCATTTTTTATCAATAAGAAGAACTACATACCAGCCTTATCGGTAATTCATGGTAACTACCCAGGTAGAGTATTTGTCGATAATGCCCAAATACCTAACATTGCTATTGTTTGGGCAATCGGTAGGTGGATGTATTTGGAGGGAAGTCTCTCATCGCTGAAAAATGAATTTGTAGTGAATAGTTTTATAGAAAATGTAGTTATACCTGATTGCAGAGAACGACATACAAATTGGTTTGAGATCTATACTTCCGATGATGAACAATGGGATAAGCTTTTTTTAGCGGAAATAGACTACATAAAGGTAGATAAGCATTATGAATCAGTGTACACACTAAATCTGAGTAAATTTAATCAAGTCAAACATAAAATTGCTTCAGCAGAAGATGAAATAGAGGTACGTTTGCTGGATTTTGATATATTGCCTGAATCATTCTATCATGTATCTTACATAAGTGAGAAGTTTAAGTCTAAACAAAGCCAAGGGGTACAAATTAAAAAGGACAACCAAGTCGTAACCATTTGTAAAAATAATGGGTTTATATTTCGGAATGAATATTTTATTGATATCGATACGTTGGCACAAGCAGAGCGAGGGAAAGGGTATGCAACCATTGCTGCGATCCAGTTAATTGATCACTTATTAGAAGGTGAGATGTATCCTTTGTGGGAAACAACGCATGAGAATATTCCTTCTCATAAACTAGCACTGAAGCTCGGATTTGAGGTACGAGAGAATTATCCAGTTTATGCGTTTATGATAGAAGAATGAACAGAATAGCACCAATGTCTAGACATAGGGGAGGATTAGAAGTGGACATATCTCTTAAAGAAGTGGATTTCCGCAATCCTGACTTATTACATCTGATAACCAAGCTGGATCAATACTTATATGAGATATATCCTGCGGATGAGGTGTTTGGTGTTGACTTCTCTGACCCAAGGATCGCGGAGATCATTTTTGTGATAGCTTATGATTCAGACGTACCTGTTGGATGCGGAGCAATACGCAGGGTAGATCATGACGTGGTAGAACTAAAGAGATTTTTTGTGGAAGTGGATTATAGAAAACGAGGAATAGCTGGGAAGATCTTGCGATATCTCGAGGAGAGAGCGATCAACTTAAATTATGGGGTTATACGGCTGGAAACGGGGGCACCACAATCTGAATCGATATATTTTTATAAGAAGCATGGTTATACTGAGATCGAAAGATACGGTGAGTATGTAGCTTGTGAGTCCAGTCTATGTTATGAAAAGCAATTGAGTTCTTCAGAAGATCTGTAAAAAGATCACTTGGGGAGCTCTTTTTATTATGCATAATCCGCCTAGGAAAAGGGTTTGTTGCGGTTATAGCTTGACCTGAATCCTATCCAAGCATAAGCTTGTCAAACCAGTCCGCATAAATGGCCAAGTTCCCTCATAGATATGTATCAGTTTAGGAAAACAAACTGCAGAGGGGATGATCTCATGCGTCGACGGATCACATGGGTGTTAACCATCGTGATAGTTGTAAGCGTCATGTTGGCTGGTTGCGGGAAGAAAGACGCTTCCGGTGTTGTCAAAGATTTGGACAAAGTCGTTACAAAAATGGAGAGTTACCAGGGTTCAGGGATAATGACACTTTATACTGGGGACAATCCACAAGAGTACAGGGTGGAAGTGTGGTATCAGAATCCGTCATATTACCGGATCGCGCTCACTAACGCACAGAAGAACGTAACGCAGATTGTACTGCGTAATGACCAAGGTGTGTATGTTCTAACACCTAGCCTGAACAAGAGCTTCCGTTTCCAAAGTGATTGGCCAGAGAATCAAGGTCAGGTGTACCTGTACCAGACGCTCGTTAAAAGTATAGTGAGCGATAATACACGGCAATTCGTTAGTGACAAGGACAGCTATGTATTTGATGTAGCAGCAAACTATAACACGCATTCGCTCGTCCGCCAAAAAATTTGGCTTGATAAAAAAGACTATGCTCCAAAACAAGTGCAGGTGTCGGATTCCGAGGCTAAGGTTATTGTGGAAGTGAAGTTTGATAAATTTGATTTTGGCACCAAGTTTGATAAAAATTCGTTTGATATGCAGCACAATCTTGATGCAGCGGCTCAAAATTCTAAGGGAACATTGCTTGAAGTTGACGAATCTGGAATGCTCATTGAAAAGCAGCCAGTTACATCGGATGCTGGGACTGAAGGTAATAATAGCGCAACTACAAGCAGTAACGAGGAAACAGGTTCAGAAATAGCTACTCCGGCTTTATCAGAGCCGTTTGGCATGATTATTCCAACGTACTTGCCGCAGGGCGTAGAATATAGAGATGATAAGGTTGTGGACGATAGTGAACGAAGTACAGTACTTCTGCGATATGATGGTACATATCAGTTCACTTTGACGGAGTCCAGATCACCAGACCGAACGGCTTCGCTTGTACCTGGTGAAGTAGTAGATCTAGGCTTCACAGCAGGTCTGTTAACAGGTGATGCACTCCAAACATTGACATGGACGGTTGATGGTCTAGAGTTTAAAATAACAAGTGGTGACTTACCAGTGAATGAAATGGTAAAAATAGCCGCTTCTATGCAGGACCAAACGGGTAAATAATACAGAACAGGCGGATTGCGGCTGTTCCGATTGGATACAATATCCAGACGGAACCACTCTGTCCGCCTTTTCTTATTTAGGCCCTTTATCCAGTAGAATTGACAGTCGCCTTCAGGAACATTACCATTAGTGTATCGTAGAAGGAAAGACTTACAATCATTGGAGAAGGTGACTTAGAAGTGCAAGTGAAGTATCGGCCTACTCAAGCGGAAATTGATATCGATGCGTTACAGTCCAATTATTTGGCGTTTCGCAATAGACTGCCAAGAGAAATGAAACTTCTAGCATGCGTGAAAGCTAATGCTTACGGACACGGTGCAGTACCTATAGCAAGAGAATTGGAACGGTTTGGAGCGGATTATCTGAGCGTAGCTTTTTTGGAAGAAGCGTTGGAACTCCGGCAGGCTGGCATTACCATGCCAATTCTTGTTTTGGGATATACACCGGCTCATGGCATTCGTACTGCATGGGAACACAACATTACGTTGAATGTGTTCAGCAAGGAGATTTTGGAGGCGATTCAGGCCCTCGATCCTTCGGAATTCCCTTATAAGTTGAAGGTTCACATCAAGATCGACTCCGGTATGGGACGTATCGGTTTATTGCCAGGAGAAGAGGCAGTTGATTTCGTTCGCGATGCATTACAACTTCCGCATGTGGAAGTGGAAGGATTGTTTACCCACTTTGCAACAGCGGATGAAGAGAACAAAAGCTATACATTGGAGCAGTACCGACGTTTTCAGGAAGTGGTGAACGCGCTACGGGAGGAAGGAATTCATATCCCGATTATACATACGGGTAATAGCGCCATCGCCATTGATTTACCGGAGATATCTTGTCAAATGGTACGGATCGGCATTGCAATATACGGTCTATATCCATCTAATGAAGTCTTATTCGATAAGGTAAAGTTAACTCCGGTCCTGTCCCTTAAAACGGAAGTGGTATTTGTTAAAAAACTTCCACCTCATTCCTCCATCAGTTATGGTGCGAGATATGTAACAGACCAGGAAGAAATAATCGCCACACTACCCATCGGGTATGCGGACGGATATTCCCGGTTACTTGGTGGTAAGGCGCAAGTACTGATACGCGGTCGCCGCGTTCCTGTCGTTGGAACAATCTGCATGGACCAATGTATGGTTTCGCTACAAGCTTTGGCTGAAGAAGCTGAAGACATTAAAGCCGGCGAGGAGGTTGTACTCATCGGCCAGCAGTCTGGCGGGGAAATTACTGCAGACGAACTGGCATCCGCTATGGGAACTATCCACTATGAATTGATTTGCATGTTGGCTCATCGTGTAGTCCGAGTATATAAACGTACCGGTACACCTGATGTCCTAGTAAGCCCACTTTTGTCTTAAATACAGTAGCTGACAAAAAACTACAAATCTTTTCACTCTGTATGAAGGAATTCCTGTCTGGGTATCGAATGATAATACATGGAAATGTTCAGGTATATACTGCAATGTCATTTTTGTTTATAATGAAATGCAGCATACTTGATATACTGGCAGCATATATTTCTTTGTATAAATTTCCTTGAATAATGATATACTGGATCACAAGGGACAGGGTTCGACAAGGTTTTGGGGGTGGAAGTTAGGATGGCCAATTTGCATAACACCAAAAGGATTATGATCAGTTTGCCAGATCATCTTTTGCAGGAAGTGGATGGAATTGTTGCGATGGAGAATTCCAATCGTAGTGAGCTGATCAGGCAGGCCATGAAACTGTATCTGAATGAACGGAAGAAACGTTTCATCCGTGATTCAATGCAGCGTGGCTATATGGAGATGGCTAAGATTAACTTAACCATGGCTTCGGAGGCATTCCATGCGGAGGAAGATGCAGACATCACTCTAGACCGCCTAGTGAGCGGGGTGTAAACATTGATTGTCAAGCGCGGTGACGTATTTTTTGCAGACCTTTCCCCTGTTGTGGGTTCAGAGCAGGGTGGGGTAAGACCAGTTCTTATCATCCAGAATGATATTGGTAATCGATTTAGCCCTACTGTTATAGTAGCTGCAATTACGGCTCAAATTCAAAAAGCAAAGCTTCCGACTCACGTCGAGATCGAAGCAGCGACGCACGGTTTTGATCGTGATTCCGTTATTTTATTGGAGCAGATTCGTACTATTGATAAACAAAGGCTAACTGATAAAATAACGCATTTGGATGATGAGACGATGAGAAAAGTAAACGACTCGCTGCTTATCAGTCTAGGTTTGATAGACTTTTAGTTAACGATAACCGGACTTCAAGGTCCGTTCTTTAGACACTCTGGATTTTTCGGAGTGTCTTTCTTTTCTTTTTATAGAAAATATGATTACAGTTATATGAATACAGTTAGGAGACCCCTCCCTAAAGTCTAAGACGTTGTGAGGGGCCTCTTTTTTTGAAATTGAGAGCTTGTGTTAATAGATGACATAGCTTGATCAGTCAGTTCGTAGGGCATAAATAGGTCTAAGTTTAGCTGCCTTATTCGCAGGAATCATTCCAAAAACGATACCGATGAATAAGGAAAAACCAAAGGAGATAAGTACAATCGATGAAGATACAGACGTCGTCATCGTACTGAAGTGACCAATCAAAGCGCTAAACCCATACCCGAGACCGACTCCGATCAGACCGCCAATTCCACTCAGGGCAGTGGATTCCACCAAAAATTGCAGGAGGATATCTCTTTTTCTAGCTCCGATAGCTTTTCGTACACCGATTTCACGAGTTCTTTCACTGACCGATACCAACATGATATTCATGATACCGATACCGCCGACTAATAGAGAAATGCCAGCAATACCTCCTAGTGCAACGGATAGCAATTGAGTTGTTGAATTTAATGTATCCAGCATCTCTTGGGAATTGAATATGGAATATGAATTCGTCGCATTAAGAAATTTTTTATTCAGAGCAGCTTCGAGGTCTGCTTTTACAGTGCTAATTTGATCAGGAGATACTACTTGTACTGTAATTGAACGGACTCCTCCAGACTGAAGGAAGCGTTCTGCTGTGTTAATAGGTATCAGTATCTTATCGTCATTAGATGCCGTCATGCTGGACCCTTTGGATTCAAGGAGACCGATGATTTTGAAGCTGGTACCATTCAGTTGAATGGTTTGGCCGACAGGATTGTCGGTTCCAAAGTACGTAGTCGCGGTCTCTGTTCCAATTAGAGCTACCTTCATACGATATTCGATATCTAAATCTACAATGTAACGACCCGATTGCACGTGGAAGTCCTGTACATCTTCGTAGCTAGGAGCAATCCCTTCAACCGATATCGTGTCATTTGTCGTTCCCCTTTTAGCAGTTACAGAGCCTGAAATCACGGGAGACACAGCTTCAACTCCGTCAATGTTGCCCAATTCCATTGCTTCTTCATAGGATAAGGATGTAGTGTTCCCACGCCCCATGATATTAACGGTGAGAAGGTTTGTACCTAGCCCCTCTAGACTTTTCGTGATAGAAGAGGTCGTTCCTTGCCCAACCGATACGAGAGTGATAACAGAGGATACCCCGATAATGATGCCAAGCATCGTAAGAAAAGATCTGATTTTGCTGCCCATGATGCTCTTCCAAGACATCTTGATACTTTGGAGAATATTCACGCGTCATTCCCCCGGTCTTCAACGATCATTCCATCTTGAATATGGATGATCCGTTTTGCTTGATCGGCAATGGAAAGGTCATGTGTAATGAGTACTATGGTATGTCCCAATTTATTTAGTTCTTTAATCTTTGCCATAACTTCTGTGCCTGTCTTACTGTCTAATGCTCCAGTTGGCTCATCAGCTAACAAGATGGGAGGATTTCCGGCGATAGCCCGGGATATTGCTACACGTTGTTGCTGTCCCCCTGATAACTCTGAAGGTCGATGATGCATCCGATCCCCTAAGCCCATTAATTGCAATGCCTCTATAGCATTCTTTTTTCGTTCTTTGTAAGGTACATTACGGTAAATGAGTGGGAGTTCCACATTTTCGTAGGCCGACAACTTAGGTAACAGATTGAATTGTTGAAATATAAAGCCGATTTTTTGGTTGCGAATTTGCGCCAATTTATTGTCAGACAATTTTCTGATGTCCTGCCCGTCCAGTAGATAGGTGCCTTCATTTGCAATATCAAGACAACCCAGCATATTCATCAGTGTGCTCTTACCGGATCCGGAAGGGCCGATAATGGCTACAAACTCACCATGCTCAATGGTGAAGGAAACATTCTTAAGCACAGTCATCTCTTCACCCGCCATAGTATACCCATGTCCTAAATCGTTCACTTGAATTAGTGGTAGGTTGGAAGTGAGCATTATCTGCCACCACTTCCGCGGAATCCGCCACCGCTTGGCATACCGCCACCACTTGGCATACTACCACCGCTTGGCATTCCACCACCGCTGAAACCACCAAATCCGCTACCCATTTCACCTTGCTTGGATGTGGATGCATTTGTAGTAGAGGTAGGAGCTACTACCGTTGGGATTACAACCTCATCCCCTTCATTTAATCCACTCATAATTTCGATACTGCTTTCGTCATGGATACCAACTTCAACCTCTTTCATCTGACCGCCAAAATTATTGGGTCTCCCACTTCCGTTTCTACTTGAAGTGGTCGTAGATTTGTTGGTTCCTTCTGTACCGCCTTCCGCTGGCTTGGTTGCGACTTGACCATCCGTAGCTTTCGTGCCAGTGTCATTCCCTGTTTGGGTCGTTGGCAAGATAACGGAATATTTATCACCCATTTTTCGCACGGTTTCAATAGGTAATGTGAGAGCATCCTTCTTTTCACTCACTATAATATTCGCTTCTGCAGACATTCCCACTCGAGCTCCAGTTGGGTTACTTAATTCGATGGTGACAGCAAATAAGGACACGCCATTTGAAGGCGTACCTTCATTAGCAATACTTGATACCTTCCCTTCAAAGGTTTGATCGGGAAGTGCGTCTAAACTAATAGTTGCTGCCATTCCCAATGTAACACTGGGGATATCCAGTTCATCGACTGATATGTCTACACTCAGCTTTTGGTAATCATTGATGATGAACAATTCACTTCCATTACTAGCCCTTTCTCCAGCAGCAATGTTAACAGTTGTAATTGTACCGTCTATTGGAGAGGTTAACGGATCGGGTGGAATTTCTGCTTCCTTTAAAGAAGCGATGTCCCGTTCCGTACTTTTCATATTGAGTTCTTGTTTGGTTATCGACTTCTTAGTAGAATTAATCGTTTCCTCGGTAGCACCTTCCTGAACCTGTCGTTTGTACTGTTCCTGTAAGTCAACCAGATCCAGTTGCTGTTGTTGGAGTGTACTTTCTTTAGAATAAAGGCTATCACTGTTATCAATAGCTTCAAAAGTAAGTAAGACTTGTCCTTTTTTTACTACATCGCCAGTAGTAACTAATACCTCTTTCACTTTTCCTTCGTCTTTGGTTCGAACTGTCTCTTGATTAGTGGATGTAACGGATCCGGATCCGGACACTTTAACAACAATGTCTTTTTTTACTACCTGTGTGGTATTTTGAACGGGTGCCAGGCTTACATCCTTTTTACCAGAACTCGTAAGGATAAGGATAAGTATGAATGCAGCCGCGATCAAGATAATTAGACCAAGTCCAATCCAAAGCCACTTTTTCTTCATTCCATCACTCCAACTTTCTGTGAAATTGTTTCCATCGCAGTAGAAACATGAATCATTATAATTTATCAAGATGAGTTGAAGATGAAGCTTGGCTGAACGTTAGCTGAAAGTTTTTCGCCTAATATTTGGGGACAATTCAATAAATTTAATTAATTTACGTTCTGTTATCTGTTATACTTAGAAATATTTATATCTGAGGAGGACCTCTCTGAATGAATCAGAATTCTGAACAGCCTTATCAATATAGTACTTTTAATGATTACCCGCCAAACTATCCGCCAGCACCACCGAAGACGAACGGCAAATCTATAGCCTCACTTGTACTTGGTATATTGGGTATTGTGGTTCCGTACGGTGGATTCCTTTTGGGGATCTTAGCGATCATCTTCTCTAGTTTATCCTTTAAAAACATTAAGCGGACCAATGAGCAAGGTAAGGGACTCGCCATTGCTGGACTCGTATGTGGAATCGTCGGCACTGTGCTGTGGGGTATTGTTATTCTACTAGTCATTATCTTTGTGGTTGCTTTTTCTTCTTACGATAGTTATAACTCTTACACTAATTTTTAAATTGAGGATCAAGAACACCGCTCCCCTTCCGGCGCGGTGTTTTGTCATTTTAACCGTTGAATGTCAAATTCGTTCTGCTGGAAATAGGAATCAAAGTTTGTGATAATAGAGGTAGCGACTTTATCAGTATGAAAGAGGGATATCATTGGCACAATTGGATGAGAACGTGGAAGTAGGTCAAGGTAAGCTAACGCCAGAGGTACTTGAACGGATTATTGTACAAATCTCTAAAGAGTTAAGCTTATCATTGAAACAAGTAAGAACAACAGTGGGATTGCTGGACGAAGGAAATACCATTCCTTTTATTGCTCGTTATCGTAAGGAAATGACGGGGGAACTCGATGAGAACCAGCTCCGTGATATTGAGGAGCGTGTGCATTATCTTCGCAATTTGGAAGAACGCAAACGGGAAGTCATTCGCATCATTGCGGAACAGGACAAGTTGACGACAGAACTTGAATCTTCGATCAACAAAGCGGTGAAGCTTCAAGAGGTTGAGGATCTATACAGACCTTATCGTCAAAAGCGTAAGACGCGGGCTAGTGTGGCGAAGGAGAAGGGGCTAGAGCCCTTAGCTGTATGGGTGCTGTCGCAGCCGAAACAAGGTGATCCTTTGGCAGAAGCCGCGAAATTTGTGGATGCCGACAAAGGTGTGGAGACGGCGGACGATGCGCTGCAAGGGGCAATGGATATCATTGCGGAGCAAATTGCAGACGAAGCTCCCGTTCGGGCGTGGGTACGTCGATATACAATGGATCAGGGAACGATGATCTCCGAGGCGAAATCACCTGAGGAAGAATCCGTATACGAAATGTATTACAACTATCGTGAGCCTGCAAAAAAGATGCCACCGCACCGTATTCTCGCAATGAATCGTGGTGAACGCGAGAATGTGCTTAAAGTGACGCTGGAAGTAGAAGCTGAGCCTATACATCGATATATTGCTAGCAGGTTTATTAAGGGCCAATCTTCTGTTGAAGCTCTTCTGCACACAGTCATAGCGGATGCTTATAAACGTTTAATTGCACCTTCTATAGAACGGGAAGTCAGAGGTGAATTGACGGAGAAAGCGGAGAATCAGGCGATTTCGATCTTTGCTGGTAATCTGCGTAGTCTCTTGCTGCAACCGCCAGTTCGAGGTAAGAATGTGCTGGGTGTTGACCCCGCTTATCGGACAGGCTGTAAACTTGCTGTCGTAGACGACACGGGCAAGCTACTGGAGGTAGCTGTCACTTATCCAACGCCACCAAATAACAAGAAACAGGAAGCTGCGGCCAAGTTTAACGAACTGATTGATAAATATGCCGTAGAGCTTATTGTTATAGGTAATGGTACTGCATCACGTGAGAGTGAACAGTTTGTGGCTGAAGTTATTGCCCAGCGGCAAGACAAAGAATTAGCTTATCTAATCGTTAATGAAGCTGGGGCTAGTGTGTATTCCGCCTCGAAATTAGCACAAGAAGAATTCCCAGATCTCGACGTTGCAGAGCGTAGCGCTGTATCCATTGCACGTAGAATACAGGATCCTTTGGCGGAACTCGTAAAAATTGAGCCTAAAGCGATTGGTGTAGGACAATATCAGCATGATGTAACTCAGAAGAACTTGGATGAAAGCCTCAAGACTGTAGTAGAGTCCGCCGTTAACCATGTTGGCGTTGACGTTAATACGGCATCACCTGCACTCTTATCTTACGTATCAGGTGTAAATGCAACAACGGCTAAGAATATTGTGAAGTTCCGTGAAGAGAACGGTAAATTCAAAAGTCGGAAGCAATTACAGAAAGTGCCTCGCCTTGGAGCGAAGACATTTGAACAATGTATTGGGTTTTTGCGGATTAGCGAGGGGGACTACCCGCTAGATCGTACACCGATTCACCCGGAATCGTACGATGTAGTGAATCGCCTGTTCCAAGAGCTGCGAGTAGAACTGTCACAGCTGGGATCTAAGGAGCTTGCTGCGAAGCTTGCAGCGCTAGAGCCGGAGACACTGGCCGTGGAGCTAGGTGTTGGCCTGCCAACCCTGCGTGATATTTTGGACAGCTTGCAGCGTCCGGGGCGTGACCCGCGGGAGGAATTGCCATTACCCATTTTCCGTACAGATGTGCTAAAGATTGAAGATTTAGCTCCGGGGATGGAGCTACAAGGTACAGTGCGTAATGTAATCGACTTTGGGGCATTTGTTGATATTGGCATCAAGAACGATGGTCTGGTGCATATTTCTCAACTCAGTAATGGCTTTGTGAAGCATCCAATGGATATCGTATCCATCGGTGATAACGTCACGGTGTGGGTGCTGAGTGTCGACATTAACAAAGGACGCGTTGGGCTAACCATGCGTGATCCGGGCAAATCGGCTAATCAATAACAATCGTATATTAAATAAACAAAGAAGCCGGACAGTAATTTACTGTCTGGCTTCGTTATTGGTTTCACGGCGACTATAATAGAAAAACCAACAATCATTAAGTAATCGAATCTGGCGGCGATCCCGCTTATTAAAGGCGTTCATGATTTGATTGCTAAGCCATTTAGGCAAGAATATCTCCTCCTCTGGCAATTCCCTGTGTACGATAACATATGGGCGGAAGCCGGAAAAAGTGCAAGTCTTAGCCTAAACATCTTTAATTGTAGTTATAGGGCTCCTTCTTCCTCGTACCATTGTTCCAATTGGGCTTGTAGGGCCCGGATTTCAGTCAGTAAGGAGATAAGGGGATAATTCTCCTCCTGGATCGCTGAGAAAGATGACTCTAATTCATTAATATAATGAAGCCCATTAGTCATTTGATAAGATTCTTGCAAGAGCTCAAGCGAATCGCATTCGGCAATCGCCCGTGGCAATTCAGGAACCTGATCTGCTGTTAATTTCTCAATTTCCTTATTCAGACGTAAGTTTAAAGCACTTAATTGATAAGCGTATTCGCTGGGCATTTCCACGAAATTCAATTCCTGGCCGTGTTGTAAAATAACGTATCTCATTAAAGGCATGGTATATTAATCTCCTTTTCTATCATTCCTACTTGACAGTGTAGCGTAATGACAAGTTAAAATTCAAGTACATGGTCGAGGGAATAATGGTTAAAGGTTTATTTAGGTAAGAGAAAAGAGGGGATCATATGACCAACGAACAGCTTCAGACTTGGGTAGAGGAAATATCACTTCGTAGTTTTGGCCTCCCATTTCGGCATTGTGCTAGATTTAATTCTCGCTTAAGAACGACAGGTGGACGGTATTTTATGAAATCCCATGATATTGATATTAACCCCCATCAGCTTACCGCCTTTGGTAAGGAAGAAGTGGAGAAAATCATTAAGCATGAGTTATGTCATTATCATTTGCATTTGACTGGTAGGGGACATCGCCATCGTGATCCAGATTTTAAAGAGTTATTGGCAAAGGTGAAGGGGAGTAGGTATTGTCAGTCTCTGCCGGGAAGTACCGGACGACGTTCTCTTCCATATCGCTATAAACTGGTATGCGTTAGCTGTGGGATGGAGTATCTACGTAAGCGTAAGGTTGATCCAAAGCGCTACCGTTGTGGGAAGTGTGCGGGAATTTTGAAGATGAGTTCCTTATAACGGATCCCGATCATGTGCTATACTAATGAGGAAAGAAACTAATGAAGGAGTGATTGACATGGCTACATCTAAAGCTAAGAAAATTAGACAGAAGATAGCTAGAGAAGGCAAACGAAATCCTGAAGCTGGTCGAAGCCCATTTGCTACTACAGACATGAGAACTAGGAGGACTAAAACGAAGCTCGAACAACTGAATCGCAGCAAATATAAGAATCATTCCTCTATCTATGGAGACGATGGTTCTTTTTATTTATATAGAAAAATCCCCTTACAACACCGACTTGAACTTCTTGACTTTGCTATATAATCATGATAAATTAATTTGTATTCTGATTGTTATTTCTATTCCCTGATAGCTCAGTTGGTAGAGCACTCGACTGTTAATCGAGTTGTCACAGGTTCGAGTCCTGTTCGGGGAGCCATTATTTTGGAGAGATACCCAAGTGGCTATAAGGGGACCCTCTGCTAAGGGGTTAGACTGCGTAAGCGGTGCGAGGGTTCGAATCCCTCTCTCTCCGTTGCGAAATACATCAAGTAAAACGGCCTGCCGGCGATATCGGCAGGCCGTTTTTTTGTCAGTTAATACTGTACAAACAGTTGCTGGTTACACTGTAGATAAGACTCATAGGGTAGGTGGAAATGTGAGACATTATCCAATTATTGCATCAGTAACGAAAGAAGAACAATTCGTGCAGGTATTGCAAAGCGATGTAGAGCGAGTGAATTTGATGATCGGACATATCGGGAACATCGAGGAATATATCAGCCAGCTTCATGATGCGGGCAAGCAGGTATACGCTCATATCGAAATGATTACGGGACTCGGAAGGGACGCCCATTCAATCTCTTATCTATGCGACAAATTCAAAGCAGACGGGATCGTTACGACTAAGTCCGGCGCGATTACAGCAGCCAGACAAGTTGGAATCAAGAGCATCCAGCGCATATTCGCGATTGACACTGCCGCGATAAATACGGCCGTAAAGATGATCAACAGCACAAAACCTGACGAAGTGGAACTCATGCCCGGACTGATGCCGCGGGTAACCCGGGAATTGAAGGCTATGATTGAACAGCCCTTGATCGTCGGCGGACTGATTCGTCACGAGCATGAACTGATCGAAGCAATAGAGAGCGGAGCGGACTATATCTCTAGCGGCGATCCCATGATTTGGCGACATGCCGAGGTGCCGTTAAAAGTGGAAGTGAACTAGCAAAATATTTTTGCTGACAGGTAAGTAATCGATGGATTTAATGGTTTACATAGAAATAACAATCGCTTGATCTTCTCTTGATAAAGCGGTTTTATACTATTCTTGTACATGGTTACTGTAATTAATGGGTAGAGACCAGGAGAAAACCCTTGTTCGGTAATGATGATACGGTAAGGCCACCTAATGGTCTGCTTCCGTATCTCATTTTCGAGCAAGGGTTATTTTGTTTGAAAGGAGCAGCTTGAGAAACAGATGCAGCAGACCCCTTTGAGTGATTTTTCTAGTTATCTGTTTGATCTCGACGGAACGGTCTATGTCGGGAATCAGGTATTGGAGGGCGCGGCCTCCACGATTGAAGCATTACGAGAGCGCATGAAAACGATCATGTTCGCGACGAATACGACCGTGTATACGAGAGAGGAAGTGCAGCGCAAGCTTGCGGGCTTTGGCATTGCCTGTACGGTGGATGAAGTGATCACTGCCTTGTCCGTAGCCGGGATGTATTTCCGTGACTATGCCTCCGGCGCATCAGTATTTCCCCTCGGTGGCGAAGCTATGCGGGAGGAGATGTCCCGCAGCGGGATTACCGTCACTAGTGAAGCAGGCCGGGCGAGTCATGTTCTAGTCGGTCTCGACCGAACCTTCGATTTCGATAAACTGACAGCCGCCGTAAACGCCGTCAGAAACGGGGCGCTACTTATCGCCGCGAATCCGGATCCGTTTTGTCCGATGGAGGACGGGGTGATTCCCGATACCTGGGCACTCGTCAAAGCTATTGAAACAGCGGGCGGTCAAAAGGTCTGGGAAACCGTCGGCAAACCTTCGAGGCACTACGCCGCTTATGCTTTACAAAAGCTGAAGTCGGCCCCCGAACAATGCCTGATGGTTGGAGATAAGCTGGAAACGGATATCGCGCTGGGCAAAGTCATCGGGATGCGAACAGCGCTTGTGCTCTCCGGCGTGGATTCCCGGGAATCTGTCAAAAGGATAGGGATTAATCCGGATTACATTTGTTCCTCTATCAGCGCCATTTTAGAAGAAACCCGGCTGGAGAGGATTTGATTGCCGGCACCCTGGCAATAACCTTCATCATCCGATGAAGGACTCCATACATGCTTTTCAAAACCAAGGAGGGAATAACATGAAAAAGTTTAGTCTTCTTATCATCGCCATGATGCTCGTTCTATCTGCTTGTGGAAAATCAGGAAGCAACAATGGAGCTGGCGACAACAGCGTCGCTTCGGCGGCGGAGCAAGGTTCAGGAGGACAAGAAAACAATAAGACATCCGGAAACGGAGAAGAGAAGCCGGTCGAACTCAGTTTCTATTTCCCGGTAGCGGTCGGGGGGCCGATCACAGGTTTCATCGATAAGCTCGCTGCTGATTTTCACCAGGAAAATCCGGCAATTACGGTGAAGCCTATCTACGCCGGTAGTTACCAGGATACGATGACCAAAGTCGTGACGGCGGTCCAAGGTGGCAATTCGCCGGATTTGGCCGTGCTACTCTCGACAGAGTTGTACAGTCTGCTTGAGATGAATGCACTTGAAGAGCTGACACCGCGTTTTTCACAGGATTATTTCGGCGGATTTTATGAGGCTTTTATGAGCAACACCAAATCCGGTGACCAGGTCTGGAGCGTGCCGTTCCAGCGCAGTACCATTGTTATGTACTATAACAAAGACATGTTCAAGGCGGCGAATCTAGATCCGGAGAAAGCACCGGCTAACTGGAGCGAATTGAGGGATTTCGCTCAAAAACTCACAGTCAAAGACAGCGCGGGTAAGGTGAGTCAATGGGGCTTAGAAATTCCAAGCACTGGTTATCAATATTGGATGCTTCAAGCTCTTTCTTTACAAACGGGTACCAACATCGTATCCAATGACGGTACGGAAGTATATTTCAATAAACCGGAAGTAAAAGAAGCTTTGCAATTCTATACCGACTTAGGACGTAAGGATAAAGTCATGCCGGAGGGTGTGCTAGAGTGGGCGACCGTACCTTCCGATTTTATTAGCGGCAAGACGGCAATGATGTTCCATACAACAGGGAATTTATCCAAAGTGAAGTCCGATGCGAAATTCGATTTTGGCGTAGCCTATCTTCCAGCTAACAAAAATTACGGCTCACCTACAGGCGGGGGTAATCTGTACGTTTTTAAAGACATTCCAGAGGAACGCAAAGCCGTTGCTATTAAGTTCATCGAATTCCTTACACAGCCGGAACGTGTCGCACAGTGGTCCATTGACACAGGGTATGTGGGTACGACCAAAGCTGCCTATGATACGGAGCTTTTGAAGAACTATGTGGCTGGTTTCCCTCAAGCCGCGGTGGCCCGTGATCAGATGGAGTATGCTTCAAGCGAACTATCAACCTACCAAAACGGGCAGGTAACGAAGCTGTTCAATGATAATATCCAGTCTGCGCTACTTGGAGAAATAACGCCGGAAGAGGCGCTTGAGAAGTCGCAGCAGCAGGCGGATGATATTCTGAAGAAATACCGCAAATAAGGGACCTGGAACGGGAAACCGATTAACGTAAAGAGAGAAGTGAGACTTTCGTGACACGGCACTTGCTGCAAGTATTTCGCAGGTACAATTGGAAGGACAACATTCTGGCCTATGCTTTGCTGCTTCCTTCGCTTATTTTTCTAGTGATTTTTACATTCTACCCCATGATCAAAGTGTTGGACTTAAGCTTTTATGAATCCGTGATGAACGAAAGGCGTTTTGCGGGTTTGGAGCTTTACGGGCATGTTCTTCGGGATGAGGTGTTTCTTAAGGTACTTCGCAACAATATGCTACTTGCACTAGTGACCGTGCCGGTAAGCATCCTGCTTGCGTTATATATGGCGGTTTGGGTCAACGGTAAGCTGCGGGGAAGAAGTTTGATCCGGGCGGCGTTCTTTTATCCGACACTGATACCCATGATTGCGATAGCGAACATCTGGCTGTTTATTTATACGCCTGATTATGGGTTACTCGATAAATTTCTGGGGCTATTCGGGATAGAAGGGCCAAACTGGTTGGGGGACCCTGCTTGGGTACTAGTCTCCATGATGGGGATGCTGATTTGGAAGGAGTCTGGGTATTTCATGATCTTTTTTCTGGCTGGACTCCAGGTATTGCCGAAAGAAATCTACCAAGCCGCGGAGTTGGACGGAGCCGGGCCGCTCCGGAAGTTCAGAACGATTACGCTGCCTCTGGTTATGCCGACCACGCTGTTTGTCCTGATTATTGCCACAACGAATTCATTTAAGCTGGTCGACCACCTGTACATCATGACCAAGGGTGGTCCGAACAATGCGAGCAACCTGCTGCTTTATCATATTTATGAGACGGCATTCAGCTTCTGGGATATGGGCAAGGCGTCTGTATTGACTGTGATTCTGCTCGTCATTCTGCTGGTCATTTCGGTCTTTTATTACGGATATTTGGACAAGCGGATCCATTATTAGAGAGGAGTCCATGCGATGCACCGCCTGATGAACCAAATTGCCATATCTATTCTTGCGATCCTATTCGCTGTTCCATTGATCTGGGCCGCAGTAACCTCGATTACGCCATCGGATGAAATGCTTACCCGGGCAAATCCATTTGCCGTATCGCATCCGACGTTCAATAATTATGTGGCGGCTTGGCAGACGATCCCGTTCCCTGTGTACTATTGGAACACTCTGCTGATCGTAGCGGGCGTACTTGTCGTTCAGTTACTGACAGCAACGCTGGCGGCCTATGCGTTTGCCAGACTGCGGTTTTTAGGTCAAAGCCTTTTATTTATTCTGTTTCTTGTGCAGATTATGATTCCACCGGATATTTTGATTTTTCCTAATTATACGATTATGAAAGATCTACATCTCATTGATACGAAATGGGCGATCATCATTCCATTCTGGGCTTCTTCATTCGGTATCTTTCTGCTAAGACAGACTTTTAAGCAGATTCCTTACGAGCTGGACGAAGCATCAAGGGTGGATGGGTGCCGATGGTGGCAAAGCTTATGGCATGTCTATCTACCATCCGCACGGCCGACCTATATCGCATTTGCGTTGATTTCGATCAGTACGCATTGGAGCAATTTTATGTGGCCGCTCATTGTTACAGATTCCGTTCATAACCGGCCGCTGACCGTCGGGATCGCGATCTTCGCCCAATCCTCCGAGACGGGTGCGCAGTGGGGGACGGTTACGGCGGCAACGCTGATGGTTATTGCTCCTTTGCTGATCGCGTTCTTCTTTTTTCAGAAACAGTTTGTTGAAAGCTTCATGCATGCCGGTATCAAATAAACCGAATAAACTGGTAGCACAGGACACGTGGATAAAACCCTTTATGCAACGGATAATGATTTTTTTGCGCATTCCTTCATGTTGGATAGAGGGTTTTATCGTTTTTACACACAACGGTATGATCGACGGGGAGGTTAATTTTCCCATGTATTTTGTACGGGAAAAAATAAAAAAAGTGTTGCAAGGTGCATACGCATTTGATATACTCAATCTTGTCGCCGCTTCTGGGCGGTAATGAATATGGCCCGTTGGTCAAGCGGTTAAGACACCTCCCTTTCACGGAGGTAACAGGGGTTCGATTCCCCTACGGGTCACCATATTTTTTCCCTCATAGTTTCGAATTTAATTGTATATGCGGTCGTGGTGGAATGGCAGACACGCTATCTTGAGGGGGTAGTGGGTGTATACCCGTGGAGGTTCGAGTCCTCTCGACCGCATCCTATATTTAAAGTAAAGAACCCTTGATCAGCAAGGGTTCTTTTTTGTTATATGCTATATGTATGCAAATTTTGAATATAGTTCTCCTATGGGTTAATCATTGGATATGTTACAATTTAACAAATATGGGGTAGATTCTTGTCTAGCTTTGATTGTAATGTTGAGATAAGTATTTTATTTGTATCCTTACTGATCAGGCTGATCGAGAGCAGACGAATATTTTGGATATAGCAGTCGAATGCACTCAGGACAAATATCATGTGTGAACTCGATAGAGGTATGCTGCTTCATATATTTTTCAAGGGGATTCCAGACATTCTCATGATCTTTAATTTTCTTACATACGGCACAAATAGGGAGAAGCCCGTGTAATGCCGATATATTGGACATGACCTCAATGAGTTGAAATTCAATTTCTTTAAACTCTGTGATGTCGGAGCAAGTGAACAAAATACCTTCTATCTGTGTTGTTCCTTGTTTGGTTAATGGGGTGATTTCTGCAAGAAACCAGCGAGTTTCTTGGGTAGAATTCATCTGGAACTCTGTTTGAAAGTAAGGGGAATCGCCATGCAAAATCTGATGAAAATGTTCTAGGAGATGACTTGAGAGAGGGCTTAATTTATAAGTGCTGGAACCCAATAACTGAAGTAGGTTGGTTCCTGGTCGATCCCAATGAGGAGCTAAACCGTATTTTATAGCTTGCGTAGCCCAAGCTTGGTTAACGTGCTCTAGAGTGCCATCGGGAGATATAATACATATACTTAGTTTTAACGAATGTATGGCATCAAGCCATACGTAGGACAACTCAGTCACGATTAGCGCTCCTATAATAGAAGATAAGGGATGGGGATATTATTTTATAATAAAAATACAAAAATATTTATATTTAATTAATTTAATTATATACGTAAAAACGTAATTAAACAATGATATAACAACTTGAATACGTATTAATTACGTGTCTGAAGGAAGGTCGAGGTTCGTTGACTATATATGAGAGAATTGAATTATTAATTAAAAATATGGGAATAACGAAGAAAAAATTTTGTGCGGAGCTTGGAATTAGTACAGGGAATTTTGGAGATTGGAAGCGTGGAAAATCGACACCAAGCAGCAATAAATTGATTGATATTTCTCAGTATTTCAATGTTAGTTTAGATTGGCTTATGACAGGGAGGGAGAGGCGATCTGAACAAATAGATGACCATTTAGAGGCCTATCTAGCACATATATCATCCCAAAAATGTTCGTTTAAACTATCTGCCCATGAAGTAGCATTTATTCGAGAATATATTCAATTCTCCCAGTATCGGAGGAAATTGAAACTAATGAGTGAGGGGGGAAATAATACTGCTTTACATTTGGATTCTACGGAGTTATAATGTTAAATGTTCGCTTTAAGAACTCTCGCGCGGTCGTGGTGGAATGGCAGACACGCTATCTTGAGGGGGTAGTGGGTGTATACCCGTGGAGGTTCGAGTCCTCTCGACCGCATCAAATGAACATAATATAACGAGTAAATGAAAAAAGACTAACCTATAAGTGGCTAGTCTTTTTTTTTATTTCGATCTTATTTTTTAACTTTAAAATCTAAGGCTTGCATAAGCTTGGTAAATACTTCAGTGTTTTCATAAATCCCAGTAAATAATTGTGCGTTTTTTCCCATAGCTGTGATTGGAATATCTACTGCTGTATGACCTGAGGTCGTCCAGTCCACTACAAAATTAAGTTTGGAATTAGCAATGGCAAAAGGGCCGTCTTCTTGGGAAATGCTGTCTCCAGACTCATCCTCTTCGTCAACAGCTTCAATAGAGAACCCACCTGTTTCATGGTCGGCAAGAACTAGGACGAGGGTATCTGGATTCTTTTTAGCGAAATCTTTGGCTACTTGAACTGATTTATCCAGCTCTTGACCCGCTTTGATTGTCATCTTGGCATTGTTCTGGTGAGCGAATTCGTCAGTACCTTCTTCTTCAACCATTAGGAAAAATCCATTTTTATTGCTTGCAAGCGTGTCTATCGCTTTTTTAGTCATTTCAGGTAGAGATACAACCGGGTTGTAAATATCTCCTTCACCTTCTGGCTTTTGCTGGAACATTTCCTCATTTGCAAATAAGCCGAGCAACTTTCCGTTTTTTGCCTTTTGCATATCCGTTTTATTCGTTACATAGGTGTATCCTAACTGCTTAGCTTTATCTACAAGGTTGCCTTGGGTTCCTTTGCTTTTCTCTGAAGGGTCTTCAGCAGGTTCATCAGGGAATTTACCTGGGCTTCCTGCAGGATACCAGAAATCTTCGCCTCCACCGAGAAGAACGTCAACTTTACTTTTGGTCAGAAGTTGCAGAGCAATGTCACTTTGTTTGGAGCGATCTTCAACATGAGCACCGAATGCGGCGCCAGTAGCATCCGTGATTTGACTGGTAGTAACTATTCCTGTTGATTTTCCAGCAGATTTTGCATACTCCATAATAGTTTGGACAGACTTTTTATTGGCATCCATCCCAATAGCTCCATTATAAGTTTTCACACCGCTAGCATAAGCTGTAGCGGAAGCCGCTGAATCTGTAATTGGAACGGTGGAGCTTGTATGAATTAATCCAACGTATGGCATTGAATCCATAGCTAGATTTCCTTTTTCACCTACTGTAGCAAGGCGAATTGCATCACGTTGGGCGGTCCCCATTCCATCCCCAATAAACAGAATCACATTTCGTGTGCTTGATGAGGCTGCATTTGCTTGATTAGGTGCAAGTGTAGTGATTACATTCGAAACGAAAAGAGCAGTTACTGCAGTCGCTACAATTGCAGTTTTAACGCCATACTTTTTTGGTGATTTCATAGTTTCCCTCCTAATGTTTGTTTACAACCTCATACTATAGTAATTACATTAAGAGAATGTTTTCGAGAATTGTAAAAAATGTAAAAAATAGAGTTGCCAACCAAAGTTGATAACCAAGTATGGAATAACCCCGCTATCAGTGGTTAAACTGATAACGGGGTTATGTTCAGTTAAGACTATACAAGCTGTTTAAGAAGTAATGGTCTGTACAAGGAGATAGACATTTAATATCACGATGACCCCAGCGATAAACCATGCAAGGATGTTGAGCCACATTTTATTGGCGAATTCACCCATTTTGGTTTTGCTGGCTGTGAATTTGACCAATGGAATGACTGCAAAAGGTAGCTGTAGCGATAGGATAACTTGGCTGAAGATAAGCAGGTCCTGCGTGCCACGCTCTCCGTAGATCGCCGTAACAATAACTGCAGGAATGATGGCGATCAATCTTGTAATTAATCGTCGTAACCAAGGTGTTAGCCTTATATTGACAAAGCCCTCCATCACGATTTGACCCGCTAAAGTGCCGGTCAGTGTGGAATTTTGTCCGGAAGCGAGCAGGGCAACTGCAAACAAAATACTGGCAAGTGTAGTTCCAACAATAGGGGTAAGCAGATGGTAAGCTTCAGAGATGTCTGCTACCTGCGTCATACCGGTCTTGTGGAACGCAGCTGCTGAGAGGATCAAAATTGCCGAGTTGATAAATAACGCAAAGGTAAGGGCGATACTGGAATCCCATGTTGCATATTTGATGGCTTGTCGTTTTCCGGCAGGGCTCTGATCGAATTGTCTTGTCTGTACAATAGAAGAGTGAAGATATAAGTTATGCGGCATAACCGTTGCCCCTAGAATACCAATAGCAATGTACAACATTTGGGTATTACTTAAAATTTGGGCACTAGGTACATAACCTCTTGCAACACTCCCCAGGTCAGGTTTTGCAAGAATGAGATCGATCCCGAAGCAAGTACCGATGGTCACGATTAGCACTAGGACGAAGATCTCCAGCGAACGAAACCCTTTATTTTGTAATAACAGGATTAGTAATACATCAACGGCAGTAATCATTACGCCATAAATAATCGGGAGACCAAACAGGAGATTTAGGGCTATTGCCGCTCCAATAACTTCTGCTAGATCCGTGGCAGCAATGGCTAACTCGCATAGTAACCATAATGAGATGACCGTTGGTTTAGAGTAATTATCCCGACATGCCTGGGCCAAATCTTTCCCAGTTACAATGCCTAACTTACCTGAGAGAGCTTGGAGAACAACGGCCATGAGGTTGGAGATAAGAATTACGGATAGAAGTGTATAACCAAACTTTGAACCACCTTCAATATCTGTTGCCCAGTTGCCTGGATCCATATATCCAACAGCAACCATGTAGCCGGGCCCGGCGAATGCAAGAAATTTTCTGAACCAAGAACCTGTGGTAGGGATACGCATAGAACGGTGTGCTTCTGGTAGCGAGGGCTGACCCGCATCCATTCTCCATCCTTTTCCAGAGGCACCTGGATTACCTAAATTATCTTGAGATTCTTTCATGATGATCACCTTTATTATTAGAAGTTGTAAGAATACATCTATATTGTACACCTACAAGAGTTTTTGTCTAGGGAAACTTTTTATAGAGAATAGGATGAATTTGTTGTTGAGAAGCTATGGTTTAGTTAATTGTCATGTGCTTCCAAGTTGACATGAAGCTAAAAATTATTTAATATGTCTAAGTACTAAAACAGGATTGAAATTTGATAATATGGGTGATGACCATGTCTTACAGACCGAGTGTTGAGAACGTGACCAAAGCCGGAAGCAACGAGAAGGACGGATTGTACGAGTTTATCGTTAAAATGGCTGATGGCACAGAGTGCCGAGTATTTTACAGCCGGAATCCGCAGTGGCGCCTTACGAATATTAGCCGTCTGCAAAAAACACCTTGTCCAGTCTGCCGCAAAGATTTTATTTGTAAATGTATGGACAGCTTTTCAGATGCAATAGGACGCCAACTTGAAGAAGGACAATGGTTCGAGAAGGCATTAGCCGAGTAAGTGGGCAATGTATACCGATAGGCACGGGGATAATTCCTCGTGCTTTTTTCATGTTTATTTTATTAGCTGACTAGAGTTCGATATAATGGATAGATGGAGGTGTTATCGTCAATGAACATAGATCATTCGGAACCGGATGCGATTGTATTGTTTGACGGTGTCTGCCACTTATGTCAAGGTGCAGTTAAATTCATAATCAAGCGTGATCCTAAGGGACGATTTCATTACGCATCTTTACAATCACCGGCTGGTCGTCGTCTGATGGCGGAGAATGGTGTGAATGCAGAACTTTTAGACACCATCGTATTATTCGATAAAAATAACTACTATATTCGTTCAACTGCAGCGCTCCATATTGCGAAGAGACTCACTTTTCCATGGCCACTGTTATATGGATTCATCGTCATACCGCGATTTATTCGTGACGCGATATACCGTGTAATCGCTGCTAATCGATATCGACTTTTTGGCAGAGATGAGACCTGTCTTGTACCAACGAAGGAGCTACGTAGTCGTTTTTTGGAGGATGGTCAACACCTTACATGATGGAATGCAGGAAAGGGCTTGCCTCCCTATAATAACTATGGTATTCTAACTGTAAATTTAAGGAATTGGGAACGGAAGCACCGTTCAAGGACCGATACGTCGGTTTTTGAACGGTGCTTTTTTTCGTTTTCTCGAAAGGATGATGTAGTCTTGGTTCCTGTCAGACTTGTATTGGCTGTTCAAGATGAACAGTATATTGAGCTCTTCTTGCATTATGTACAATGCAGTGAATTTCAACAAAGGTTGGTTGTTACGGCGTTTAGTCGTAGGGATGCATTCTTGCGCTACATCGAGGACTCCCGAGAACTAATTCATGTTGTGTTAGGTGAGTCCTATTTCATGGAATACAAATCCAGCGAGTGTGAGAACCAAATTCCTTGGATTTGTCTCGGCGAGGGAGAGATGGAGCAACAATATGTAGGAAGAGTATCAAAGTATCAGTCGTTACATGCCATGTTATCCATAGTTCTAGGTCTCTACAGAGGGCGTGGAGAAGGGGCTGTATCTTCTGAAGGGAAATGTCAGGTCATTGGGGTTTACTCAGCACTCGGAGGTTCTGGTAAGACTACGGTTGCCCTAAATATAGCCAAGCAGCTCGGAATGCAAGGGAATCGGACTTTCTATTTGAATCTGGAGACGGTGAATGCAGGAATTCCAGGTCAAGGACAGATTCAGAATGGCGGTCAGCGTGCTGGACTTGCCCGTCTGCTATATGACCTAAAGGGAGATGATCTAGGAAAGTCGCCTATATCTCCGGTTTCAACCTATGCATTTAGGCATCCGGCTTTGCAGAGTGATATCTTTAGCCCTGTTGACAATATCAAAGAAATTTTGGAGATGGAAGAGAAGGATACGAGACAATTGATTGATTATATTGTGGATAGTGAACTCTATGATGCTGTAATTGTAGACATCGATTCAGCTCCAAATCATCGGAGCTTTGTAGCACTGGAGAGGTCCGATAAGTTGGTGTGGGTACTACTAGATGAATGGAGTGGTATGCAGAAGACGGATCTATGGATGTCTTATCTGGAACGCTCTTATTCAGCGCTATACAGTTCGATAATGGGGAAAACTTTTTTCGTTGTTAATCGCTATTCTGGGGAGATGTCTGTGCCTTTACCCAAGAGAGGGATGGCGGTTGAAGCAACTCTTTCATACATTTCTACATCGAATCAGGGGATGCATGGAGCCCTGCTGCACTCCCCTTTATTTCAACGAGATATATTGCGATTATGTCGAGAAGTATACACGGAGAAGAGTCTTGTAGCTCGGGGAGGGTTGGTGGATGACAAACGATATGTTTACACTACTGCGGGCCGAGATCCGCTTTGGTCTTGATGTTACTTCAGCGCTAAGTGATGATCAATTACTTGACTATATTGAACGGCGTGTACTTGAAGAGGATAAACTAGTTGATTTAACAGCTGCGGAGAAACGGAAATGGGTTCGGAGATTATATGATTCTTTCCGAGGTTTGGATGCATTGCAGCCACTAGTAGATGATCGCTCGGTGACTGAGATCATGATTAACAATCATGAGGAGATCTTTGTTGAGCGGAGCGGAGAGGTTTGTCGCCTTCCGGTGAAGTTCGAATCCAGAGAGAAGCTAGAGGATATTATTCAGAGCATTGTCTCAGGAGTCAACCGGGTAGTCAATGAATCTTCACCGATTGTGGATGCGAGGTTGAAGAATGGCTCACGGGTCAATATCGTTATGCCACCTGTCGCTTTGAAAGGTCCAACGATGACAATACGTAAATTTCCGGAACGACCTATGACGATGGAACAGCTAGTTGCATGGAATTCACTAAGTAGGGAGGCGGCTGAATTTCTACAGACGTTAGTTAGGAGTAAATACAACATTTTTATAAGTGGTGGTACTGGCTCCGGCAAGACAACGTTCTTAAATGCTCTTTCACAATACATCCCTCCCGATGAGCGTGTAATCACGATTGAAGACTCCGCAGAACTACAAATTGTTACCGTCCCGAACCTGGTATCGCTTGAGACTCGTAATGCCAATACAGAAGGAAAAGGGGAGATATCAGTAAGGGATTTAATTCGCTCCTCACTACGGATGAGGCCAAACCGGATCGTGGTTGGCGAAGTTCGGGGCGGGGAGGCCTTGGACATGCTACAGGCGATGAATACAGGACACGATGGTAGCCTCTCAACGGGCCATGCGAATGGCACAGTAGATATGATCAGCCGTCTGGAGACGATGGTACTTAGCGGAGCGGAATTACCTTTGGGAGTTGTTCGGGGACAGATTGCTTCTGCGATCGATATCTTTGTTCATTTGTCCCGGCTCCGTGATCGCTCCAGACGGGTGACGGAAATCTCTGAAGTGTCCGGGATCCAAGAAGGGGAGGTGATACTTAATCATTTGTATGTATTCAAAGAGGAGGCGGAGCGTGATGGGAAGATAATCGGCCAATTGACAAGAACGGGTAACAAGCTACTGCATGGAGATAAGCTTCGGATGGCGGGGATGACTTCCGACAGTTTTAGAGAGTGGGAGGAGGGGAACTGATATGAAGATCGTATTAAGACGACAAGAGGCAAGAAGATCAGTTTCCTCCCCAAATAAACTGCCGGACTATACAGTTTATGTACTCTCAACGCGGCAGAAGGGGATTTGCTTGTTGGTTGGTGGGGTGGTGCTCTACGGTATAGGCTACGTTTTCTTTCATTCATTATGGATTGCGCTAGTGTTAGCAGGAGGTGCCGTTTTTATACCAAAATATTGGAGTCGTTATTTACTGCGCCGTAGAAGGGATGCTCTAAGTTTAAATTTTAAGCAAGCATTGTATTCCCTGTCCTCTTCACTAGCGGCAGGGCGCTCGGTGGAGAATGGTTTTCATGATGCGATAGAAGATTTAAGACTACTGTATCCCGGTGGAGACAACGATTTAATGATGGAATTGGGGATTATTTGTACAAGGCTGGAGTATGGACAACCCATAGAGGAAGCACTTCAGGATTTCAGTAACCGGGCAGGAAATGAGGACATTGCGAACTTTGCGGATGTATTTACAACATGCAAACGTTCCGGAGGTGATCTTGTGGAGATCGTTAGAAGAACCTCTGCCATCATTAGTGAAAAGCTGGAGATTAGTCAGGAGATCGGTGTCATGATAGCCCAGAAACGGTTCGAAGCAAAGGCCATGATGATGTCTCCTCTGTTGTTTCTTGTATTTATGGATATGACTTCTTCAGATTATATGTCTCCGATGCATAGTGGCATAGGCTTGGTTATTTCAGGTCTGGCGTTATTAGTATTTGGGCTATGTGCCTGGCTAATGATAAGGATCATGGATATCTCGGTATGAAGGGAGTCTTTGTAGATGAATTGGTTCATGGGGGTCCTTCTGCTTGTGCTGATCTCGGTTTGGGGATTCTTATTCCTGCGCTCTACCGGAAAATATCGAAATAGCGCCAGCATGGTGATGGAAGGATTGCGACTTCAACGACTAGCACCCCCTATGTTGTATTTACTTGAGCGATTATCAATCTCTTCTAGGTTTCCAATGTTCTTCTTCAAGATCCAACGCTCGGTACAAAAAATATGTGGTGATCGGCGTAGCGGTGAGTTTACACTACTATTTCTTGCTGAGATGCTCACTTATAGTTGGTTGTTATTAACCTCAGGATGCTTGTTGTCCTTACTGATGGGCGAAGACAATACGATGATGATTATGGGAGCTGCCCTTGCTGTTCTTATTCCAGTTGCACTCTTCAATGATCTTCATCGAAAAGTAGTCAAACGTGAGCACGAGGTCATTCTGGAGTTACCGGAACTACTCAACAAAATCATTCTGCTAGTTGGTGCAGGATCTACAGTTCAGCAAGCCATCAAACAGTGTCTTGAACGGAAACGAGGAGAAGCGAATCACCCTTTATATCGTGAGTTATTTCAGATGCAACGAGAGTTGGAGAGTGGGGATCCATTTCAACAGGCATTGGAAGGATTCAGCAAACGGTGTGGGATTCAGGAGGTATCTGCTTTTACAACCTCGGTATTACTTAATTTTCGTCGTGGGGGTAATGACTTTGCTCTGGCACTACGTGAATTGTCCCATACCCTTTGGGAAAAGCGGAAGGCGGTTAGCCGCACGCTGGGAGAGCAGGCATCTTCAAAGCTGATGTTCCCGATGATGTTGTTATTTGTGGTGATCATCGTCTTGGTAGGCGCACCAGCATTTATGATCATGGATCTTTGATTTGCAGTTTCATTGCAATTTCAGTCAATCATCATTTTAGGAGGGAAGTTTATGTTAGAAGCAATTCGTGGGAAGGCCAAGGGGTTATGGCGAAATGAAGATGGGCTTGGCATGCTGGAGATGATCTTGATTATTGCGGTAATTGTAATTATCGCTGTTGTATTCAGAAAGCAACTGAAAGAGATGATTGAAAATTTGCTTGGTAAAGCAGCATCCAAGACTGATGAATTCATGGACGGTAAATAAATGAATCTGCTTCGTAATCGGGATGGAAGCTTTACGTTGGAAGCTTCTCTAGTATTTCCAACGATCTTCACTACGCTATTAATTCTATTGTTCTTCTGTTTGTATTTATATCAAAATACACTACTAGGTCACATCGCGACTATGGCGGCGGAACGAAGTGCTTATACCTGGGACAACAGCCACCGAAATCCCAGAACTGGAGCTTTTGAGATCACTGAACACGATTCATTATATTGGCGTTTGAAAGATGATGGTATGCTGCAGGCGATATTTGGATGGAGTGGCCAAACTTCACCGTCGGTGTTGCAATTACCTAGTGAGGCTAACTCGGATAGGGCGTTACCTCTACAAAAGCTTAGCCGAGTAGGTAGTGAAATTCCACAAGGAATCGACGGGGAAATGACATACGGTAATAAGCTGTTATTTCGCAAAATTACAGTATCGATGAATCGTTTGATACCTTTTGCACCATTAGAGCGTGTGATCGGGGATGTAACACAATTTGGCCAATCTACCTCCTATGTCGTTGAGCCCGTTGAATGGATTCGAACTGTAGATTTGGCACGATATTATGGTGCCAAATTTAAAGGTTCAGGGAATGATCATGTAGATAAGAACGAAGCGGGCAAGGCGCTTGATATGTTTGGAAAATGACGTGAGGAGGGAGAATAGAATGTTTAATAGACAGGACTCTGAAAAGGGAGCCGTAACGGTTTTTTTAATCGTAATCTTCACGGCCATCTTTGCATTTGTAGCGATTTTTATTGATTTTGCTAGGATGTATGCGCTACAGACGAAGACGGAGGCTTTAGCTCATGCAGCTACCCGCTCCCTCCTTTCAGCTTACGATAAGGATCTCGTTCAGAAATATGGTTTATTTGCATACGGAGAAACGGATGAGAATTACGTTTTGTCTAAGGTACTTCAGGACAATTTAGATCTAGCTGATCGAAGTGATGATCTACCAATACTGGGCGCTAGACTGGATTCTTCCTCAGTGGAATTACTAAGACCTTTAGGTAATTATTCCGTCTTTGAATCGCAAATTCGTGAGGAAATGAAGTACAAGGCACCTATCGATTTTACGATAGACATTATAAATCGCTTTAAACCGATATCGCAGGTAATGAAGGAGACTTCCAATACAGTAGATTTACTCGGTAAGCTACAGAAGCTGTATGACGAGAGAGAAGAGAAGCTAGATCAATTACTAGATAAGCAAAGGAAGGCTGGATTATCCGCAGAACCGTTGGCGTCCTTGCTACCGCGTTCTGCTTCGCTCCAGGTATCTGATGAAGCGGCGGGTGGGGTGCCATCGACTGCTGCCGACATGGCATCACAATACGCCTCTTACCAGAGCATGGTAATCGAAGACCAAGATAAAGATATTCTAGAGCGGCAACATAGTATAAGAATAAGCTCTTACCGACTTGGAGCGTCAAGGATATTTAGTGAAGCTGAGCGTTCTGTATCACAGGCACAGAGCAAACATAACGATTTATTAGCGGAAGCTAGAGGATTGCTCGAAGAAGTTGTACAGATAAATGAACAGATGAAAGTAATTATTGACCAGTCAGAGCAGCGGTCAGAACAGGATGGTTATAATTCTGTGTCCCAGGGACAGAGCACGGGAGGCTCTGAGAACGTTATAGGTGACAAAGAAATAGCAAAAATCCGCGAGCAAAGTCGAGCGTTACTACTTCCTGCGGACCTTATAGAAGATTTTAGATCCGATATTGGTGGACAAGCCATGCAAATGACTAAGCTCCAAAGTGAAATGAGTTCGTTCTTTACTGAGGAGGGCGGCGTGATGTCAGCCTCTACCTCTTGTGAATCGTTGAAATCTGCTGTATCTGTAGCCAGTAGAGCGGTTGATTCATATTTACATATTTATCTGGATCATGGGGCTAACAATGTATTAGATGAGAATGTCGCAGCACTTGAGCGATATCGTTCCTATGACCGTGAGCGTAAACAAGTGGAGAAAGAGGCGGGAGCTAAACTAAAAGATACTACAAATATCTTGAAACAACTGAAGGAATTAAAGAACATAATGAACCAACATCAGGAACAATTCGACGTTTTAGAATCTTATTTCAATGCAAATCGTCAATTGAATCAAGATGCCTCATCCGAAGAATCAACTGACGGTACCTCAATCGCCAAAGATCCTTATGATGCTGGTAAAGATGCAACCGCAAGCATGGATACCTTTTATGGTGGATTATCTAACATTATGGCAGGGATGACAGACACTTGTTTCCAAGCTGAATATATCGTCAATTATTTTCATTTCTTTGATGTGAGTACACTAGATGAACTACTGAAAGGCAATGGTACAGGGAAGCTGGAAGCTTTAACTGAACAGTTTGCTCCACAGGAACAGGAAGTTGAATACATATTGTACGGATTTCATAATCCAAGCGGTAATATTGCTGCTGCATATGGCGAAATTTTTACTATGAGACTGGCAATAAGGACAATGGAAGGGTTTATTAAGAACGTCAATAAAGGCAATCCATTGCTTATCCTAGCTTCTGCTCTGTTATATGGAGTTGAGAAGGCGATAGAGGATATGCTGACACTGGTACAGAAAGGGAGCGTTCCGCTCTGTGATTTTTTAAAGATTGAATTGAGCTATAGGGATCATTTGCGAATATTTCTCTTTTTACACGGTAGAAGTGAGAAACGATTATCCCGGATGTTATCCGTTATTCGGATGAATACCGGAATTAATCTAGACGAACGAGCAACGTATGCGAAAGGGGAAGTTACAGCGGCAATAAACTTATGGTTCTTGCCAGGTGTAGCTAAGGCTATGGACTCAGCGGGAGCATTGACAGGAAGAGTGGAAGGAAGCAGATATTATGTCGTCAAACAAGCGGACTTCTCATACTAAGAGAGTATTGGGGTCAAAGGGAAGTATTGTACTTGAAGCCTCCCTTGTTATGCCCATATTTATTATCGTTGTGTTCTTCTTCATTTATATGGTCCAAATGGCGCTTATAACTACGCAAATGCACACGGTGACTTCTAATGCGGTCAAATTAGTTTCTTCACACATTTATCCTATCGCTTTAGCGGTGGAAGCTCATACTGAGAATGCAGAGAGTAATAAAGAAGGCTCTGATTGGAAAATTCCCAAACTATCGTTAGCGGATTGGGCTGATCAATATGCTGCCAAATTACCGTCACCATTATCCGATTGGATCAGAGAAGCTGCAGCCAAAGGGGATGAACCACTTCAGGATATGAAGAATACGGTTTTGGAAAGTGTACTCGATCCGGTGATGAAACCTTTGCTACACCCTTTTCTCGAAGAGACGATTCTTAATGAAGATCGGCTACATGTCAGTCGTGTGATTGTCCCGGATTTAAAAACCGGGAAAAATCCCTATTTTGGCATAGAAGTTAGCTATGAGTTACCCATTAAAGTTCCTTTTACGAACCGAAAAATAGTCCTGCAATCAAAAGCAGAAGAGCGCCTTTGGATTGGGGATACCGGAGAATTAAATCAGAACTCAGGTGAAGGAGAGAATACTGAGGGGCTACCAGCTGTAATCCTCTCAAAACCAGAACCTGCTTATGCTGGGCATAAAACACGGGTGTCAGCGAGGATTGAACCTGGATCGACAGCAAAGTTAACTGTTTATTACAAGAGTGGTACCAGTCAGGCCAAATATTTAGGAGAGGCGACTGCAGATGCTAGTGGAACTATTGATTGGGAGTGGCTAGTAGGAGGGAACACCACACCTGGAACGTGGACTTTTGTTGTAGAAACGCAAGATGGATTACGTACAACGGATGTATTTGAGGTTGTAAGTCCAAATAAGAGTTAGACAAACTTTTAGGAGTGAAATGATACCATGCATATAGAATATTGGGGTTGTTTTATTTTACTCAGTGTCGCATTTATAACGGATATGAGGTCAATGAAGATACCGAATTTCGTCACGATGGGCGGAATGATATTGGGGATCTTATTTCATACCATGATGGATGGGAGCTCGGGATTGGTCTTTGCTCTCCAAGGTGCTGGGACTGGTTTTGGTCTGATGTTGATCCTCTATTTACTTGGTGCTGTAGGTGGGGGAGATGTAAAGTTATTTGGTGGAGTGGGAGCTTGGTGCGGTATAGGCTTAACTTTATCCACGATGATGTATTCCATCTTTGCTGCTGGATGCATCGGACTCATCATACTCATTTGGAGAAGAGATTTATTTAATAGATTACGTGGGGTTCTGAGCAGTTTGTTAGGTTCTATAGTTCTGAAAAGTCTCGTACCGATCCAGGCGAATGCCAAGGGTCATCTGCAATTTCCATTCATGCTTGCAGTACTTCCAGGTGCTATTATGGCGTTCTATTATTTTTAATGTGAGGGAGTGACGGCTCATGATGGGGTTGCATGTTGATTTCGTCAGAGATGGCGGGACGTATATGATCTTGAGAGCAGAAGGAGAATTGAGTTCCAATCAGTTAAATCAGGTGCAAAAAGAAATGCTGCTATCAGTAGCTGTACCTGGCTTACTGCGACTGGACATACGGGAGGTAGATTATAAGGTTAGTCTGCACTATGACATTACAGGCAAAAGGATGTTATCCCAATGTCTGAAGAGCGACAAATTCGGTATGACAGAGTTTTACAGCCTTCTACTTCAGATCATTACGGTATTGGATGATAGCAAAGGATATATGTTATCCCCATTAAATTATATTCTTGAAGAGGAATTTATTTTTGTTGAGGAACCACTGGCGAACGGAATCTTATTCTTCACCTACGTGCCTATGAAGGATCAGCTGACACTTGAACCGATCCAAAAAAAGCTATTATCTTTGATCACACGACTTATAACGAACATCTCTCAAATAGAGGGAAATGGGATTCAGAAAATCATTTCTTTTTGTAGTAGTGACCTTTTCTCCATCACGGGATTAAAGAAGATGCTGATTGGATTATTAGCTGATGACAGGTTAATGGAGAGTAAAGGGCCTAGCTCCATGGTTACTAATATGCAAAGTAAATATGAAAGTTCTCAAGTTGTAATCAAAGAATATTTGCCTTCATCTCCTCAAACGGCGGCTGCTAAAGAGAACGTAAGATTTGATCATAACTTCTTGCGGAGAAATGACCCCATCGTGCATCAAGAGCGAGAATCGCCGCGTTTATTCCACCCAGAAGATAACGAGGCTACTGAGCCTACAACTGAAAGCACTTCGAATTCGAGCTCACCAAAGTTAATTCATTTTCTCCTAGGTATCATTCTAATCGATGCTCTTTGCTGGAAGTTTCTATATTTGGACCATCCGGGAAGTTTGAGTAAGTATATATGTCTTACTTTGACTATTCTTCTTGCTGGAATTGTTCTACTTCTATGGAGTGGTAAACTCCCATTACCGTTAAATGGACTGTCAAAGCAACATTCTAAATCCAGCATAGGTATAGACGAGGAGCCTATAGAGGAAGAGCGAGGAGGAAGGGAAACTAGAGGACAGCGGAGGGCCCGGGAATATGACGAAAAATGGAGATGGAATGAAGTAGGAGACGTTAATTTTCCTAATCCACCTAAAGACAGAAGAGAGCCTCAGCCTATTGGGACACCACATTCATTCGAGGTGCCCGTGCAGCAGTCAGCTCAAATACCACAACAAATCTGGAGAGAACGTAATGAAGATTTGGCTTTAGAAAAGGAATCGGTTCTCCCTACTAATCCAGCAACAGTTCTATTGAAGGGACCCGCGGTTCAAGCCAGTTATTCTATGCCGCAGCAGACCATGGATCGTTATTTGGAACGTTGCCATGCCGGGGAGGGTGGAGCAGAGCGTATTCCGTTAAAACCAGGAAGCTTTGTAATTGGTCGTTCGGAAGAAATTGTTCAGTATGTAGAAAAAACAGTTGGGGTTTCACGTGCCCATGTTGAATTGATGGTGACTAACAATAGTTGTACTTTAAAAGATCTGGGCTCCAAAAATGGGACAAAGCTGAACGGTGAACTTCTTGCGCCATATAAGGATTATCCTCTTGAAGTGGGTGACGTATTCTCGATCGCTGAGGTCACTTTTAAATATTGTTGAGTGTATCGAGCTTTTGTGGGAAAAGCTCCGGTTAATTTGGTTTTGCAATAGTTTATCTTTTCCTTCTTAAATCTATTAACGCACTACTCAGCGTTGGATAAGTAAACTCAAAGCCATAACGGAGTGCAGCGCTTGGCAACACTCTCTGCCCTTCCAATAGGAGGGAGGACATATCTCCTAGTGCAGTCCTAAGGAATAAACTCGGAAGCGGAAGCCAGTGTGGTCTATGGTATACCGAGCTTAGAGTGAGTCCAAAATCGTTATTTGTGACAGGATGCGGGCTTACAGCATTGATTGGCCCGGAAATGTCTCGATTAGAGATGCAAAAGTCGATTAAGGAGACGATATCTGCAAGGTGTATCCACGGAATCCATTGATTGCCGCTACCGATTCTTCCACCGATGCCAATTTTATATGGGAGCGCCATCAGTGGATAGGCACCGCCGTTGTTTCCAAGTACAACCCCGGTCCGTAGCTTAACTAGCCGAACACCATGAATTTCGTGATCCGCTGTGCTTTCCCATTGTGTGGTTACATCTGCAAGAAAGTCATTGGAGGATATCGTGGACTCCTCGTCAAACTCCCCCTCAAGTGAGGTCCCGTATATTCCCACAGCTGATCCTTGAATAATAACTTCAGGTTTGATCGTTAAACCATTTACCCACCGAGCAACGGACTTCGTAGCGGTCAATCGTGAAGCTAAAATGTCCGCCTTAGCGGCAGGGGACCAGCGTTGATTGATGGTGGAACCCGCTAAATTAACAACCGCGTTTACTTCGTTATGAGGATACTCGTTATTCTCTAGCTCTTCCCAAGTTACATAGGAAAGGGCAGGATGCTCTAGAGCACGTGTTACGTCTGTTTTATTGCGTGTAACGATAGTCACTTGATATCCCTTTTCCAGCCAATATCCTTTTAATGCACTTCCTATAAATCCAGTTCCTCCACAAATAACGATCCTCAATGTATTCTCCTTTCCCAGTTCCGCATGGAATGTTTGTGGTTATAAAAAAACATCCGACCTTTGACGGAAATAAAAGCTGTCAGGGCCAGATGGATTGTTTATGTAAAATCATTTATTTGTTCATCAAATGCTGGTAAGGCGTATAATCGATCTGATTCTTCTCAAGAAAACGGACGAGAAACTTGTTATCTCTTTGAGGTGTTGCGACAATATAACCTTTGATACAGTGGTCTCTAGTTACTTCATCCGAGCCATCCTCAAGCGCTATTTTACCAATTTCGGCAGCAATAGAGTGTTTGGCAATATCTCTGAACGCACTTGGAACGGGAGCAACAAGTAAATCGAGGAAAGACTTAGCGTCTTCGCTCCAGAGATGACGACTCTTCTCTACCCAGTGATTCTGCCAATCAAGTTTGGACATGCCGTCTGCCTTAGGTAGTACCTTCATAAATTTGCGAAACATAAAGAATCCACCGATCGTCATCGCTCCGAGCATGACAAATCCCCAGAATACAATGGAATTCATGAACCAACGGTTCGGTCCAGACGCGTTAAGCGTATACAAAATAGAGTACCACATGGTCATTATCACCTCATTATTACTCTTATAACACCTAATCTGATAAGGATTATACCTTATTTCTAGATTTATTTCGATATTCGGGATAAAATAGGTGGTGTTTAAGAAGGAGGAGATAAAATGTTGAAGATAGGTTCACATGTTTCGTTCTCAGACAAAGGGTTGTTAAGCGCAACAGCAGAGGCCGCCTCGTACGGCTCTAGCTCGTTCATGATATATACTGGGGCACCACAGAATACACGGCGCAAACCCATTGATTCGATGCATATTGAAGAAGGGCAAGCTGCAATGGCAGCCGCAGGGATTGACGAGATCGTCGTCCATGCACCGTATATCATTAATTTGGGTTCGTATAAGTCTAATACGTACGAGCTTGCTGTCGATTTCCTACAGGAGGAAATTCGTCGTACACACGCACTAGGAGTTCGTAATATTGTGCTTCATCCTGGTGCATTTACGGACAAGGATGCTGAATATGGTATCGCAAGGATTGCCGATGGCTTGAATGAAGTGTTAAATGGTACGAATGAGACTGATGTGAACATTGCACTTGAGACGATGGCAGGTAAAGGTACGGAAATGGGGAGAAGCTTCGAGGAGCTTGCTTCAATTATTGACAAGGTGCAGCATAATGAACGGTTGACCATTTGTCTAGATACTTGCCATATTCATGACGCTGGTTATGATATCGTGAATGATCTGGATGGTGTACTACGTAAGTTCGATGATATCGTTGGTCTAAACCGAATTGCAGTGGTTCACATAAATGATAGTAAAAATCCGGTCGGTGCGGGTAAAGACCGTCATACTCCGATTGGATCGGGCTGGATCGGGTTTGAGGCGATCAACTCAGTTGTTCATCACGAAGCGTTAAAAGGCAGACCTTTCATTCTGGAGACACCTTGGGTTGGTAAGAACCCTAAAACCCAACGTCCGATGTATGAAGTGGAAATCGCGTTACTTCGGGGTGATGTTGCTGAGCGACTAGGACCTAAATTCCTAACGGAAGTTGAGCAGCTAAGTGCATTCTTTGCAAAAAGAGAACTTCACCAACGCGCCTTTGTCCTCGATACTTGGAATCTTCTTAAGAATGATGCTAAGGCGAAAAAAGCAGATCCACGTGAACCAATGGAACGTTTATATGATCTTGTAACAGAAGCAAATCTGTTCCCTGAACACACTGAAGAACAAGTGAATCAACTATTGGTGGCGTGGTTTGCTAGTAAAGCTCTTAATATGTAAAGCAGCGTAACTCACAATGATGCAGGGGGTAAGGAGAGAGATGGATACACACAAAAAGGCGGGCCGACGACCTGTCAAACCGTATGAGAATAACCGTGCACGGATGTTAATATCTTGTCCTGATGGACCTGGTATTGTAGCAGCAGTGTCACATTTTCTGCATCTTCATGGTGCGAATATCGTACAATCGGACCAGTATACGATGGATCCTGAAGGCGGTATGTTCTTCATGAGAATAGAATTTGATATGGAGAATCTTGAAGACAAGCTGGTCTCACTGAAAGAGGATTTTCTCGTTATTGCCGATAAATTTCAAATGAAGTGGGATATTCATCAATTGAGCTACAAGAAGAAGCTCGCCATTTTCGTATCCAAGGAAGACCATTGTTTGGTTGAGCTTCTGTGGCAATGGCAAGCAGGTGATTTGGATGCCGAAATTTCGATGGTCGTCAGTAATCATCCCGATATGAAGGAATATGTAGAATCCTTTGGGATTCCATATCATCATATCCCGGTTACTGCCGATACGAAGGCAGAAGCGGAGCAAAGACAGCTTGATCTTGTAAATGGTCAGGTTGATCTCATTGTCCTGGCTAGATATATGCAGATTGTATCTCCGGCTCTGATTGAACCGTATCGCAACCGGATTATCAATATCCATCACTCTTTCCTTCCTGCGTTTGTAGGTGGCAAACCCTATGCTCAAGCGTATGAGCGCGGCGTTAAAATTATCGGCGCAACCGCTCACTATGTGACTGAACAGCTGGACGGAGGACCAATTATTGAGCAAGACGTTCAACGTGTAAGTCATCGGGATAATGTTAACGAGTTGAAACGGATTGGTCGAACGATTGAGCGGGTTGTACTAGCTCGGGCAGTTAAATGGCATATCGAGGACCGTATTCTTGTTCACCAGAATAAAACGGTTGTTTTTAATTAAATTGAAGCTATGAAAAATACCGTCACAGCAAGGTTTTTTATCCTGCTGGGCGGTTTTTTTTTAATAGCATATTGAAGGGCATATTGTCATTATTCGTAACTTTATAGAGCTGAGTGCGTTATAGTTGAAAAAGTTCCTTTTATTTCAGAGAGGGGAGAATCATTTGTTTCTTCAAGTACAACGAAAGATAACACGTATGTCACTTTGGTTAACCATCATGGTGGCGCTTGTATGTATGTTGCCACAATCGGTTCATGCGGCTGATCCAGCTATTAAAATTCAGAAAAGCGAAATAGGTTATGGAGGGCATGTCAAACTAGGTGAGTGGAGTCCACTTACCATAACGTTGACAAGTGATGTCGATGTCTCTGGCGAAATTGTTGTCCAGACTGAATATCCATTCATTAATGGTAGTGGCTCCTATGTAAAGAAGGTAGATTTACCTGCTGGGACATCGAAAAAGGTGACACTAGGGATACCAGGCAATTTATTTCATGAAAGAAATAACTCTATTCGTTTCTATGAAGGATCTGCTGAGTCCGGTAAGTACATTCCATTTAAAGCAGGTCAGTCTTATATACAATCGACGGATACAGGAAGTACTCTAATCGGAGTGTTAGCGGCAGATCCGGATAGTGTAAACTTCTTGCAAACCTTGAATGCAAAGGGTTTGAATCTTTCGATCATTCCGCTTACGGGAGAGCAAATTCCAGAAGATGCAACCTTATTGAATACTTTGGATGTCATCTTTATAAATGATTTTGCAACAGACAGCTTAAGTTCAAAGCAGATTGAGGCCATTCATTCTTGGGTGGCTAATGGGGGGGCATTAGTATTAGCAGGAGGGTCGGGCTATCCTAAGGCAGTTCAGGGATTAGAAGATTTGTCTCCTGTCGAATACATAGGTCAAACTGACGTTACCTCATTACCAGAACTGGTGAAGCTAGGAGGTAAGCCGTTACCTTTAGAATCGCCTTTCCCAGTATCTTTGGGTAAGCCTAAAGCTGGTGCTGAAGTCGTACTTGAATTTGGAGAAAATCCGTTATTTGCTTCTTGGACCGTAGGAAAAGGGGAAGTCCATTATGCAGCTTATGATGTTGCGATGGAACCTTTGAACTCTTGGAGTGGACATGGTGACGTTTGGAGCAGTGAGCTAAGCACAAAATTTGCTATTACATCTACTAGTAATCAAGGAAGATATGGTAGCCAAAGTGGCTTCATGTCGGGAATGGATTATATACTGGATTATTTCCCATCATTAACGCTTCCCCCATTCTCTTTACTGGTATGGCTGCTTCTCGCTTATGCAGTTCTGGTTGCACCTATTTTGTATTACGTGCTCAAGAAATTAGATAAGAGAGAGTGGGCCTGGCTGCTCATACCGCTAATTGCAGTGATTGCAAGTGGAGGCATTTATGTAGCGGGAACATCAGGCAAATCATCGACGCTTACGCATACTTTAAATATTATGGAGCTTGATGGACAAGGACATGCCGATCGAACGACGGCCTCAGCTCTTTTTGTACCGCGCGGCGGGGATTATAAATTAGAATTTGCTGCAGGTAATCATCTGATCGTAAAGCGTGAGGATGGTCTTATCTCCGGGGGACAGGCAGGAGGCGCTGATAGGCAGTACATCAGAGTACAGGATGAAGCTACCACGGTCAAGTTGAAGGATATGACTCATCGTTCGATAGCTAAATTATGGACGGATGTAACAGAAACAAGGGAGTTCGGCAAGATCAAAGTGGAAGTTGCGTATGACGATCAGGGGAGTCCCGTGGGGACGGTAACAAATGAAACAACAACTGATTTAAGCAATGCTGCGATAATCTTAGGTGGCAAAGTATTCACGCTTGGAGATCTACCGAAGAATAAGAGCATATCGATTCCTGCTACTGCAAATTCACTTGTTTATGGGGATTATGGTTCCATGCTGTTTCCGTATAGTAACTACGGTAATGACGACGAGTGGGAACGAGAAAGAGGGATTTTAAATAATTATTATAGCCGCTCCAATTCCTCAGTAAATAATGCAGTAGTTGCTTGGAGTAAAGAAGAACTGAGCGACTATAAAGTAGATGGCAAAAAAGTGTCGTCTGAAAACCTGAATATGTGGGTTCAATCTGTCTCTCCGAAGTATGAGGCGAACGGTAAGGTGAATATCCCTTTTGGTCTTATCGGTGGTAAGATTAGCAGCGCAAAAGCGGGACAAGCGATGATGGAAGGACCGGGAATAATTCAAATGTCCGATGGTGAGGTTGTCTTTGACTATAACTTATCTAAGACCGATAACATTGACTATTCTTATCTAGCTATCAAGCAAGGAGATAATAACCCTAACTATAAGGCTGAGATATGGAACAACATGAGCGCGGAATGGGAAGAGTTGGATTGGAAGAGCGGTCAAGTGGAATTCACTGAAAATCTTAAATCCTACATCAAAGAAAATAGAAGCATACAAATTCGTTTGACAACAACCGACTGGGCTAACTTTGCTTTGCCGGAAATCTCTCTGAAAGGAGTGGTTAGCCGATGATTGAGATCAAGAACTTAACGAAAACCTATGGCAGCTTTGAGGCATTAAAATCGGTTAATATCTCTATTGATAAGGGGACGGTATTTGGCTTTGTTGGTCCCAATGGCGCAGGTAAATCGACGACGATGTCGATTCTGGCAACATTACTTCTGCCAACCTCCGGTAGCGCAAGCGTCAACGGATTTGATGTGACACAGCATCCTCATGAGGTACGGAAAAGAATCGGTTATATGCCCGATTTCTTCGGCGTTTACGATCATTTTAAGACTACGGAGTATTTGCATTTCTACGGCGCGAGTTATGGCATTCCTAGGGCTGAACGTGACAAGCTTATTCCTCAACTCCTGGAGTTAGTTAATCTAAGCGATAAAAAAGAGGCTTATGTAGACAGTTTATCTAGGGGGATGAAGCAGCGCCTTTGTCTTGCACGTTGTCTGGTTCATGATCCAGATGTGCTTATTTTGGACGAACCTGCTTCGGGTCTAGATCCTCGGGCGAGAATTGAAATGCGGGAAATCTTGAAGGAACTGAAGCTGATGGGTAAAACCATCATTATTTCTTCGCATATCTTACCTGAATTGGCGGAAATGGTTGATGAGATTGGAGTAATCGAGCACGGGGCAATGGTAGCCCAGGGTAAGGTTGCCGATATTCAAAATAGTCTTCGCGTTAAGCGTGTATTGCATATCAGGGTACTTGAGCGATCGGAGGAGCTAGCCGTGCAACTACGAGATGAGGCTTATGTCAGCCAAGTGCTAAGTGATGCTAACGGCGTACATGCGCACTTCAGCGGTGGAGATGCCGAACAGTCTCAGCTCTTAGGTAGAATTATGGATTTAGGTTATCAGGTCGTGTCCTTTAATGAGGCGCAGAGCAATCTGGAGGATGTATTCTTGGAAATTACGAAAGGAGGGGCGTCCAATGAATTGGCGTAGAAAATGGATCAATCCTGTGCTGAATAAAGAATTTGTACTGCGCATGCGGACGCCTCGCTCAGCCTATTCAGTACTTGTATATGTACTAGTTATGGGACTACTTGGCATGGGCATCATCTATGTGATGACGTCGAATTCGAGTAGTACTATGGGACGAATTGATCCCAGCACGAGCCGTATGATGTTCTACGCGCTGAGCATAGCTCAGCTGGTTCTCATCGCATTTATGACACCGGCTCTAACGGCAGGCGTAATCAGTGGTGAACGCGAGAAGCAGACATTGAATATGCTGTTGACGACTCAACAGAGCTCGGCAACCATTATTTTGAGCAAGCTTGTGGCATCGCTTAGCTTTATGACCTTGGTCATTTTGGCTACATTACCTGTATACAGTATTGTATTTCTGTATGGTGGGGTCTCACCCAAGCAGCTCGTATCTGTCTTTTTATTCTATTTATTTGTAATGCTGCTCTTAGGTGCGCTTGGTGTTTTGTTCTCGACGATTTTCAAAAAAACGATGATATCGGTTATTATGACGTATGGCGTAGGCCTAGTTATTTTTCTAGCAACGGGGATCGGATATATTTTTGCAATGGGCATTACGCAAGCCAATAGGTATAGCACAAATGTGACTCCACCGAGTTACTCATGGGTTGGTTATCTACTTGGGCTTAATCCTGCAGGCGCTTTGATTAGTATCTTTGAGCCTTCCTTTTCAGACTCAGTCTTTCTCGTCAATAGCGGTAATGCAGGTGCACCGATCGAATTGTGGCAACAGTTTTTGTTGGTATACAGCGTGATCATCGTAATCGCTTTGTGGCTGGCTATCCGTTACATTCGCCCGGTCAGAAGAAGAGTAAAGGCGAGTCGAGACATGGCGCCTATTGGAACCATGGACAAGATAGACGACTAGATCGATTGTGGCATAGGGCAAGAAGGCGACTAAGCATTACATCGTGAATAATTGCGGGAAGGAGGTGGAAACGTGGAGCAAATTTATACTCAAATCAATAAGGTTCGTCGGCGGTTGCGATGGTTCCATAGCATTGATGGAGCAAGGTTTGGTCTTGCAGGAGGGGTAGTCATTGCTATTCTTTGGTTTGTTGCAGGAAGGCTGTGGCCTATTGATGGCGTACTGTGGTTTGCTATTGGAAGCTTCATTGTTACAACAATCGTTGGTTTATTATATGGACTACTGAAGCGGATTTCCTATATGGAGGCTGCTCGTATGATGGATGCTACGGAAGCTGGAGTGGAGCGACAGGATGCCATGACAACGTCACTAGCATTTGCAGACAGTGATATTCCTGCCGCTATTCTTCAACGGAATCAAGCTATTGAATATGGCGAGGTTTATATTCGCGATTTGAAGAATAAGCTTCCATTTCCATCTAAGCGCAAGCAATGGATTCCTCTTGCCGCTGGTCTTCTTGTAGCTATATTACTGGCCGTGCTGCCTAACCCGATGAATGATATTATTGCTCAGCACAAACAGGAACAACAATGGGTAGATACACAGAAGAAAGAGATAGAGCAGCTTACAAAGACGCTTGAGGAACGTAAACTAGAACCTTTGGTAACGGATCCTTTATCCCAAGAATTAAAGAATTTGAGAAGGGCTTTGGAGAAGAGTTCTGATCCAAGCGAAGCACTTGAAAGTGTGGAGCAAACGATGAAGCAGCTCAAAGAAATGTCAGATAAGCTGGAATTGAAGCAACAGGAGCAGTCGCAGTGGCTTGACTCTTGGAAGTCTAATCCGGTATCCAAAGGACTAAGTGAGGCGCTGGAGCGGAAGGATGCGGAATCACTAGCAGAACAGATGAATACGCTGCGCAAAGACATGAATAGCATGGCGAAGGAAGATCGCCAGTCGTTAGCCGATGATTTGAAACAACTAGCGGATACTGCACCCGCTGATGATCAAGATGCGCAGCGTTTGGTAGAAGCGTTGAAGAAAGCGGCGGAAGCGTTGAGTAAGGGACAACCATCTCAGATGGATCAAGCGCTTCAAACTTTAAATGACGCCTTGCAGCAAGCGGCAAGCAGTGCGAGTCGAAATTCGCAGCAAGCCGACAGTGCCGCAGCATTAGCCTCTGCTCTCGCCAAACAAGGCATGGGCTTGGCACAGGAGATGTCGGCATCAGGGCTTGCCGTTTCGAATACTTGGAGTATGGGTGGCAGTGCCGAAGAGTTAGCCTCTGGAAACAGCGTTGCTAGTGGTGAAGGATCGAATGGTGGAGCTGAAGGTGGAGAAAGTGGGGCTGGACAGGGAGTGGGCCAAGGTTCTGGGCAAGCCGCTGGTAGCGGAAGTGAATCTGGTTCCGGTAGTGGAAGCGGTTCTGGTTCTGGCTCTGGTAGTGGCAGTGGAACTGGGTCCGGTTCTGGTTCCGGTAGTGGCAGTGGTCAGGGAAATGGATCGGGCTCGGGGGCTGGATTAGGTTCAGGTGGACGTAGTTTAGTGAAGACACCTAGAACTTACAGTGGCAGTGGCAACGTTCAAAATGATGGAGGCCCTTCTAACGGAGGCAGTGTACAAAAGGGTGGCAATTCCCCCGTATTTGAAGGAACAAGCCGCCCATATGAAGAGGTATATAGCGATTATGCTGCGGAGGCCAAACGTTCTTTGGAACGCAATGAACTACCGCAAAGCATGCAGAGTTTGGTCGAGAGTTATTTTACAGAGATTGACCCAGGGTCTTGAGTTAGGATTCATGAGGAGGACATAGGATATGGAAGCAAAAGAGCAGATGGAGTACTGCAGAAATACAATATCTTTGGTGCGGGAGGAAATTGCCCGCGTCATCGTTGGACAACAGGAAGTTGTTGAACAGCTCTTGTGGTGTGTTTTTGCGGGTGGACATGCCTTATTAGAGGGGATACCTGGCTTGGGTAAGACAATGTTAGTTCGCACGATTGCCGATACGCTTGACCTTTCCTTCTCGCGCATTCAATTTACACCCGATCTTATGCCAAGTGATATTACGGGCACGAATGTGATTCGATTTGGCCTGCAAGGTGCTGCTGATACCGTATTCCAGCCTGGACCAGTGTTCAGCAGTATTGTTCTTGCTGACGAGATTAACCGGGCTACACCAAAAACGCAAAGTGCTCTGCTCGAAGCGATGCAGGAACAGACGGTAACCGTTGCTGGTGAGACTAGGAAGCTACCGCAGCCCTTCTTTGTATTGGCAACTCAGAATCCGCTCGAGAATGAAGGGACGTATCCATTACCCGAAGCACAACTGGATCGATTTTTGCTAAAAATTAATGTGACCTACCCTAGCCCAGAGGAATTGAAGGAAATTGTACGTCGTACAACGGCTGTAAATCTATTAACTGTTGAAAAGCTGGCTTCAGCACAAGAATTGCTAGATATACGGCAAGTGGCTAAAGAGGTTCTACTAGCTGATGATGTGCTAGATTATGGAGTTCGTTTGTTAATGATGACCCATCCTGACGAGCCGTCTGCTCCAGAATCTATTCGTAAATATGTTGCTTTTGGATCAGGCCCGCGTGGTATCCAGTCCATAATCTCTGTGAGTAAAGTAAGGGCAATTTCGAAGGGGCGGATGCATGTATCGACAGGTGATATTGTTGCGGTAGCCATTCCTGCACTGCGTCATAGGTTGTTCCTTAATTTCGAAGGTCAGGCGATGGGGGTCTCTACCGACAGATTAATAGAGGATATAGTATCTGCGTTGGAGGGCTCAAGATGACGGAACCACTGCTACCACCGTCACTTCTACCTCGCTTGGAACGGTTATCTATCGCTTCCAAACGAAGAGTCAAAGGAACTACGCAGGGGAAACGCCGTTCGGGCCGATTGGGAGCTTCGCTGGAATTTGCCGACTATCGTGAGTATGCACCGGGAGACGACATCCGCCGTTTCGATTGGGGAGTATATGCCCGCACCGGACGGCCATTTGTTCGGCAATATTGGGATGAGCAAGAACTATACGTCAATCTGTATGTAGATATCTCAGCATCCATGGATTTTGGTGGCGAGAAGAGTACCGGGGCACCCGCTACCGAGAATAAGCTTCTTTATGCTAAGTCATTAGCTGCTTCCGTAGGTTATATGGCTTTGGCTGGGTACGATCGGGTGCAGGCTTCACTGTTTGCTAGTGAAGTAGAGGGGAAATTACCGCCGATTAGAGGGAAGGCTTCAGCCGCCAGGCTGTTTACATTTCTTCAAGATGCTGTTCCAAGGGGCTCGGGTGATTTGGCAAGTGCGTTACGACGCCCGCAATCTATTCCTAGACAACCTGGAATGACTTGGATTTTCTCTGATTTTTGGTTAGAAGGTGGCATTGAAACGCTGGGAGATATGTTATCCTTCCTGCTCGCTGCGGGTCAAGAAATTGTACTAGTTCAAGTATTGTCATCTGAGGAGCTAGGTCCCAAACTGAGTGGTGATTTGCGCCTACTAGATAGTGAGCTTGGAACAGGCAAGGAGATTGCACTGACAGGTAAAGTGCTGGAGAAGTATGGATATGCTTTGAAGCAATATAGAGAAGAGATTGCCCGCTTTTGCAGTGAGCGGGGTATACGCTATGTGTTGGCTCCAACTCATTTGCCACTTGAGAAGAGAATCTTCGAGACGCTGCGCGGTGCAGGCGTTGTTGGTTCATAAGTGGGGGACAGGATGGTATTTACAAAGCCCACTTTCTGTTGCGTGAAGTAGTAGTTGCATTGTTTACACCTAAATTTGGAAAGTCATCAGATCTTTTGAATGAAACTTTTAGGAGGGGACGTCATGGGAATTACATCATGGGCAGGATTATGGTTCGGCTTAACCATTCCCGTTATTGTGCTGATGTATTTGTTCAAGCGAAAGTATATCGACACGATCGTTCCCAGCCATCTGCTCTGGAATCGCGTCTTACGGAATATTGAAGCGAATCGTCCGTGGCAGAAGCTCCAAAATCGATTGCTGCTGTGGTTACAGTTATTGGTTGCCGCGCTGCTTGTATTTGCGCTGATGCTGCCCTTCGTCTGGGTCCATGGCAAAGCACAGGGCCATACGATTATTATTGCTGATACGTCGGCCAGCATGAGCGCAATATGGGATGGAGCACTAAAGAATCAAGAGGATTCAGTAACCCGTTTGACTGAAATGAAGAAGCAATTGATTAAGTATACGGATTCGCTTGATCAAGGAAGTGAAGTAACACTTCTGAAGCTTGGAAGTGAACCGCAGGTGTTGTTATCACGAGAGCATGATGAAAAGGTTTTAAAGAAAGTGATTGAAGCCTTATCTATCGATTATGGTAAAGCAGCTTATAGAGAGGCACTATCACTGGCGGCTGCATTGTCGCGAGATGACTCAAAGGCCAGGGTTGTTCTATATACGGATGGGGAATGGAGTGAATCTTCAGCGGACATTGTCTTTGATGCTCCAGTAGAGATGGTCTCCTTGAACTCAAGCAATGTTGCTGTGGTGAATGTGGCAATTGAACAATTTGGCGTCAAATACGATTCGAATTCTACTGAAGGTGCCGGGGTAGCGGTTATTCGCAATTATGGTACATCACAAGTGAAAGTTACTCTAGATTTGTATGGGGATGGGAAACTAACTGCTTCTAAACAATTAGTAGTTGAGAGTGGCAAACGGATGACGATGTCATTCGCTGGGTTACCTGTTGCGGACATCTATAAGCTCAAACTAAGTCCAGACGATGAGTATGCTCCTGATAATGAGGCCTTTGCATTTCGAGAGCAAGGGGGAGCGCCAAATGTATTGCTTATTTCCTCAGGAAATCTGTTTTTGGAGAAAGCGTTGCAGCTCTCTGGAGCTAGGGTGACCTTAATGGGTCCCGATTCGAGTTCATCCTCTGATGACGAAGGTGAGGCTGGAAATACCAGTACGCGTAAATTACCATCTCTGTCTCCTGATATCGTAATTGTTGATGGTGAGGCTCCAGCATTTATCAAGCAGACTCCTTGGGCTGAACTATTGCGTGATACACCGCTGTGGACTTTGGGGGGGCAAGGAGAAGTAGTCCAACCTACCCGGGGAGAAATGAAGGTAGAGAATCATCCGGTAACCCGTTATTTATCGCTAACAGAACCGCCGGCTGGAGAACTTCAGGACGAGGAAGTACCAGCGTGGGCCAAGCCTATTCTAACAATGGACGGGCTACCTGTGATGTATGCTGGAACGGAAGCGGGAGTTCCGCGATTAAGATTTCTCTTCACGCTAGAAGAAGGGGATTTACCTTTGCGGCCAGAGTTTCCGATCCTTGTGAATAATGCTGTTCAGTGGCTTCAATCAGGTAAAATGACTGGACTTGGTCGTGTAACGGCTGGATCCATCATAGACATTCCTGTATCTGCGTCAGCTGTTGAAGCTTCTTGGATACCTATTGATGGTTATGCAATAGCAGTGGGAGCAAAGTCTATACCGGCTAGACAAAGTGATCAATATATAGCTTCAGAGCAGGAGAGTCCGGGAATACCTGGATTATGGCGGTTTGTATCGAAGAGTGAAGATGGTACGGATCTGCCCGAATTCAGTGTAGAGGTAACTGCTGATTCACGAGAGTCAGTCATTCAGAGTGCGGAGCCTCTTCAATTAAGCAGATCGGATGGTACAGTGGTCGTCGATGGAGACGACATAGGAGATAACCCATCAGGTAATGAAAGTATGCAATTGAAATCGCGATTATCATTGGTGTATCTCCTAGCGTGGCTAGCATTGCTTGTTATTTTAGTGGAGTGGGGGGTGTATCAGCGTGGGCGTTCAATTTGATCATCCTTGGTTGCTACTACTCTTGATACCATTCGCTGTTGGTGCCGTATATGGGTATCGAGCTGATTTTAGATTAATTGGGGGACGGAAGAAGTGGGCTGTCGCTCTACGTGCGTCGATCATTCTACTGCTTGTTCTTCTGCTTGCCGGATTGCGCACTTATACACTGGTCAAAGATAAAGAAGTTGTCTTCTTAAGTGATCGGTCCTCTAGTATGCGAGAATTAAGCTCCGTTTCCTCGTGGATTGCGACCGCCGGCGAAGGGAAAGGTACGCAGGATAAAGTCGGGGCTGTATCTGTGGGCCTTGATGCCGTTGTAGAAAAAAACTTAGACTACTCGCCTCTCACAGATGGCTCCTTTGGAGGAGAGGTCGGATCTGGATTTACTTATTTAGAGAAAGGTCTACAACTTGCAGGGAGTCTGTTCGGAGGTCAAGGGAATCGTCACGTTGTCCTGATCTCGGACGGAGAAGAAAATGTGGGAGAAGTCTTAAATGGAGCCAAGCTGCTGAAAGAACGGGGAATTACGATTGATGTACTTCCGTATATCCAACCTGATCGTAAGGACGCTGCGGTTGAAGCATTTCAAGTTCCGCAGAAGCTGTTCCTTGCAGAATCTTTTACGTTTGAAGTATTGATTAGAAGCACCTTTTCCGGTAATGGAGAACTTCGCCTTTATGAAGATAATACGGAAATCGGACGGAAGACCGTTTCGTTAGAGCCAGGAGAAAATCGGTATGCGCTCCAAGGAGTGGCTAAAGCTCCCGGACTCCATCGATATCGAGCAGAAATTTTCACGGAAGGGGACGAGCAGTCGGCAAATAATGTAAATTACGCTTTTACCCGTGTGACAGGTAGTCCCAAGGTGCTGATTGTAGAAGGTAAGAGTGGAACCTCCTCTAATCTGGAGAATGTTCTTCAATCGGGTTTGATCGATTACTCCGTTATGGAACCAACGATGCTCCCCTCTGAGATAGCTAAGTATGCTGCATATGACAGTATTATTTTTAATAACGTCTCGGGTGATCAAGTCGGGGGTAAGCAGATGGAACTGATCGAAGCAGCCGTTCGTTCCTACGGAATTGGGTTTGTGATGGTTGGCGGCGAGGATAGCTATGGCATGGGTGGATATTTCAAGACACCGATCGAGAAATTGCTTCCCGTATCGATGGAATTGGAAGGGAAAAGAGAGGTTCCATCCCTGGGGCTTATTCTCGTCATTGACCGTTCCGGCAGCATGTCAGGTGACAAGATCGAGCTTGCCAAGGAATCGGCTATGCGAACCGTCGAACTACTACGAGCCAAGGATACGGTGGGGGTTGTTGCGTTTGATGATAAGCCCTGGTGGGTCGTGGAACCACAAAAATTAGATAATAAAGATAATGTCATCGCGCAGATTAATAGTATACCGAGTGCAGGAGGGACGGATATTTTCCCAGCGGTTTCAGAAGCTACTGAGAAAATGTTGACCATTTCGGCGCAACGCAAACATATTATTTTGCTTACGGATGGGCAGTCAGCGAGAACTTCGGCCTATAATGACCTCTTAAGCACAATGAATGATGAGAAGATCACGATGTCTACTGTTGCAGTCGGTGATGATGCAGATGTTCAGTTACTACAATCTTTAGCACAAGATGCTAAAGGGCGATATTACCTTGTTAAGGATGCAACAACATTACCGGCGATATTTAGCCGGGAAGCAGCGTTAATAGCTAGAACTTATATTGTAGATAAACCTTTTGTCCCATCACTTGTACAACCAGGGGATTGGCGGGAGCTGCTCTCAGGTGGTTTACCCACGGTTTACGGTTATGTAGCAACGACGCCTAAATCGACAGCACAGACGGTATTGTCAAGCCCCGAACCCGATCCTTTGCTTGCCAGATGGCAATATGGGTCAGGTCGGAGCGTGGCTTGGACTAGTGATTTGAGCGGGAAATGGTCACGAGATTGGGTGGCGTGGAACAAGTTCTCTGATATGTTCACTGAGATGGTGAAGTGGACGTTTCCGCAATTTACGGCTTCACCTTATGATGTGAATACGGTGGTGAAGGGGAATGAGGTTCATTTTGAAGTGAAGGTGGAAAGCGATACCTCACCGGAGGAGCTTGAAGCGGTAATTGCTGGTGAGGATGCAACAGAAGAGAGGATTCCATTAATTCAAAGCTCACCAGGGATCTACACAGGAGTTATGGAGGTTCGTAATCCAGGATCTTTTCTGATTAATTTGCAGGGGAAGTCGGAAGGAGAAGTTATCGATGGGGGTACGGGGACAGGGTTCGTTATCCCTTATTCACCAGAATATCGTTTGAATGTTGAGGATTCACAGAAGAAGCTACAGCAACTTGCGGAGCTTACGGGTGGCAGGATGTTGTCTTGGGAAGATCCGCAAGCAGTCTTCCAATTCAACACTAAGCCTTATAAATCCCTCCGCAATTGGGACTACGCGCTGCTAGTCGCCGCGCTGATGCTGTGGCTCGCTGACATCGCTGTGCGCCGTCTGGCGTTGCCATGGGGCCGCATGGCGGAGGCGCTGCTCGCCGCCATGCCTTGGCGCCGCCGCGCTAGCATGCGAGCGGCGGCTGGGTCCGGGCAGCCCGGCGCGTCCGCAGAGCCGGACGCCGGGCTCGCCCGCCTTGCGGCGCGGAAGTCCCGCACCGCGGCCTTCTACGGCGGCGATGGCGGGGACGCCACCACGCCGCCGGCTGCGGTGCGCGCTGATGCGAAGCCACGCGCGCAAACTCCGCCAACGGCTTCCCCTCCGCAGGAGGGGGCCGGGCGGAACAACGGCAGCGGCACGGAAGATGCCGCGCCAGGGGCAGAGCGGCTTGGCCGCCTGCTGGAGGCCAAGCGGCGTGGCAAGCGCTAGTATAACTAGCCCGCACACGCCCCTCGCCACGAGTTAAGCCGCCGCTATTACAGCATTATGCAGCTATACACTAGAAAAACGCCGCTTGGCGTTTTTCTTACTATTCTAAAGCATAAATTCAATTAACCTCTCATTTAAGTGACTATAGTACAACTAAATCTGAACTATTTTTGCTGATGCTCGATTTAATTGCACAAAGTACAACTAATTTCTAGGAAACCGTCTATTTTTAGCACATATTATTAGATTAATTGCACTATATGCAACTAATTCTCGCTTTCACAAAGTTACTATTGAAATATAAGTGTACTTTGTACAACTATTTAACGAGTTAGGTAGGTATGCTCGTATCATGGTGCTCTATAACGACGAATTGCGTAGATATGTTAAGTAAGTACTTAGCACCTTCTTCACATGTGTATAAAATGAGTTCTTTTCGGGGCAGGGTATGGGATAAGTAGAAAATTAGGTTCTCTTTGCTTTGGATTGGTTATTAGTCTTAAAAGTACAGAAAAGCATATGGAAATGATGTTATTGAAGTGGTACAATAGATAAAGTCGAAATGATCTTTTCAAATTGAATGTTTTGATTTAATGATTGAGTGTATATTTTAAAAAAACAGTTAGCTTTCAATTCTAAGGAGGAAACTAGCATGCCACTTTCAGACAACAACAACATTGACAACCTGTCGATTACCACGATTCGTACGTTGGCGATCGATGCAATCGAGAAAGCAAATTCCGGTCACCCTGGTATGCCGATGGGTTCGGCACCAATGGGTTATCAATTGTTCGCAAAAACGATGAATCATAATCCGGATCACCCAACTTGGATCAATCGCGACCGTTTCGTATTGTCCGCAGGTCATGGTTCAATGTTGCTTTACAGCTTGCTACACCTAAGTGGATACGATCTTCCAATGGAAGAGCTTAAGCAATTCCGTCAATGGGGAAGTAAAACTCCAGGACATCCGGAGTTCGGCCACACAGCAGGTGTTGATGCGACAACAGGTCCACTAGGACAAGGTATAGCAATGGCTGTTGGGATGGCACTTGCTGAGACTCAGTTAGCTGCAACTTACAATAAAGACGATTTTAAGATTGTTGATCATTATACGTACGGCATTTGCGGCGACGGAGATTTGATGGAGGGTGTTGCTAGTGAAGCGGCTTCCCTTGCGGGTCACCTGAAGCTAGGCAAATTGATCTTCCTGTATGATTCCAACGATATCTCACTTGATGGTAAGCTGAACCTCAGCTTCTCTGAAGATGTAGGTAAACGTTTCGAAGCTTATGGCTGGCAAACCCTTCGCGTTGAGGATGGTAATGACTTGGCGGCGATTGAAGCGGCGATTGCTGAAGCAAAAAGCGATACGACTCGTCCAACATTGATCGAAGTGAAGACCGTCATCGGTTACGGAAGCCCGAACAAACAAGGTAAAGGTGGACACGGTGGTACTCACGGTTCTCCGCTAGGTTCGGAAGAAGCGAAGTTGACGAAGGAATTTTACAAATGGGTATCTGAAGAAGATTTCTTTGTTCCAGAAGAAGTTCGCGAGCATTTTGCCAAAGTTAAAGAGCGCGGAATTGCAGCTAACCAAGCATGGGATGAGTCTTTTGCAAAATACAAAGCTCAATATCCAGAACTTGCGGCGCAATTCGAAACGGCTATCACTGGCGATCTGCCTGCTGCATGGGATGCAGACCTTCCGAAATATAGTGCAGAAGACAAAGCGGTATCCACTCGTGTTGCTTCCGGTAATGCGCTTAATGGATTAGCTGGACGTGTACCACAACTTCTTGGTGGATCTGCCGACCTTGAAAGCTCCACAATGACCCATCTGAAAGGGTTGACGGTTTATAACTCTGAGAACCGTGATGGACGCAACTTGTATTATGGTGTTCGTGAATTCGGTATGGCAGCTGCAATGAATGGTATTGCACTTCATAGTGGACTCAAAATTTTCGGAGGAACGTTCTTCGTATTTACAGACTACCTTCGTCCGGCGATTCGTCTGGCTTCCATCATGAAACTGCCGGTAACTTACGTGCTTACACATGATAGTATTGCGGTTGGTGAAGATGGCCCTACACATGAGCCAATCGAACAGCTTGCTTCCTTGCGGATTATCCCAGGTCTGACTGTTATTCGTCCTGCTGACGGTAACGAGACGTCTGCTGCTTGGGCATATTCTGTTGAGAATAAAGATAACCCTGTAGCTCTCGTGTTGACTCGTCAGAACCTACCTATTCTTGAGAAGAGTGCGGAGCTAGCACGTGAAGGCGTAAAACGTGGTGGATATGTAATCTCTGATGCCAAAGATGGTAACCCAGTAGCGCAAATCATTGCTTCTGGTTCTGAAGTTCAACTTGCTGTGAAAGCTCAAGCTGCTTTGGCAGAAGAAGGCATTCATGTTCGCGTAATTAGCTTGCCGAGCTGGGATCTATTCGATAAACAGGATCAAGCTTATAAAGATTCCGTTATTCTTCCAAGCGTTAAAGCTCGTGTTGCTGTGGAAATGGCTCATCCATTTGGCTGGGAGCGTTATACTGGCGAGAAGGGTTCCGTTATCGGCATCGACATCTTCGGCGCATCTGCACCTGGGGATAAAGTCATTGAAGAGTATGGCTTTACAGTGGCAAATGTAGTAAACCATGTGAAAGAACAATTGAAATAAGAATGAAGCACTTTTGAGGGGGAGTGGGGACATGTCGCAATTCAGTAATGTAACTGTAGACAAATCGGCTAACATTTATTTTGAAGGCAAAGTAACGAGTCGGAGCGTATGGCTGCAGGATGGAAGCAAAATTACACTTGGAATTATGCTGCCTGGAGCATACGAGTTTGGTACGGATTCGGTGGAAGTAATGGAAATCCTGTCTGGAGATTTGAAGGTATTACTTCCTGGCCAAAGTGAATGGTTAGAGATCCAAGGTCAAGGGACGTTCACCGTCCCTGCCCACACCTCCTTTAAGTTGGAAGTGCGCACTGTGACTGACTATTGCTGTTCCTATAGTTAAGGGGAGCGTAACCAGTAACTAAGCAGATAGACCAAAGGCAGATACCAGCGGGTACCGCTGTATCTGCCTTTTTCTTTTAAGATATAGACCCATATTATCTTTAGACTACCGCTTAAAGTTGTTTGCCACCCATCGTTTGTCCAATCCAAGACTCATAGATCTTCACGACGGAGGAAAGATCTTCGTCGCCATATCCCTCAGTCTGACCGGCTTGGAACAAACTCTTAGCCAGATTTAACATCGGGGATGGGATACTGGATTCGTCCGTTAGTGAAGAAGCAAGTTTGAGGTCTTTTAGCATAAGCGCTAGGGAGAACTGATTGGTGAAATCATGATCAATAATTTTACGTCCTTTAAGCTCTGCGGCTTTGCTACCTGCCGATCCAAGTTGAACGAGCTCTAGGAAAGCATCACCAGGAAGACCGGATTTGGCTGCAATGGCGAAGCCCTCAGCAAGTGCCAAATTGTTAATACCGACGATCGTGTTATGTGCTAGTTTAGCAACTGCACCAGTGCCGTTAGGTCCCATATGAAGTACCTTTTTGCCAAGGGTATCAAAGATATCCTGTTGTGCTGCTAACGTCGTTGTATCTCCACCTACCATGAAGACAAGTGTGCCACTGATCGCAGCCGGAGAGCTTCCTGTTACAGGAGCATCAAGGAATGCGCAGCCAAGTTTTTGAATCTTGTCAGCAAGCTGCTTCACTAGCGCTGGTGAAATGGTGCTGCAGTCTATAACTGTCGCTCCAGAACGGAGTCCTGTCAGCAGGCCATCTTCCCCTTCATATACAGCGATGATTGAAGTGTCGTCACTAACCATCGTGATGACCGTGTCAGCAGTACTAGCAGCTTCTCTAGGTGTGGTAGCTATAAATGCACCTTGCTCAGCTAAAGCTTCACTTTTGGCGCGGGAACGGTTGTATACAATGACTTCATAGCCTTGTTTCAAAAGATTGGCCGCCATAGGGGCACCCATTGTGCCGAGTCCAATAAATCCGATTTTTTTCAAAACAGTCACCTCAATCTAGAAATTGAACAGCATTTAATTATTTTATCATGTGTGGTGGATACTGTATATTGTGCCTTGTCTTCATTTGAAATTTACAGTATCCTAGTTTTAATGAGGATAGGCAGTGAGATTATATAAATATAATTAGATGGAGGTTTTTATTGTAATGTCTAACAAAGTGACGTTTGATTACAGCAAAGCCCTACAATTTGTTGGTCAACATGAAGTAGATTATCTTGCGGAGTCCATTCGAATTGCTCATGAGCAATTACATAATGGTACGGGAACAGGTTCAGATTATCTAGGTTGGATCGATCTTCCAACTGCCTATGATAAAGAAGAATTTGCTCGTATTCAGCAAGCAGCTTCCAAGATCCAAAGCGACTCTGAGGTACTGATTGTTATCGGTATTGGTGGTTCTTATCTGGGTGCTCGTGCAGCCATCGAATCATTGTCTCATTCGTTCTATAATCTTCTTCCTAAGGACAAACGCAAAACCCCGGAAATTTATTTTGCAGGTAACAACATCAGCTCGACTTATGTGAACCATTTGCTCGATTTGATCGAAGGTAAAGATTTCTCCGTTAACGTCATTTCCAAATCAGGTACAACAACTGAGCCTGCTATCGCTTTCCGTATTTTCCGTGCAGCATTGGAGAAGAAATATGGTAAAGAAGAAGCTCGCAAACGGATCTATGCAACAACAGACCGCGAGAAGGGTGCACTCAAGAAATTAGCTGACGAGGAAGGTTATGAGACGTTTATTATTCCTGATGATGTAGGTGGACGGTACTCCGTACTTACACCAGTGGGTCTCTTGCCAATCGCAACAGCGGGCATTAACATCGAAGAAATGATGCAAGGTGCGGCTGAAGCAGCCAAAGAATATAGCAATCCTAACGTGGCTGAGAATGCCAGTTACCAATATGCAGCCGTTCGTAATGCCTTGTACCGCAAAGGCAAAGTAACGGAAATTCTTGTGAACTATGAACCATCTCTTCACTATGTATCGGAATGGTGGAAACAACTTTTCGGTGAAAGTGAAGGTAAGGACTATAAAGGTATTTTCCCAGCAGCCGTAGACTTCTCAACGGATTTGCACTCGATGGGACAATTCATTCAAGAAGGTAACCGGAATATCTTTGAAACGGTAATCCAAGTTACTGAAGTACCAAGCCATATCACGATTGAATCCGATCCAGCTGACCTGGATGGATTGAATTTCCTTGAAGGCAAGACGCTTGATTTTGTTAATAAGAAGGCATTCCAAGGTACATTGCTTGCTCATACCGATGGTCAGGTTCCAAATTTGGTTGTCAATGTTCAAGATTTGACTCCTCATTCATTTGGATATCTGGTATACTTCTTTGAAAAAGCTTGTGGCATCAGCGGATACCTCATGGGTGTTAACCCATTTGATCAACCTGGTGTGGAAGCTTATAAGAAAAATATGTTCGCATTACTTGGTAAACCAGGTTATGAAAAGGAAAAAGCGGAGCTTGAATCCCGACTTTCCGAATAACGTAGAAGTTTTCTCTTCTTAGGGAGACATAAACGCCAGTGAAGCAGTTCAAACCGGAGTAACCGGATGGACTGCTTCTTGGCACATTTATAAGGATGAGGTCATATGCTAGAGTCATACAAAAGTGTTCGCTGTGCCGGGGATAAGGAAATAGTCATCAAAAAATCGCGATTTATCGGCTACATCAAGCCGGTGGATAACGAAGAAGATGCCATTTCTTTTATCGAGGAGATTAAGAAGAAGCATTGGAATGCAACCCATAACTGTTCTGCCTATATGATTGGGGAACGGGACGAGATTCAGAAGCAGTCCGATGACGGGGAACCTAGTGGAACGGCCGGCAAACCGATTCTGGAAGTGATCAAGAATCAAGGGCTCAAGAATGTTGTTATTGTAGTAACCCGTTATTTTGGCGGCATTATGCTCGGTGCGGGTGGTTTAATCCGGGCGTATACCGACGGGGCTGTCGCGGCGATTGAGGCGGGTGAAGTCATTCACTGGGTGCTTCATCGCGAAGTGTTTGTTGAATTGGATTATACTTGGCATGGTAAAGTAGAAAACGAGCTCAGAACCAGAGGAGTTCGTACAGGAGAAACAGCGTTTGCTGATAAGGTAACGTTGTTATGTCTGCCACTCGATGGGGAGGCTGAGGCCTTCAAAGACCGGATGACTGATATAACGCAAGGGCAGGCTGTACTGACGGAAGGTGAGAAGCTTTACTTAATTGAAGGGGAATAACGCCTATGGCAAGAAGAGCAGTGGAGCAGGAGTTGTCGAGGGAAAGGATTATGGATGCCGCTAGACACTTATTTATTACAAAAGGATATCGCGGAATTTCCATGAGGAGTATCGGGCAGCATTTAGGGTATAGCCACGGTTCTCTGTATTATCATTTCAAGGAAAAAGCGGAACTATTCTATGCGATTGTCGTGCAGGATTTCAATCTTTTATCGCAGCTTTGTCATCAGGTAACAAAACAAGCTCCTTCTGAAGGGTTAACGAAGGTCGAACAGTTGATGTTGGAGTTTATTAAGTTTGGCTTAGAGCATCCATACCAGTATGAGATCATGTTCATGCTTCGGGATGAGGAAATTCTCTCCTACTGCCGTAATGAACAAGCTAAATGCTTCGATATGTTCGAATGCCTCGTACGTCAATTTTTGCAGGAAGAGTGTCATCCGTTGGAGCATACCCCATCATTTCCGCTTAGTATGTTTTTGGGTATGCATGGATTCATATCTTTTTATATTCAGGATCGTTTGACGTTTGAGGAGATACTGCCCGCTGCTGTTGCCCATGTCAAAATGCTTAGTCAAAGCAGTTACCGCATGACGTCATAAGACGTTTTTATTTTCAAATCACGCTTTACCCATTTACCCTGTTATAGCTGTACTCCTGTATAACATTAATTTAACGATGTATCGGAAAAATAAGAGGCGTGAGTTTCCTAAGGGGAATTTACGCCTCTTAACGTTATTGTCTACAAAGTTCATTCATCGTTGTAGGTTTGGATTGACGTAAAAGGCAGAGTTTGGTAAAGTTATTGCAAAAGATAAATCCTAGTATTTTCATATGAATAATTTATTGTGTGGTCGTGAATTGGGGATTAATGAAAGGGTGTGACCTGTGATGCATGTAGAAGTACGAAATTTAGATAAGCACTTTGGTAATTTTCATGCGGTAAACGACGTCAGTTTTGGAATTAAGAAAGGCCAATTGATCGGTTTGCTTGGACCAAGTGGTGGAGGTAAAACGTCCATTCTTCGCATGCTTGCAGGACTGGAACAACCGGATTCAGGTGATATTCTGTTTCATGGTCAAAGTGTGGCTGGACTCCCTCCGCAGGATCGCGGCATTGGTTTTGTATTCCAGAGTTATGCTCTTTTTAAACATATGACGGTGTTCGACAATATTGCCTTTGGCCTACAGGTGAAGAAGGCGACTAAAGCACAAATTAAAGCTCGTGTGATGGAACTCGTTGAACTGACAGGACTAAGTGGTTTCGAGCAGCGTTACCCTCATCAGTTATCTGGGGGACAACGTCAGCGTGTAGCCTTTGCACGAGCATTAGCCCCTGAACCGCAATTGCTGCTGCTTGATGAGCCGTTTGCAGCGATTGATGCCAAGATTCGTCAGGAGCTACGCTCCTGGTTACGAGAATTAATCGAGCGCGTGGGTATTACATCTATCTTCGTGACGCATGATCAGGAAGAAGCAATTGAAGTTGCCGATGAGATCATGATTATAAATCAAGGGCGATTAGAGCAGAAAGGGACCCCATGGGATATTTATAAAGACCCGCATACACCTTTTGTTGCTTCCTTTATCGGGCAGTCCACGTTGGTGGAGAAAGCTTCCGATCTCAAGGGATTTGAAGAAGAAGCAGGTGATCCTGGAACTCGTGCGCTAATTCGTCCTGAATACATCGAGGTTGGTAAAGAACATGAATTTACCTTGCGTTCAGCAACTACACCAGGTAGAGTCAAGCATTTGCATTTCCGCGGTAGTGAATGGCTTGTTGAGGTTGAGGTAGGCGGATACACCCTGACAACGTTCCGCTCGCTGGAAAAAGAAACACTTCAGACCGGTGAGGAAGTAGCTGTCTTGGTGCATCGTGCTTACCTATTCAATGACGAGAGAAATTGGATCCTCGAAAATCCATTGAAGCGGGATCCGTTGAGTGTAATCATTTAGAAGTGGGAAAAGTGTGGTGAACAGCTGTCCGCTGCGCAAACCGTTTGATCTTTCGATCACTGTTGGAGTTGGATTATCTGATATGATTACACCTAAATGGGTTATAATCCAACTCCAAAGGCGAACGCGTTGCTTCTCCAGATTCAAACGTTTTACTCCACTCTGCTGTTCACCACACTTTTATGGGTGTGTAGTAAGGAGTGTTCCTTTAAATTGGAACACTCTTTTTTGTGTAGGTAGCTTAATCATTTGATGCCAATTATACACATTATTAGAGATTCAACCTTGGGGTTAGTGCTTGAATAGTACGCTGTAATAGTAAAAGTAGGGGTAACTGACACAGGAGCCACTGATTAATATAACAATTAAACCTTTTATTGGAGATTAGTGGACACTAGGGTTCTTATTTACTCAACAAACATTGGATAGAATCTTAATAGAGGCAAATAAGGTGTTCAGGTCCGTAAGATTTCTAAAGAGTTAAATAGTGTAAGAATAATGTTGTAATTGAACTATAACGGAAGAAGTACCCACACAACTAGCACGATGTTATAATTCTTGATGGGCGAAAGAAGAATTTGACTGTCTTTTTTGTATGAAGGACAAGACTCATGATTAAATGGATCAAATGCTTGTGAATCAAAGGAGGGACATTAGTGAACGATGTTATGACATTCTGGGGGACCGGTGATGCGATGGGGGTTCCGCGTGTCTATTGTGAATGTGAGGTCTGCCAGGAAGCAAGAAGTGGTGGAGTGAATCGGCGGTTTCGCTCCGCTGTGTTTATAGATGGCGAAGAGGGTGGGTTCCTGATCGACTGTGGGCCAGATTGGCAAGCTGGGATGGAGAGAGAGGGACTGCGATTTGTAGAACAAATTTTGATTACACACGCTCATTTTGACCATATTGGTGGATTACCGGAGTGGGCGGATGCGTGTCGATGGCTGGGACAGAGGGGACAGTTGTACGCACCACAAGAGGTGCTGGACATTATTGTTCGGCAGTATCCATGGCTTCCAGGGCAGTTGGATTTTCATGCTGTAGATGAGGGCGTTACTTTGGCGGATTGGAAGATTCAGGCCTGGAAAGTGTTCCATGGGAAGAATGGTTACTCTTATGCGTACCGTTTGGAGAAGGAAGACTATATTTGGGCTTATTGTTCAGATGCGATTGGCTTGCCTGCAGAACAGAAAATACCGCTTGAAGGTCTTGATCTGCTTATACTGGGAACGAGTTTCTACAAGGAGTATGCAGAATTCTCTACGAGGTCAGTCTATGATGTTACGGAAGCGTTGGAACTGCTGCAAGAGGTGAAGCCGAAAGAGACAATCTTTACTCATATGTCTCATGACATTGACCTGAATCGTGATTATGGACTACCTGCAAATGCCCGATTTGCAAAGACGGGGCAAAGGATTTTTTTGAAATAAATAAAAGAGTTCCATGAAGTCTGAACTCGACTTCTGTATTCAAATAAAGGTAAATTCTCCAGTTAGGTTGTTGCGTGGATAAATATGCCTACTTCTAACTGGAAAACCTCCTGTTAATTCAAGCGATTCTCGTTGAATATTGCTCCAAATTAAAAATTAGCGGGATAAATTCCAGGTAAGTTGCCATTAGATTGCTTTAGCAGTCAAATTAAATGGAGGAATTCCAGTTAAGTTGCACCGAACGTCAGGGTAAGGCGAACGTCACTGTACAACCGGACCTTGCCACACCGCAGCTCATCGTATCTACAAAGAATCTAGTCATTAAGACACAAAAAGGAGCCTGAAAATACCTTTCAGGCTCCTTCCATATTATTCCCGGTTAAACACAAATTTATCGATGACGAGCTTGACGCCATCTTCGTTGTTGCTAGCTGTTACGAAGTCGGCGATTTCTTTCAATGCTGGGATGGCGTTGCCCATAGCGACTCCAAGACCAGCTGCTTCGAGCATTTCATGATCATTCCAGGAATCACCGATCGCAATGGTGTCTGCAATATTGCAACCGAAGTGGTTGGAGAGGAATTTTAGCGCATGGCCTTTGGTTCCCTCATGATGCATGATCTCTAGGAAGTTTGGTTTGGACTTGGTGATATGCACTTGGTCACCTAAGAGTTCACGGAGCACAGGGGCGATTTCGTCCAAGTAATCCGGTTCATCGATGATGAGCATCTTTGGCGTAGGCTGGGCAACCAGCTTAGCGAAGTCAGGCTCTACGTAGTATTTGGTCCCATTGAGGTTCGTGTAGTCAATTAGTTTTTGATTTTCTTCACGCGCGTAGAGCTTGTCATCAATATAAGTTTGAAGATGAAGATTATGTTCAATACAGTATCTAAACAGCTTGTCCGCGGCCTCTTTTGGTACATAACGTTCGAACAATACGTGTTCATCCAGCAGGTTCTTAATTAATGCGCCTTGATAAGTAATAATCGGTACATTGAGTCCAGTCTGACGAGCTAGTACATGGGCGGAAGCATACGCACGACCTGTGGCTAATGTGACAACAACGCCTGCTGCAACAGCTTCTTCAAGTGCCTTCTGTGTGGCCGGTGTTACTTCTTTGTTATCGTTAATCAAGGTGTCGTCGATATCGATGGCAATCAGTTTGTACATATTGTTCTCTCCTTCATGATAGTTATGGAATATAAGTTCCACCTATTTATCTCTATAGACATAGCTGTATCTATTGTACCGTACGATGCGTAGATTTCAATTCAGAAAAGTGATTATTATATTTACATAAATTTCTTATTTCGTTTAGAATAGGGTTTAGTCATGGCGTTTGAGAATGATGAACTCCAAATGAGGTGTATTTATGTTACAACAAGTATTGTTTGTTGCATTGTTTACTTTTATTATTCACCTCTCAGAGACACTTACCTATTCTCTTCGTCTAGCTGGAGTAAAGTTAGGGAAATTAGCTGTTGCCTTATCCTTAACAGGAATCATACTTTTAGTATCAAGAACAGCCAATATGGTTCAAGCCGTACTAACCGGGAAAATCATAGACTTCGCAAAGCTTAACGCGGATTACGATCTAGTAGGACATTTACGAATTATAATCGGTGCCTCAACGATGGGAACCATTGTTGCGTTATTACTGTTTCCAACAGCAGTTGCTCTAGCAGCAAGAGTGATAGCACATTTAGAAGTAGCTGGGTCCATACCGCAAATGATCCGTTCCTCGGTTTCTACTCAAAAGATCCATAACGCAAGACATCATTTACGCAAACCCAAGTTATCGATGTTGTCGCGACTCCGAATCGGTGGAATACCCAAGAGGCTAGTCATTCTCAATTGTGTCGTAACCGCAATTTATACGATAGGTGTGCTAGCGGCCTTACTCGCTTCAACATTTACAACGCAATATGCAACGACAGCATTACAGTCTTCAGGACTCATCAATGGGCTGGCAACAATTTTATTGACGATACTTATTGATCCGCAAGTTGGTTTAATAACGGATAAGGTGCTTAGAGGAGAACAAGAGATTACTTCTCTTAACAAAGTCTTTGGGTTATTAATGATCTCGCGGTTATTAGGTACGGTACTTGCACAGATTTTACTGGTACCGGCGGCACACTTCATTATCTGGATGGTATCCATTTTATAGTCAACTTTATAGTCAATTAAGGAGCGAGCAGATGTATACAGACAATGAAATGATGATTAGACCTGCTAGGAAAGAAGATTTAAGAGATCTATGGGAGCTAATCTATCAAGACGAAGCGCCAGAGTGGAAAAAATGGGATGCACCTTATTACGAATTTAATAGAATTTCTTGGGATGATTATTTACTTAAGGATAACGTGATTGATCAGGATAATGATTGGGTCATTGAAGTCCAGGGAAGAATCATTGGCGGGGTTAGCTACTATTGGGAGCATAAACCTTCGAATTGGCTGGAGATGGGAATCGGCATCTATGATCCTAAGTATTGGAGCGGTGGGTTTGGTACACGAGCTCTTAAGCTGTGGATTAATCATCTATTTCATACGTTACCGTTGGTAAGAGTCGGTTTTACAACTTGGTCAGGGAATCATCGGATGATTGCAGTTGGAGAAAAGCTAGGCATGACCATGGAAGCCAGACTTAGAAAGTGCCGTTACTATAACGGCGTATATTACGATTCCATTCGAATGGGGCTATTGCGCGAGGAGTGGGAGTCGAATCCTTCTTTATTTAATAGTGGAGAATCTTGATTTAAAGTGAGGGGAAATCATGCTATTAATAGTTAAAGGACCCTATTTACAACGACCTACTGAAAACTCCATGACGATCATGTGGGAGACTTCAGATCCGGCTTCTTCAAGAGTTGAAATATTGTTGGCGGAGAGAATCCATAGCGGCCATCAAGGAAACTACAAGAAACCGGAGGTTGTACTCACCTCTGTTTCCAATGATAACCCTTCTACGATTCATCTACTTAGAGTAACCGGACTTGAGCCCGGAACGATGTATTTTTATAACATTTTCTCGGCAAATGAGCACGGAGAAGTCCAATCAGGTCCATATCCTTTTAAAACGGCGGTGCGAAGGGGCGAACCTTTTTCCTTTACCGTGACGAGTGAGACCGGAGGATTCAGCGGATTTGATCTATCGGATGGCTTGACGAATATCAACATATTCAAACAAATGCAAAGGTACCGACCCGATCTAACCTTATTTATTGGTGATTTAGTGAATGATGGGGACAACTACGAGGATTGGGAGAAATATTTCTTTGGCCCAGGAGGAGACTTTTTAATAAGTACGCCGTTCTATAGTTGCCTCGGTAATCATGAGAATAATGCTTCTTGGTATTATGACTTTTTTGATTTCAACTCACCTAAAAATTATTATTCATTTGATTATGGGGACGTTCATTTCATTTGTCTCGACAGCACAGATTTTATAAAGTCTGAACATTACCCCGCTAGTTCTGGAAATATGAGCACTGGAAATGATCAATACGACTTCTTAATCCATGATCTACAAGCTTCGTCTGCTAAATGGAAAATACTCTTTTTTCATTATCCGCCCTACGTATCAGGTGGGTATCAAGTGGAAGACTTGCGACAATTGTGTCCCGTGTTTGAACAGTATGGAGTTGACCTCGTATTTAATTCGCATACCATCGTATACGAACGTAGTCATCCAATTCGTGAGGGTATAGTGGACTTCCATGACGGGATTATTTACATTGTGGCTGGTGGTGCAGGTGCTATGCCGGAGTGGCTGTTGCCTAAGAGGGAGTGGCATACCTCGCAATCTTTGGCGATTCCCCATTTTGTACAAGTTGTTGCGACCAATGATCATCTGGAACTTCGAGCAATTGACGAAGAGGGCAGATTATTCGATAAATTTACTTTGAGAAAAGATTCGGATGGGAACAAGACTTACTTTTAGTGTCGATCTTAGCTATACGCCTACGTTGAAAGGTAATATTGTATGTAGGAAAGAGGGGAGATATAGTTGAAAAGAAAAGTAGTGTACGCAGGACCTATGACCAAAGTCTTCTCTGCTCTATTTTCAGCCATATCGGTTACCGTTTTAGCCATTCCAAGCTTAGGAGCAAGTGTAGACAAAACGAACGACGCTTATTTTTCATTCGGCTTTCAATTTATTACTGGATTGATCATAAGTTTAGCCATATATATCATCTTGATTATGCCCTTGTCGATATTAGCAGATGGATGTATTGCACAAAGTATGGGATCGAAGAGAATAATGAATATGATTACGATAATCTTTACTTATTGCATTTTAGGTGTTGTGAGCGGAATGATCTTCGCACTGTTTGTCCGTGTGTTCAACAACATATCTAATATAGTTCCCCTCTTTATTGTGGGGGCGTTAATATATCTGATATATCAATCATTACTAACATGGATATTCAACCAAATCAGATTAAACTACGCAAGGACTAGAATGTGAACAATAAAGCGTTAGACTCATGATGCTGTAAATCTACGACTCCTTTAATTGCCCTGACTCCCTGCGCCGCCGACTCATAAATACCAAAGACAATGCAATTAGCATGAGGATAATCCCAAGCACTTGAAATCCCTCGAAGCTGAACTTACTTCCCATTACGATACCTATTAACAATGAAGATAGAATGGTTCCTAAGTATCTTGATGTATTAAATAATCCGGATGCTACGCCGACGATTTCTTTGGGAGAACTTTGGAACAGGGCTGCTTGCATACCTACATTGTTCAACCCGTTGCTAATACCGAATGCAGCCAAAGCCAAACAGACGCTGATAACCGGCGAAGTTGGATTCAATGTCGCGAGCCATACCGACCCTAATGTCATCAGGATTGCGGACACCAGCAATGCCGGCCTTGGTCCTGATTTATCGATCCATCGACCTGCTATTGGAGAAGTAACCAGCGAACTGAGTCCTAAGGTTAGCATAAGTATCCCCGTTTGGAACTCACTGACATGGCGTACCATTTGCAAATAGGACGGAATCCCGAAAAAGAGTGAGTAATAAAGTACGTTAACGAGCATGAATTCCACATTAACCCAAGTCATTTCAGGATATTGAGCGAAAGTGCGCAAAGGAATAAAGGGCGATGGGGCTTTTAACTCATGTCGTACGAAAACCCCCAGCAGAACGAGGCCGATTAGAAAGACAAGGACATTTCCTAATGAGATATGCCCAGATGATTTTGCTGAGAGTAATGAAGCGAGCAGGGCAACCAGGCTTACTGTGAAGAGCAGGATCCCTGACGCATCAATCAAATCAGACCATTTACGAACGGACATGCCCTGTGCAACGGGTGTTGAAGGTTCGTCCTTAGGAATATGCCTCCAAGATAATAGAAAGCTCATTACGACGAATGGAATATTGACGAAAAAGATAGCAGGCCAGCCCCACCAGTGTATGATGACCCCGCCGATAAAGGGGCCGATTGCTGCAGCTCCGGATAGGAATATGGACAAAACAGCCAGCGCAGTCGCTTGTTTCTCCGTAATATGAATTCGCACAATGGCCATTCCGACGGCAACCATCATGCTGGTTCCGATGGCTTGCACAATGCGGAACACGATGAGCCACGCGAAGTTTGGTGCTAACGGAGCTATTAATGATGCAATGAAGGCTACAACAAGCCCGGTAAGAAATATCTTCCTACGACCGAATAAATCGCTGGCTTTTCCCATAACGGGTTGAGCGATGCTACTTGCAATGTAAAAAGAAAAAATAATCCAGGAAACATCTGTAAAGTCTAGTTGGAACACATTTTGCAGAATTGGAATGGCAACAGAAACTATCGAAGAATTTAAAGGGTTCAATAGTATCCCTAGACCCACTGAAATCATTAACCACCTGCTGCGAACACTCATTTTGAATCCCCCCGAAGCTTATTAATGTCATCGTACAATAAGTCGTTTATTCATTCCAACGCATTTCATGTTATGATCTCATAGACTTGAAGGAATGAATGGAGGGTGCAAAGTGGAACTTCTTCAACTGCAATATTTTCTCGCGGTAGCTCGTTTGGAACATGTGACCGAAGCTGCACGAAATCTGCACGTAACTCAATCGTCACTAAGCAAAACGATTGGACGCTTGGAGGAGGATCTAGGGGTCCCCTTATTTGATCGAGTAGGGAGAAAGCTGCGATTAAATGAATTCGGAAGCAGATTCCTTCTCCGTGCAGAAAGGGCTTTGTTTGAATTGGAGCAGGGGAAGCAGGAGCTTAGGGATTTATCCAGCCCGGAACATAGCACGCTTGAATTAGCGGTGACTACCGCTAGCACATTACCCAATATCCTTCGCGAGTTTCGGAAAAGGCGACCCGATATTCAATTTCATGTGCAAATGCTGACCACGCAGGAAATGGTTACGCTTCTTAATAGAGGAGAGGTTGACTTTTGCTTATCCTCGCCGCCTGTAGAAGGGGATGAAATCGAATGCCAAATTGTGTTGATCGACCCCATCCTTGTAGCCGTTCCTAAGGGGCATCGGCTGGCAGATCGAAGCAGCGTCTCCTTGACGGAGCTAAGGGATGAATGGTTTGTCGGTGTAAAGAGCGGTTATGGAACTCGCGATTTAATAGATTCTGTGTGCCAATCGGTTGGATTTATGCCTAAATATGTGTATGAGGGAGATGAACCTGCGAGATTAATCACTCTTGTGGAAGCCGAGATTGGCCTAGCCTTCATACCTAGTACGGCAAGGAATTCACGGGAAGACATCAAATATCTTCAAATAGATAATCACGAATTGGTACGGGAAATAGCATTACTATGGCACAGGAGTCGATACATTTCGCAGGCTGCTCTGGAATTCCGGAAGGTAGTTGTAGAATATTTTGGAAGGATATCCAGACAGAATCTGGAACGTTAGGACAATGACAAAAGGCTACCGAAGTGAACGGCAGCCTTTAGTACTAACTTCTATTCCTCCAAGAAAACAAGCCCTACAAAATCATCCATTTCCAAATTACCGAAATAATGCTTCACATCGATATCGGCAAGTGCGCTGCGAACTTCACTTTCCTCGTGACGAACACCTCTCAGTTTATTCTCGATATCCGCTACATCTCCCACTCCGAAGAAGTCGCCGTATATTTTGATTTCCTGAATAGTGCCATCCTTAATGTTCATACGCAAATCGATGATCCCGACTGGGAACTTCTTGGAATGCTTGACGTTCGATTCTGGGGATAGTCCATAGTTCCAGTCCCAGTTCTTATAGTGTTCTTCGGAGATTTCATGAATCTTCTTCCAATCAGCGTCAGTAAGTTTGTACTCCGGTACAGAGTTTGCTTCCATGCCGAAAATGTGGCGAAGCAGCTCGGAACGGAACTCTTCGATCGTCATTTTTGTATCCATAAAATCAATGATATTCGCCACACGACTACGCACGGATTTGGTGCTCTTGGATTTGAACTTCTCGGGATTAGCGTGTAATGATGCCGCTACATTGTCCAAATTCAGGTTAAACATCAATGTCCCGTGGCTGAACATCCGGCCTCGTGTAGCAAATTGAGCGTTACCGGATATTTTTTGATCGCCAACTTGCAAATCATTACGACCTGTCATTTCAGCATTTACACCAAGTGAATGAAGTGCTTCAACTACAGGTTGGGTGAACTTGCGGAAATTGTGGAAGGATTGTCCATCATCTTTGGTAATGAAGCTAAAGTTGAGATTGCCAAGATCGTGATAGACCGCGCCACCGCCAGAGAGTCGGCGTACGACTTGAACGCCGTTATCCTTGCAGTATTCCGCATTGATCTCTTCAATCGTATTCTGGTGTTTGCCGATAATGACGGACGGTGCGTTAATATAGAACAGCAAGTAACTGTCGTCGTCCATTGGAAGGTTCTTAAGTACAAATTCCTCGATAGCCAAATTGATGGACGGGTCGGTAATCCCCTGATTATCGATAAATAACATGAGTATCGCTCCTCCGATATAGTGAAGTGTTGAGCGTAACTGGTTTACAAATTGTATAATTTAATGCATCCGAGCTACCTTTATATTGTAAACCAATTCATCACAAAACCAAAGGAAAAGGACGTATGAAGATAGAGCTAATATTATTTGATTTCATCCAGGAGTGTCAGTAACTCAGGAATTGGCTCAGGATCTTTCAAATGTAATTTTCTTAAAGACTCTACGGCGATGCTGAGAACCGCATGATCCCGATACCATCTGTGATCTGCTGGGACGACATGCCATGGGGATACGCTGCTGCATTTTTCAAGTGCTTCTTCGTAATAAGCTCGATATTTCTTCCAAGCCTTACGTTCCATTACATCGGAAGGGTCAAACTTCCAGTTCTTTGCTGGATCTTCGATACGTTCTTTTAGCTTTTCTAACTGGAACTCTTTTGAGATATGCAAAAATATTTTTACGACTTTCACCTGATTGTTTTCTAACAGGGACTCAAAATGGTTAATGTGTTTGAAGCGACTTTTGGCTTCTTTATCCGAAATTAATTCATGTACCCGTGTAATAAGTACATCCTCGTAATAAGAACGATTAAATGTAGTGATATGACCTAGAGCTGGAACTTTATTGTGAGCTCTCCAGAGAAAATCATGCAGCGATTCTTCTTCGGTTGGTGTTTTGAAACTATAAGAGGATACTCCTCCAGGATTAAGCCCAGAGAATACATGCTTGATTACTCCGTCTTTACCGCTGCAATCCATGCCCTGAAACACAAAGAGGACAGCGTGACTTTTGCCCGCATGAAGTTTCTCCTGTAATTCCTGAAACTCTTCCTTAAGTTTGATCGTTTCTTCTTCCACTTCTTCTTTGCTGAGAAATGTACCCGTATTCTTAGGATCGATAGCGCTCAGATCAACCTTTTGTTTGACAGGAAGTGCGAATGGCTTGGGCATGTGTTATAGCCTCCTATTAAAACATATTTTCATTAGCGGTAGTTCAAAAACTCATCTTTTGATCACGAAGTAAAACTAGAAGTAGAATCGACATCGAATCTTGAATTCTGCCGGGCCTTCCGGTACTCACGTAGGTTTTGCCTACGCTCTGTTCCTCAGTCCCTAGCCTCATTCAACCTTCTCGGTGCTGAAAAGCTAACTTTTTGAACATGTACTATTAGTGTAACTCTAAAAGGGGAATATATCATCCTAATTATGGAAATATACATGAAATTGAGAGATTGACGGAAGAAGAGAATAAACGGCATAATGAGGGCATTGATTCTAATCGGCAGGAATGAGAATTTAGAATAGTAAGTAAGAGAGAAGAGAGGTTTGAAACGATGCTGGAGGTTTATGGGCATGGGGGAGATGTAGAGACAGCATCCCTTAGATACGGCATAGCGCCGAATGGGTTTACGGATTTTAGTGCTAATATCAATCCACTAGGGCCACCACCGGGATTGCTGGATAGACTTAAGGAGGCTTTGCCTGGCATCATCCGTTATCCTGACCCGGGACATCGAATGCTCACTACACTGCTCGCACAGCGAAATGAAGTTCAAGAGGCGTCCATCGTTACAGGGAACGGCGCAGCTGAAAATATGGCATTGGCACTCTTAGCAATTTCTCCAAAGATTGTTGGGATTGTTGAGCCTTGTTTCTCTGAATACGCTACGCTGTCCAGACAAATGGGTGCAAAAGTGCGGAGTGTATTTGGTACAGAGGAGAGAGCATTTAAGGCTGAACCCAAGGATATTGAGCGTTTGATTGCAGATAGTGATCTAGTGTTTATCGGACAGCCGAACAATCCGAACGGTGTGCAATATGGGCTGGATGAGCTGCGTTTCTTTGCCGATGCAGGGGAACGTTATAAAACTTATGTGGTGTTGGATGAGGCGTTTATTGACTTCATTCCAGCATCGGAACGTCAATCGCTTCTACCTGAACTTGAGCGCTATAAGTATGTGATTCTGATTCGTTCCATGACGAAATTTTATGCCATTCCTGGACTGAGACTTGGGTACGCGATCGCTAGTCCTCCATTAGCTGCGGAGATGATCGATAAGCAGGTGAGCTGGAGTGTGAATTTGTTAGCTTTGATTGCAGGTGAACATTGTTTGGCAGCGGGCGAGGAGTACGAGGCTAAGACAATTGCACTGGTTACCCAGCAACGGGGGTTTTTACAGGAAGGTTTGAATCGACTTGGCTGCATGACGTGGCCGGGCGAAGCTAATTTTCTGTTAGTTCGCTTACCGCTAGGCTGGACCGCAGCGGGGATGCAGAAGGCTTTGGGCCTGAGGGGTATATTAGTACGGAGTTGTGCGATGTATCCAGGTCTGGGCGATAGAGACATTCGCATTGCCGTTAAGAATAGTGAGGATAATAGGAAGCTGTTATTGGAAATGGGGCACGTGCTGGGAGGGACGGTATTGTGACAACACCTTTTTTAGATGGAAAACCAGGAGATATTTATGAATCTATCATTTGGCCGGGACTACAGCTCAAGCAAGGTGAGCGGCATTTACTGCTAGAAGCACCAATATCATTAGATGGGCTTGGAAGTGCGGTGTTTGGTGGTGGAATGAGGCCGCTACGAAGAATGGTTAACATCTATGTAGATCGATTCTATCGTTGCGATGATCCTGAGCGGGATATTTTACAGTTGTTGAATCAATGGGAATATCCGCAAGAAGAGACAGCCGGTTTATTGACGGCGGTTCAGCTTCGGCATGCTGCAGTGGCGGAAGAACGTACGGGTGATTTTGCGGTATTCTGCTGTGCAACGGCAGGCGTATCCAACGGTGCTCGGGCAGGTGTGAAGCGGACGACGTTTTCAGCTTCGTGGACACCGGGGACGATTAATTTGATGCTAGTCGTAGACGGGAGAATGACGCCTGCCGCGATGGTAAACGCGGTGATTACGGCAACGGAGGCAAAGGGGGCAGCACTTAGCGATCTTGGCGTGTTGGACGCCGAGAATGGGCTCGTGGCGACCGGCACAACGACAGATGCGGTCGTGCTTGGCGTGAGTCAGCGTGCCGATTGGCCGCTGCTTCACGCTTACGCCGGGACCGCGACGGATATCGGCGGCGCGGTGGGGCGGTTGGTGTACGCCGCCGTGAGCGAATCGCTGCGCGTAGCAGCAGGTGAGCGCGGGTGATGGCGGCGTGGTGGATTTTGCCGGCCGCGTATGCGCTGGACCGGCTGCTTGGTGATCCGCGGTGGCTTCCTCATCCCGTGGTCGGGATGGGGAAGGCGATTACCGCGATCGAGGCGGCGATTCGCCGCCTGGTTCCGCCCCGCCGCTACCGCATGGCGGGGCTCGCACTGCCGCTGCTGGTCGCCTGCGGCAGTTTTGCCTTGACCTGGGCCGCGCTGCGCCTGCTGGCCATGGTCAATCCATGGCTGGCCGCCGCCGCTGAGGCCGCTCTCATCGCGACGACGATCGCCGCGAAAGGACTGCGGGATGCTGGCATGGAAGTGTGCGGCCATCTGCGCCGTGGAGATCTCCCGGCGGCGCGCCGCTCGCTCTCCATGATCGTCGGCCGCGACACAGCGGATCTGCAATCGCCCGACATCGTCCGCGGCGCTGTGGAGACCGTGGCGGAGAACATCGTCGACGCGGTGGTGTCGCCGTTGTTCTTCGCATTGATCGGCGGCGCCCCGCTGGCCATGGCTTATCGAGCGGTAAATACGCTGGATTCCATGGTTGGCTACAAGAATGATAAATATATTCATCTTGGCTGGGCTTCAGCCAGATTAGATGATATCGCTAATTACATTCCTGCACGCTTAACGGCGCTAATGCTGTTGGCAGCTTCTTGGTGTCTTAGGCTCGATTCAAAAGGGGCATGGAATGCTGTTCGGCGCGATGCCTCAGGTCACCCTAGTCCCAATAGTGGCTATCCAGAAGCGGCTGTAGCAGGGGCACTTGGTGTAAGGCTTGGTGGCGAAAATTCATATCACGGTGTAACTTCCTTCCGCGCCTATATGGGTGACAAGAAGCGCGAACTCGAACCAGATGACATTCCACGGACAGCCAAACTTATGTTTCTAGTGTCGGGTGGATTTGTGCTGTTAGGAACCTTGATTTGGATCTGGATCAATGGCGGTCTGGCTTGGGTGTAATGAAATTATGGATAAGGATATAATTAGGGTTTGACACTGTAAGTAACGTTGATAGATATGGTGTTAGATCTCCTGTTTTTCGGTTGTTGTAGAGGATTACTAGATAGAGCGGTACAGAGGGGAGAGGTGTCACAGTTGCCACAGAATAGACAGGATAAGGCCGAGTTATCGGTGGAATGGTGGCTAGTCCGTCACGGATTAACCTCGTGGAATGCTGAGCGGCGATATCAGGGTCATAGCGATCAGCATTTGCTCTCTGGTGTAGCAGCTGGACTAGAATCACTACGCCAAGAGATACGAGGAGTCTCTTTCTCTACCACTTACTGTAGCGATTTAATTCGATGCCAAGAGACGCTCGCCTATGTCCGTCCTGACTTAAGTCCTACAGCTATACTAGATGATCGACTGCGGGAAATGAACTTTGGGCAATGGGAAGGTCAGACCTATGACATGCTTAAGGAAGATCACTTGTACCGTAGTTGGATTGATAACCCATACAAGGTTACGCCTCCTGGTGGAGAATCATGGAGTAGGTTTCACGAACGGGTTATGAGTGTACATAGTGAACTTATGCTACTCTCTCGCAAGCTAGTTGAAGAGCAACAACAGAACCCTGTTATTCTCGTCGTAACTCACGGTGGGGTCATTTCTATGTTGTCTTCAATTCTTCAGCCAGGAACGGGGTTTTGGGATACGAAGGCACCTTTAGGTGGAATAATACGGCATCAGATACGATTGTAGCCAGAGTACTAGGATGCAATTAAATTATTATTAAAACAGAGATGATTGGAATGTGATTGGCTTTGGAACACGAACCTAACTACATTTATACCTATACGAGTCATGAAAACGATCAAGAATTGTGTCAAATGGAGTTACGAGCTTTGTTCGGACAAAAGAGTCTGGAGTCTGAATCTGCTTTTTCCTATATCGAAACCAAGGTGAAAATTGATCCGAGTCGTAGCCCATTCATTTCTATGAGGCTCGATGTATTGCTCAGCGGTGATTCGCTGGATGAAATTCGATTGGCTGTGAAATCACTTGATTTAGGTGAGGCTACATTTAAGGTTCTATATATCAAACATGGAGATAAAATAAGTTACGAAGAGCAGCGAAACGTAGAGCGACTCGTTGGAATGAATATTACAGGAAAAGCAGATATGCGATCACCCGACGTGACGTACGGCATATTATCCAGTGGAGGAAGATGGATTTTTGGGCAATGTCATGCAGCTGAGGCTGTTTGGCTGAGACATAAAGATAAACCGCAAAATTATTCCACAGGATTAAGTACTCCTGTAGCAAGGGCACTTGCCAACATTGCTGTGCCGCAGCCAAGAGGTATCAAGGCGATTGATCCCTGCTGTGGAATGGGAAATGTGCTAATTGAGGCATTATCCATGGGGATAGATATGGTTGGAATGGACATTAATCCACTTGCGATTAAGGGAGCACGAATGAACCTACGGCATTTTGGTTACAACGATGCAACGCTGGTTCGTATTGGAGATATGAATGAAGTGGAGCAATCTTATGATGCTGCTATTTTGGACATGCCCTATAACTTGTGTTCGGTGCTATCGGTTGCGGAACGAATTCAGATGCTGTCTAGTCTTCGACGTTTCAGTGCAAGGTCTGTGATTGTATCATCTGAGCTTTTGGATAGGGATATTCAGCAGGTGGGGTTATGTGTTATAGATCAATGTACGATTACAAAAGGAACCTTTATCCGTAATGTGTGGTTATGTCAGAACTGAAAATCAAATGTCATGCAGCCGACCGAATGGGGTTGGCTTTTTTTTAGTGGATTCCAGTTATGTAAATTTAATAGGCAATGGTGGTTATGTGGAGAATAGTTGCATTTTCTACAGTTAAAATTTGAAACTCAACGCAAGATGGAGTAATTAGTTGCAGATTGTACAGTTAAATGAAGTTAAATTGGAGTTCACAAGGGATTCTCCTTATTTTAGATGCAGTTAGTACAACTAAATAAGCAAAAAGGGGTATTTGTGTTGAAATAGTTGCAGTTTATACACCTAATTATATGGGGGACGAGGATTAATTCGCAATATATGACGTGTGATGTTATATATCTCCTGATTCAAATCGCTTTTTAATAAAAAACAGCAAAAAAGTTACATATTTTTCTTTATAATTACTAACTTCCGCTTTATAATGTTAGATAAACTTACATAAAGGAGTGGTGGAGATGAATCAACTCCGCTCGAATGGTCGAAACACCCTGGTTTTTGGAGCAGGGGCGTCTCTTTTCCTAGTTATAGGTGTGTTATTACAAGGAGGAGCTTGGTATCTCGTTATACTAAGTCTATTAACCTTAGTATGCCAGGCATTAGCATGGTTGACACAGCACAAATCTACTGGGAATAAGCATGATAACGTAGAGGAGACGAACTGGAACGTCATAGCCAATGAGTCGTTAGTGGCGGCAGATCGGCTTCAGGCGGCTGTCGGTGAAGTGAATGGGAGTATTGAACAATTACAAAGCCTTGCTGATAAGGCTTCTTTGGAGGATATGAAGCTCAAGCGAAGCAGTGAGCGTTCTTTAGAACAGGTGCAAGAAAGTCTGGCCGCGATGGAGGAAGTAGCAGCTTCAGCCGCTCAAATTCAAGATGTAGCCAATACACTCCATGCAAGAAGTGAGAAGACGAGGGCCGAAGCTTCTCGGATGGCAGAGGCGCTAAAGACTGCTGATGGAACCATTCATTCAATTGCCGATTCCCAGAATTCTATAGAGAGGCCTATGGTAGATTTGGAACAGAACACCCGTAAGCTTGGTGCACTATACCAAGACATGGAGGGGATCGCTGGTGAGGTATCGCTACTTGCCTTGAATGCTTCCATAGAAGCTGCACGTTTTGGTGATCAGGGAAAAGGTTTTGATGTGGTTGCTTCACGGATGCGCCAGCTTGCCCAACAAACCACGTTAGCGATTGGAAATTCAGCTCCATTGTTTAAGCGAATTGAGGAAGATGTAGAGAAAGTAAAGGGATCGCTTCATGTGGGGAGAGAGTCCGCGATGCAAGGCATTTCGTTTATGAGAAAGATGGGGGAAGATATCCGCAATATTACTGAAGAAGTAGCCACAGTAGATGGACTTGTTGCAGATACAGGATGGCGAAGTAGGGAGCAGGCGGAGTTAACACGTAATATGGAAAGCATGATGGCAGAGGTGCATGAAGCTCTTAATCACAATATTACGCATGTTGAAGGTGCTTTGGTCCGAATGGAATCGCAAAGACGACATACCGTGGGCTTACAGGCTGTAGCTGGGGGGCTTCAAAAGGCTTCTGCAGAATTGATGTCATCTCTGGACAGTGTACGCGATTCAAGTGAGGATTTCATGGATGGGATAAGTGATGTGGTTGAACTAGGGCATGCTTACATACTCAAGTTAATTCAGGCAGCGAAGCAACCTGTATTTCAAGGAATGGAAGAATCTATTCATCGCACTGAGCTTACAAATTTGTTAGGAAGAGAGAACATCATAGAGGCCGCATGGACCAATCGCAGAGATGGATCATTTGTTATATCTATCCCGGAAGCTGGGCTATTAAACGCTAGAGGTAGAGACTGGTTCAAGAGAGCGTTAGCGGGTGAATCTGTCGTGTCTGAAGTATACATTTCGGCGATCACGAAGCGCCGTTGTGTAACTATCTCTGTACCCATTTCAAGTAATGGTGTGGTGATTGGCGTGCTGGGAGCGGACTTAGCAGTAGGTAATGTCGCTGCTAGGAGCAACATATAATTAGTGTTTAGATTATAGCTGAGTTAAACTAGGCTCGTATTGTAACTTTTCTGCTTTTCCCCTATAATCCAATAGAGAAGAAAGCCTTTAAAGACACACGAACCAATAAATACCCGTAGGTCCTGAAGAAAGCGGCTTGTCGCAGACTTTAGGTTAAAAGGGAAGCCGGTGCAAATCCGGTACGGTCCCGCCACTGTAAAACAGGGACGAAGCTCATTTATGCCACTGTTATCCATGAAGGATGATGGGAAGGAGAGCTAAGTCATTCAACCTGTAAGTCAGGAGACCTGCCCACGGGTGTCATAGACGGTCCTTCGAGGAAAGGATAACGTTCTGCTAAGATGATTCATGCTGGACCCGGTTTATTTTACGGTGTCGACGGTATGACCTTGTAGACGTAACCCAATTCCTTGCGGATTGGGTTTTTCTTGTATGATGATTTGTCAGGTGTTCAACAAAGGAACTTCACTCGTACTACAGAGAAATAAATTTTAAGGGGATGAAGAGCGAAATGAAGAACATGAGAAAAATATGGGGAATTTGGCTGCTTGCATTAATGTTAGCAGTAGTTGCAGGGTGCGGTACCAATAACGCAGCGAATAATAACAAACCAACTAACGAGGTAGAGCAGGGACAGAATACAACAACTCCGGCACCTACGCAGGATGAACTTAAAACGACTTATCCGTTGACGGTTAAGGATGCCAAAGGAACTGAATTAACGTTTGAGTCGGCACCACAGAAGATCGTATCACTTGCACCATCGGAGACAGAAGGATTGTTTGCACTCGGTTTAGATGATCAGGTTGTTGGGGTATCTGATAATGATGATTATCCTGATGCTGTAAAGGATAAGCCTAGAATGGGTGGATGGCAGGTTAATGTTGAGGCAGTTGTGGCGGCTAAGCCAGATTTGGTGCTGTCAGGTAATTTAGTGGATGAAGCAACGGTGAAGAGCCTTACCGATTTGGGTATCAAGGTATATCAATCTGACGCTAAAACTTTAGATGGAGTAATAGCGAATATTCGGGCAGTAGCTCAAATTACGGATCATCAAGCTCAAGGGGAAGAGGTAGTCTCCCAAATGGAGAAGGAACGCGACCAAGTAGTTGAAGCGGTCAAATCACTTACACCTGAGCAACGTAGTAAAGTCTATATTGAATTCTCCCCAGGCTGGACAGTGGGTAAAGGCGAATTCATGGATGAAATGATTACATTGGCCGGCGGAGAGAACATTGCTTCTGACATGACAGGCTGGAATGAAATTAATGAAGAAAATATTATTAAGGCGAATCCAGATGTGATTCTATACGCAAGCAGTGTGGTTGACGAGAACAACAAAACATTGGCAGATATTATTAAGGGCCGCAGTGGATGGGACCAAATCACAGCTATTAAGGAAGATCGCATCGTGGGTCTTAATGATAATTTGCTCAGTCGTCCGGGTCCTCGTGTGACTCAAGGTTTGATTGAAATGGCAAAAGCGATTTATCCGGAATTGATGAATAAATGAGTAAAAAGCTGGCGGGATATGGGACAATTGGCCTGATCCTTCTCGGCGTCACGTTACTGATCTGTATAGGCTTTGGTTCCGTATCTCTACCGCTAGGCGAGATACTCCGAATTTTATTGCATCGACTACCCTGGATGGACCAACTCATAACTAGGGATTGGGATGTGACATCGGAACAAATCATTATGCAGGTGCGACTGCCCCGTGTATTACTAGGTCTCTTAGTTGGAGCGTCGCTTGCAGTAGCGGGAGCCGCCTTTCAGGGAGTGCTTCGTAATCCACTTGCTGACCCGTTTACCCTTGGGGTATCTTCGGGTTCAGCCGTTGGGGCGGCAACCTTGATTTTCTTCGGATGGCAGTTCTCTTTAATCGGTGTGTTTACCTTACCAGTCATAGCGTTTGTCGCAGGTGCATTGACACTCTGGATTGTCATGTGGCTGGCGAGAGAGAATGGGAAAATTCCAATTGAAGGGCTTATTTTATCAGGTGTTGTAATGCAATCGTTCCTCGGAGCGATTGTATCTTTTCTAACGGCTATGTCGAAAAAGACGGTAAATGAAATTTTATACTGGACGATGGGGAGTCTAAGCCTTCGCGGATGGTCATATACGACCATCCTTTTGCCGTATTTAGCACTAGGGGCATTGTTCCTATGGAGTCGTGCCAGATCGCTAAATTTGTTAGCTTTGGGCGAGCGTCATGCGGCCCATTCTGGACTTCATGTGGAACGAACCAAACTCATCGTGTTACTTGTAGCTACTTTGATGACGGCCGCAGCTGTATCTGTATCAGGCGTTATCGGATTTGTTGGTCTTGTAGTTCCCCATATGCTTCGGCTTATAGTAGGACCGGATTATCGTATTATTATTCCACTCTCCGCGCTTGGCGGTGGTATATTTATGATGTGGAGTGATTTAGCTGCACGTTCGCTACTAGCACCAACTGAGATTCCTTTAGGTATTGTCACAGCGTTTGTTGGCGCTCCTTTCTTTGCGTATTTGTTATATCGGAAGAAGAAGCAGAGGGAGGCAGAAATGTCATGACGAACTCAAGCGAATTGAATATCATCGATGTTAAGGGGATCGTCAAATCGTTTAAGCGTACTCCAGTACTGCAGAACGTGAATTGGAGTGTTAAGCCAGGTCAATTCTGGGGGATTATCGGACCTAATGGTAGTGGTAAGACAACCTTGTTAAATTTAATTTCTGGCGTAGAGCAACCAGATCGTGGAGAGATAAGTTTTGGTGGGAAAGCTCTGACTTCTTATGGGCGCAAGGAGCTTTCACGTAGGCTTGCGGTATTACAGCAGGATGGATTGCCATCTGTTCCATTTCCAGTTCGTGATGTGATCCAGATGGGAAGATTTCCGTTTCAGGATTGGCGTGGAAAAGAGACGGATGAGAACGCAGAACAACTTCTCGAAGAAATTATGGAGAAGCTTGAACTCAAGGAGCTTGGCAATCGTCCACTAAGCGTGCTGAGTGGTGGACAACGACAACGTGTTGCGCTTGGTAAGGTGATGGCTCAGCAACCGGAAGTTGTTCTATTAGACGAACCAACAACATATCTCGATATCCGCTATCAGATGCGCTTTATGGAGCTCGTTTCTAGTTGGCAAAGGGAGGAAGGGTTGACGGTAATTGCAGTCATGCATGATCTTAATCTGGCTGCACTTTTCTGCGATCGCTTACTGGTACTGCAAGAAGGGAACATCGTAGCTGAAGGAACTCCTGATGAAATTATGTCGTCTGAAACGATGGAAAAGGTCTTCGAAGTGAAGACACATGTTATAAACCATCCGGACGTTGGAGCGCCTCAGTTGTTGCTCAAGACGGAGAAGAGGTCAATAGTAAATGAATGAAGGAGGAAATTATGATATGAACCCATTTATATCAATTTCTCAAATTGTGAATGACATTAAAGCGCTGGACATCACAGCGGCTACTGCTGCTGCAGATCATTTGGATCAGTTGACTAAGCCACCGGGTAGCCTTGGGAAGCTGGAGACCTTAGCAATTAAACTTGCTGGGATTACAGGGATGGAGCGACCATCTTTCCCTCATCGTTCGGTCGTTGTTATGGCAGCAGATCATGGAGTTTGTGAGGAAGGAATAAGTGCTTTTCCGGCTGAAGTCACACCACAGATGGTGATGAATTTTCTGTCTGGTGGCGCGGCGGTAAATGTACTATCTAGACAAGCTGGTGCAGAAGTATTGTGCGTTGATATAGGGGTAAACGCTGAAATGAATCATCCTGATCTTATTGATCGTAAGGTCCGTATGGGTACAGCGAATATGGCTAAAGGCCCAGCCATGAGCCGGAAAGAAGCAGAGGCGGCACTATTAATAGGTGCCAATATCGTGAATGAGGCTTTTGCCCGCGGAGTAAGACTATTTGTAACTGGGGAAATGGGCATAGGAAATACAACGGCTAGTGCTGCTGTATTGAGTGCTTTAATCGGTATTCCTCCATTGGAGAGTGTTGGACGAGGTACAGGAATTAGTGATGAAGTACTTCAACATAAAGCGTTGGTTGTAGAACGTGCAATAGAGTGTAACATTCCGAATGCGTTAGATCCGCTTGATGTGTTATCCAAGGTTGGCGGACTTGAAATTGCCGGATTAACAGGTGTAATCTTAGCCGCTGCGGCACATGGTTGTCCGGTCGTAATTGATGGGTTTATTTCTAGTGCAGCTGCATTATTGGCACAGCGGTTCTCACCAGAGTCAACTTATTATATGATTGCTTCCCACATTTCTCATGAACAAGGGCATGGTCTTTTGCTGAAGGAGTTGGGCTTAGATCCTATGCTGCAACTTGACATGCGGTTAGGGGAAGGAACAGGGGGAGTTCTAGCACTTCATCTTATTGATGCTGCTTGTCGCATAATGTCCGAGATGGCCACATTTGAGAGTGCAGGAATATCTTCAGGGCAGGAAGCAACAGAAGTAGAGAGCGAACAATTATGATTGTCTTGGTTACAGGAGGGGCTCGAAGCGGAAAGAGCTCATTCGCTGAACGATTGTGTATGAAGTATGCGGAATCGGCGGTATATATAGCTACAGCTCAGGCATTTGATCAAGAAATGGAGCAGCGGATTGCTTTGCATAGGGAACAAAGAGAAGGGACAGCGTTTCAGTGGACGACTCTAGAAGAGCCGCTGCAGCTTGCTGAACGGTTAACTTCTCCTAATGCTATAATCGGTGGAAATCTCATAGGAGAGGCTCCGCTTGTCCTTGTTGACTGCCTAACACTGTGGTTATCCAATGTTCTGTTAGCTGTCGTGGATGAGCCTGATGCTGAAGCTCGTGTGATGGAACAAATTCACCAGCTGGAGACAGCAGTTACGGCATACCCGGGTACGATTATTTTGGTTACGAACGAAGTTGGTAGCGGAATTGTTCCGGAATATCCACTAGGCCGAATGTATCGTGATTTGGCTGGTATTTTGAATCGTATGATCGCCCGGATCTCTGATCAGGTATTTCTAGTGACTGCAGGGATTCCAATTGAGTTGAAGAGTAGGGAGTACATTCTATGAGTGATAGAAGCCGGCCTATATTGGCTGCTTTTCAATTTTTATCAAGGATACCTATTAAGGCGGAACTGGATTTCAGTCCGGAACTGTTGCGGCGAAGCGTTAAATATTATCCATTAGTAGGATCGGTAATCGGACTAGCTGTATGGGCGGGGGCAACGCTCTCTAGCTGGGCATTACCCACCCTACCTGCGGCAGTTATTACGTTAATTCTGTGGGTTTGGATAACCGGTGGATTACATTTGGACGGATGGATGGATTCTGCTGATGCTCTATTAAGTTATCGTTCACGTGAGAAAATGCTGGAGATTATGAAGGATAGCCGCGTTGGAGCGATGGGTGTGCTGGCGTGTGTATTATTGCTCATGCTTAAAGTGTCGTTGATTAGTTCGTTACTGGAACTAGGAACTCTTCCATCGGGAGCGGCGTTATTGACTGCACCGGTATGGAGCCGATGGTTTATGGGGTGGGCGATGCGTTCATGGCCGATGGCTAGGAATGGTGAAGGACTGGCGGTACGATTTCATGGTGTAAGCTCTAAGGATACGATTTTGTCCGCACTACTCGCGTTAACATTGTCTGCAACAGGTATATTTCTTGCCTCCTCCACGGATTGGAGCGGGGTTACTTGGATGCCGTTGGTTTTGTATTTCGCTCTGCATCCACTAGTAATCTTTGGGGTTGGGACTTTAGTGGCCAGAGTAATGAACGCCAGACTAGGTGGCTTGACTGGTGATACTTACGGTGCGTTGAATGAAGGTCTAGAGGTTGTGCTACTCCTTCTGGCCGTTCTGATATTTCGTTGATGGAGGTAAAGCAACATGACAGAGAAGACGAAATGGATGTCTGATGATGACAATTCAATTGAGTTAGGTGCAGTCTTGATGGTTCAGGGGACGGCATCAGATGTCGGTAAAAGTGTTATTGTCACGGCACTTTGCCGTATTTTCAAACAGGATGGGTTAAGAACAGCTCCATTTAAATCGCAAAATATGGCTCTGAATTCCTACGTTACCCCAGATGGACTTGAGATTGGTCGTGCCCAGGGAATTCAAGCTGAGGCCTGTGGTATTTCAGCGACAACGGATATGAATCCGGTTCTGATCAAACCGACAGGAGATATGCATTCTCAGATTGTTGTTCATGGCAAACCGTACCAACATCTCAGCGCAGTAAGTTATCGGGAGGATTTCTTGCCTCAAGCAAAGCCCTTAGTAATGGATGCGTTAAAAAGACTGCGAGAAAACTATGACATTATCGTTATGGAAGGCGCAGGCAGTCCTGCAGAGATTAATCTGAAGCATCGAGATATTGTGAATATGAATTTGGCCGGTTGGGCGGATGCACCGGTAATTCTCGTCGCTGATATTGATCGTGGAGGAGTGTTTGCTTTTCTTGTTGGCACGCTTGAGTTGTTAGAGCCAGAGGAAAAAGCGCGGGTTAAGGGGTTCATTATTAATAAATTTAGAGGAGATCTTTCGCTACTACAGCCTGGACTTGATTGGTTGGAGCAGAAGACAGGTATTCCTGTACTTGGTGTGCTACCTTATATACCGGATTTGGAGATTGAGGCCGAGGATTCGGTTATTCTTGATTCACAGCATCTAAAAGTACAAGCAGAACGAGAGCTGGAAATTGTCGTTATTCGTTATCCGCGCATTTCTAATTTCACTGACTTTGATTGCCTTGCTGTAGAAGGTGATGTCTCTCTTCGTTACGTGGACAGGGCGTCTGATCTCGGAACACCAGACATCATTATATTGCCGGGGACAAAGGATACGATTGGAGATTTGTCCTTCTTGCGAGATCAAGGGCTGGATGCGGCGATTGAAGGAGTTATCAACTCATCTTCGCATACACAACTGGTTGGCATTTGCGGAGGCTATCAAATGCTGGGTAATTGGCTATCTGATCCGGAAGGGATTGAGTCTGGAAGTTCCAAGGAGGCGAAAGGACTTGGATGGCTTCCGGTTTCGACGGTCTTTCGTTCTGACAAAACGACGATTCGCGTCCACGGTGTAACCGTAGATAATCAACCTATTATGTTGTATCCACCTGGCAAGAGCGTTCCAGTGGAAGGGTACGAAATCCATGCAGGTGACACGAGCTGGGACCTCGGTTCAGATGTGGTCCATTTATTTAGCATCACGCGAACTAGCGGAGAGAAATTGTTCGAAGGAGCAGGACGCTTGGATGGTAGAGTATTTGGAACGTATCTGCACGGTTTATTCTCCAGCGATGTTTGGCGTAGATCCTGGCTTAATGGCGTACGGATGTCCAAGGGACTGGCACCTTTGGAAGAGACATTTTCAGCCGCGGTACGGAAGGAAGCAGCTTATGATCGTCTAGCTGATCATGTTCGCGAGCATTTGAATATGGACCTTGTATATGAAATAGCTCAGTTGGTTCGGTAGCAGACTTTGACAATAGGTAGAATATGGTATAGCATAAAAGTACGCTTAATTTTCGATTGGTAAAGTCGAAAAGCGGGGGAACCACTTTTTGGGGCGAATCGTAGATTCATTGAACGTAGGGAACCATAACTCCCGAGCCCGTCAGCTAACCTCGTTTGCAGTGTATGGGTCACAATCAGCTTTGCTATACTACATACTCATTGACCCTGTAACGGGGTCTTTTTGCATTTTTTTGACTCTTTGGCCCCGTTAACGGCACAGTATTGCTGTATTCACTGCGGTTAGTTGGTTTCTGCGCTTTCTCTTTACAAATTAGTAATGTCAGAGGAGGAGATAGCGTATGGCACGACCGAAGTACATCACCGATATTGGTAAAGTGACGCAGTTGTCCCAGTTGGAGATGGAGGAGCTCCGGCCAATTACAGACAAATTTGTATTCCGGGTAAATGATTATTATTTAAATCTTATCGATTGGGATGATCCACACGATCCGATTCGTAAATTAGTCATCCCTAACAAGGGTGAACTGAGCGAGTACGGTCGGTGGGATGCCTCCGATGAGGATACAAATTATGCAGCACCTGGCTGTCAGCACAAGTATCGAACAACAGCTCTACTCATTGTTTCAGAAGTGTGTGGTTCTTATTGCCGCTATTGTTTCCGTAAGCGCCTGTTTCGCAATGATGTCAAAGAAGCTTTAGCTGATGTTACGCCTGGCATTGAGTATATTAAGGAACATCCCGAGATTAATAACGTACTCCTCACCGGGGGAGATAGTTTAATATTAGCTACCTCAAAACTAAGAATTATTTTAGAACAATTACGTCAGATCGATCATGTGAAGATCATTCGTTTAGGTTCAAAGATTCCAGTGTTCAATCCAATGCGTATTTATGAAGATCCGGAGCTTTTAGAACTGATTAAGGAGTTCTCAACGGTAGATCAACGGATTTATGTCATGGCGCATATCAATCATCCCCGTGAAATTACGCCTGAAGCTAAGAAAGGTTTCCAGGCTATGCATGAGGCTGGAGCGATTGTCGTAAATCAGACGCCAATACTAAGGGGAATCAATGACGATTCCAAAGTGCTTGGGGAATTACTTGACCAGTTATCCTGGGCTGGAGTTACACCTTATTATTTCTTTATTAACCGGCCGGTTGCCGGTAATTCAGAATTTGTCATCCCTCTTGAACGCGCCTATACGTTGGTGGAAGAAGCCAAAGCCCGAACTTCTGGGCTTGGAAAACGGGTTCGACTGTCGATGAGTCATACCTCAGGGAAGATTGAAATCTTAGCGATTGAGAACGGTCAGGCGTTCCTGAAATATCACCAGTCCAGAGATGATGAATATGGAAAATTCATGATCCTGGACTGTCCGAAGGACGCAGCTTGGTTCGACGATCTTCCCGGTAACGAGGCTTATTGGAAACGGCCAGAGAAGAAACTGGCCGAGGTTGTATCTGTAAACGAGCTATCTCCCTCATCGGTGTAGAAGTAACAGATGGGGGTTCAGTCGTAACTTTGAGGAAAATTTGGACTTTCGATCGCTGTTATCCTCAGATTTCTAGAATTTATTCCGCTCAGCGGATGAAATCCGAGGATAAAGGCGAACGCTACCGCTTCTCCAGTTCCAAATTTCCTCTACGTTACTCCTTCACCCATCTGTTTAAGTGGTTAGTAATAGGCTGTAGCTCAACTTTAAAGAGTTGAGCTACAGCCTCAGTTTGTCGAGAAAGCCCAAAGGACTTTTCGGCGCTTAACAAAGACGTATCTCCTATGATTTCAAAAGGAGATACGTCTTTGTTGTAGTACTACTCACTCTAACAGATGGGTGAAGGGGGCATGGGGTGAGATTCGAAACTGGAGAAGCGGAGCGTTCGCCTTTGCTGTGTGATTATAACCAATTAAGGGTTTATACAATCAAAATAATCACACAGCAACAGCGATCGAAAGTTCGAATCACGCCGAATGCCCTTGCACTTCACCCAGCTGTCCCTCCTATATTTTAAACCTATTAACAGACTCTCTTAAAATGGTTGCTATTTCTTGTAGCGAGTTCACAGTCGTAGCGTGAGCCGTAATCTCCGTCATTTGCTGACTGGAATAATGTGCGATTTCTTTGATATTTTGCAATGACTTTGCTGTGATACTAGCAGCTTCTTCTACAGAAGCAGTAACTTCTTCCGTTCCAGCGGACACCTCTTGCGTAGATGAAGAAACTGAATGAATCGTAATATTGATATGTTGGATTAGCTCCGTTAACTGGTCGAAGGCGAGGCCAGCGTTCCTAACAATAGCTGCCCCAGAGTGAATTTCGTCACTTACATGCTGCATGGCGGTGAAGGAATTATGAGATTCCTCCTGAATGCTAATAAGATACTGACTAATTTTATCGGTGGCGGTTTGCGATTCCTCAGCTAGTTTACGGACCTCTTCAGCTACAACGGCGAAGCCTTTACCGTGAGCACCAGCACGGGCGGCTTCAATTGATGCATTTAATGCAAGGATATTGGTTTGTTTGGTGATTTCGCTGATTGTAGCTACAACTTTAGCGATGGATTCGGAACGCTCATTGAGAATTGATATGTGCTGTAGTGACTTTCCAGCGGCACCTTCGACTTGTTCCATTTGGTTAATGGCTGTTTGTGCTAGCTCATTGCCGATATTGGCTTGTTCGGAAGCTTGTCCTATTCTCTCTGTGACTGCAGCAGAGGAAGCAGCAATTTGCTGAATACCATCCGAGATTTCCTCCATAGCACGTGCATTCTCAGCCGTTGCTGAAGCTATTATATTACTACCACTCTCGATTTGAGTAGTTGCAGCATTGGAACGTTCAATCAATTCCTCAAAGGTACGGACAGATTGGATCATTTCATCGGCTCCGCTGACAACAGACAAGGAAGTATCATGTACTTTGGAGATCATGTCCTTGAGTTGAACAGTCATGGAATGAAAGCTCTCAGCCAACTGAGCCACTTCATCATGTCCTTTTATCTCAATATTTTGACGGAAATCACCAATTGCCATCTTTTCAGTTATTGTAACTAGATTTTTGATCGGTTTCGTGATGCGGCGACTACCTAGATAAGCAATCGTTATCCCAACCGTAATAACAAATAATGTGATACCAATACAGATCCACAGAATCTGGGATTGCTTCTGTTCTACAAAGGTTGCATCCATCCCTACGGCAAGTATAATGGAGCTTCCCGGAATGGATATGTAAGCTGTTTTGTGTGCCCCAAACTGGTCGGAGTAGATATTACTGATGCTGACAGTGCTATTTTCAGCCTTCAACATGGCATCCTGAATCATTAATGTATCCGTAGTTTTCATTTTCGATGTATCATTAGTAGCCAGTATGACGGCTTGTTTATCTTGATAATTAATGAGATAAGCGGAATCTAAATTGAATTTTTTTACACTTTCAGAAAGGTAAGATTCCACAGTAAAACGTGAATTTTCTTTGCCTTTAAGTAATTGTAGCGTTTGGCTCTTATCGAGACTTTTATAAATATCCTGTGTGCTAGTATATAATACCTTGTCAAACTGGGGGAGAACATGGGTTTTGATAATACCCATAGATATGTAATAAAAGCTGGTACTAAATAAGAGTGATGATAGAACGATAACTACTGCAAATGTCCGCATAAGTTTACGGCTAATAGAATGTTTAATTCTGAACATGCAATCCTCTCCGTTTTCCTCTAGATGTTCTTTTTTTGACGATTGTTCGCTGTTTCAATGGGATAGTTATATTTACCAACGGTCAATAGAACTATTTTATATGAAAAGCTATGATTTGCAAATGATAGTTACATGGGGAATTATATATTTTTCATTATTTTCACATCATGTATATGGTGGATTACAAGAAGGGATTATGGTAATGTAATAACTGCTGTATGTTGTTAGCCGCGGTTCGTAACCATCCCGCGTAATCAAAACTAGGAGGAATTTAATGTGTTTAATATAGGATGGGGCGTTTTGTTCATGCTTGTGAACTTTACGTTCTTCTTGATATGTTACCGTTTGTTTGGGAAGAAAGGGCTGTACGCTTGGATTGGTGTGGCGACAATCATCGCTAACATTCAGGTTGTCAAAACAATTGAGATGTTTGGAATCGTCATGACGCTCGGGAATACAATGTATGTCAGTTTGTATTTGACCAGCGATTTGCTGAATGAGAAATATGGCCGAGCAGAGGCCAAAAAAGCGGTTTGGTTTGGCTTTTTTACGTTGATTATGACAACGATTATTATGCAAATGGCGCTAGTGTTCCAACCTCAAGAGACTGATATTGCTCAATCGTCATTGGAGACGATATTTGGATTAATGCCACGTTTGGCACTCGGGAGCTTAACCGCTTATTTTATCAGTCAATTTCTCGATGTCAGACTATATGCTTGGATTCGGCGCTTTTATCCAAAACCACATCAATTGTGGATTAGGAACAATGGAAGTACGATGGCCAGCTCTTTTGTGGATACACTCGTATTCTGTACGATTGCTTTTGCAGGTGAATATAGCTTGAGGGTTTGGCTTGAAATTCTCTTTACGACCTATGTCATTAAATTTATACTGACAGCTGCGGGAACTCCGTTTTTATATATTGCGAGAAACTTTCAGCATAAAGACGATAAAGAAATGAGTACCGAATAACTACTTCATACTATTAACATACAATACAGCAATAAAAACCTCCAATTCATTTCGTGAACTTGGAGGTTTTTATTATGGGCTTCAAATATCGTGTTATAGAGAAGATTATCTTATAAATACGTAAGCATCTTCGGGAAAGATGTCAGTACTTCAACGCCTTCAGGAGTAACAAGTACATCATCCTCAATCCGGACACCACCGACTCCTGGAACATAAATTCCCGGTTCAACAGTAAATACGTTACCTTCCGTCAGTAAAATTTCATTATTTCCATGAATGGAAGGGAACTCATGCACATCAATACCTAGCCCGTGACCCAGACGGTGAATGAAGTATTCACCATATCCTGCTGCATCGATAACATCTCGAGCTGCTTTGTCTATGGAGCCGAAGGTAACACCGGGCTTAATTGCTGAGATAGCTGCTTGATTGGCAGCGAGAACCGTTTCATATATGTGCTTTTTCTCTTCAGATAATTCTCCAACGGCAAAGGTTCGGGTGATATCAGATGCATAACCGGAAGCATACACTCCAATATCAAACATCAGCAAGTCTCCGCGGCTGATCTGTCGGGTTCCTGGTACGCCGTGTGGAAGTGCGGTCTTCTCGCCAGACAATACCATAGAATCAAAAGAAGGACCGTCTGCACCCAGCTTTCGAATTTGATATTCAACTTCCGCAACCAATTCATTCTCCGTAATACCTTCTTTTACTTTGAGGAGAGCTTCTTGCAGGACTTGTTCAATGATTTGTACAGCATATCGAATTTTACTAACTTCCTCGGGAGATTTGACTACGCGTAGCTCGCGGAGCCACGGACCAATATCTACAAGATAACTGTCAAAAGACAACGTAGCCTTCAATTCTTCATAACGGGCGATGGAAACGTGCTCTTTCTCTAGGCCGACAGTTCCTAACGTACCATCCAAATGATTATTTAATATCAGGTAAGGATTATCTGTATCTTGGTGAGTAATGATATCTTGGATATCCGATGTAGAGCGAGCTGCCTCTTCGTCAAGTGCTGGTACAATGAGAAACGGCTCTCTGCCAAGCTGCAGTACAGCACCTAGAAACCTTTCATGGGGATTGCTTAGGAACCCGGTTAGATAATATACATGTTTGGGATCTGTAATGAGTAATGTATGTATACCAACATCCTTCATTCTTTGTTCTAATCCACTCCATTTATAGTTCATAAGTTAATCCTTCCTTTCACAACATTATTGCTATATTATAGGGTATTTATTTTGATAACAAAAGTTTTGTAGATTAACTTGGATTTTTTGTGGGTTAATTGGAATAAAAAGGTTTACTTTTTTAAAATTAAAACTAAAATAAAAATGTACTCAAATTTGAATAGGATGAAGGAGAGAGAATAGCTTGATAGTAAAAAACAAAGATCATACTAAATTTATATTGATCGGACTCATGTTGGGCATTTTGATGTCTGCGATGGATAATACGATCGTGACGACAGCGATGGGAACCATCGTTTCTGAACTGGGTGGAATGGATCAATTCGTTTGGGTAACGTCAGCGTATATGGTGGCCGTTATGGCGGGAACCCCGATCTTTGGTAAATTATCTGACATGTACGGCCGAAAACGTTTCTTTATTTTTGGGATTGCGATGTTCCTACTTGGCTCCATGTTATGTGGATTAGCCGGAAGCATCCTTCAGCTCAGTATATTCCGGGCGATTCAAGGGATTGGCGGAGGAGCGCTAATGCCGATTGCCTTTACGATTATTTATGATATTTTTCCGATTGAACAACGTGGAAAGATGACAGGATTACTTGGTGCCGTATTTGGCACATCCAGTATTTTTGGTCCGCTGCTCGGTGCATTTATTACCGACACATTTAGTTGGAACTGGGTATTCTATATCAATGTGCCGATCGGTTTGATTGCACTGGTTCTCATTATTATTTTCTATAAAGAATCATTGTCCCATGCTAAACAGCAAATTGACTGGGGCGGAGCGTTCACACTTGTTGGTGCGATCGTTTGTCTCATGTTTGCTCTGGAACTGGGTGGAGGTAAGTTTGCTTGGGATTCTGTAGTTATTCTCAGTTTATTAGGCGGTTTTGCTGCATTATTCATCGTTTTTGTACTGATCGAGAGACAAGCGAAGGAACCGATCATTTCCTTTGGTATGTTCAAGAATCGTTTGTACGCGACTAGCAATGCGATGGCATTGTTCTATGGTAGTGTCTTTATTGTAGCAACCGTATATATTCCCATTTATGTACAAGGGGTATTTGGGGGATCGGCGACTAATTCGGGTATTATCCTGATGCCGATGATGATTGGATCGGTTATTGGAAGTATGCTAGGTGGAATCCTTGCGCCGAGGATGCCTTATCGCACAATTATGATGATTTCTGTGTTGTTCTTAGCAGTTGGTATATTTTCACTAAGCACTCTAACGGGAGATTCATCACGAATATTGTTGACGGTGTACAGTGTGTTAACAGGTATAGGTGTAGGGTTCTCCTTCTCCGTTCTTAGCATGGCTGCGATTCATCACTTTGATATGCGGCAACGTGGTGCTGCAACATCAACAAATTCCTTCCTTCGCTCATTAGGTATGACGCTTGGCATTACAATATTTGGTATCGTGCAGCGAAATTTGATGTCTGATCAAATGGCAAAAGCTTTTGAGGGGATGGGTCAGGCAGGACAATCGTTTGGTGATACTAGAGAGGTGCTATCTTCGGAGTCAAGGGCGCACATTCCTGCAGAAATTCTTAAGAAAATTACGGATTCGCTTTCCTACTCGATCTCGCATATGTTTATGTGGGCTTTGATTCCTGTTATTTTGGCTATCTTGACTGTGCTTGTGATGCCAAAAGACCGGATTGCACGTAAATCAGGTGCCTCTGTAGAACAAATGAATTAATTTGATAAAAATTGCGAGGAGAGAATATGTTTTGTCAATCCGATTGTCCATATTAGGCTTACTCCTTGAAGAAGATCTGCATCCTTATGAAATTAGAGTTCGAATGAAAGAACGTTTTCTCGATCATCAGGGTAAGTTCCACATTGGTTCGCTGTATTATGCGGTGGAACAATTGGCTAAGCAGAAGTATATTGAAGTATTAGAAACCATTAGTAGTAGTAATCGTCCGGACAAAACGGTATATCGAATAACGGATAAGGGAAAGGATCATTTTCAGAAGCTATTACTTGATAAAATCAAGGTAATAGAGCCAGTGTACCATTCGATGTATATCGCTCTGGTGTTTGCTGACAAGGGAGACCAAGAAAAAATTGCGTCACTTTTAAGAGAACGGGTGAAGGAAGCAGAGCACCATGTAAATATCCAATATCAGATCTATTGTGAGCATCAAGGTATAGTTCCTAGAAGTGTCCTACACTTTATGGCAGGTCATTATGAGCATGCAATGGCAGAACTAAAGTGGCTCAAAAGATTGCTGGTTGATACGGAAGCTGGCCGTTTAGGCCAGATAGAGTTTACTCCTTTGCTAGATGATGAGGAGTAATACAAGTAATGAACCCCGGACCTGTTAGGTTTCCGGGGTTCATTTTTTAAATAAAATAAGTAACGAGCATTCGATGAGTCGAGGGTGTCATGTGCGCAGTTCTTTAACCAAATTGTTAGGGGTTTCACCCTTTAGGGCACTGACAAGATTCTCTGCGGCGAGCATGGCCATTTGATGACGGGTTTGTCTCGTCGAGGAACCAATATGAGGCAGGGTAACTACATTTGGTAGAGACAATAAGGGGCTGTCCCCTGTGAGAGGTTCATGTTCAAAGACATCTAGACCAGCCCCATAAATTTTCCCTTGTTGAAGTGCATGAATCATCGCTTCTTCATCTACCGTGGCGCCACGTGATGCGTTAACAAATACCGCAGTAGATTTCATCAAGGCAAATTCTTTGGCACCGATCATCTGATAGGTTTCTGCTGTCAGCGGGGTCATAAGAACGATGAAGTCACTTTCTTTGAGTAAGTCATGCATTGTGCAGTATTTAGCTTCTAGAGTGGCTTCGACTTCAGGTTTTCGATGGCGGTTATGATACAACACTTCCATTCCGAAACCCCATTTTCCTCTGTGAGCAACGGCTTCGCCGATTCCACCCATGCCAATAATACCTAGTTTCTTATGATGGACATCCAGTCCGAATAAATTCTCATCATCTCCACGTTTCCATTGTCCTTCTTTGACATACCGATCCATTTCGGGAATACGGCGAGCGGTTGATAGGATGAGAGAGAAAATTAAATCTGCTACGGTATCGTTCAGAACCTGGGGGGTATTTGTGCCCAAAATCCCTCGTGATTTCATTGCTTCTAGATCAAAATTGTTGTATCCCACACTGATCGTGCTGACGACTTTTAGATGAGGGGCATGGTCCAGAAGTTCCTGATTGATTTTACCGCCGGATGTTAATAACCCTTCAGCTATACTCAGATTTTCAAGGAGCGTAGCGCGAGGAATCGGTTCAGGATGATCCCACTTGCTGTAATTGCAGTGTTTAGCGATATAAGCTTCTACTTCTGCCGGGATTTTTCTTGCGATATAAACGTTCGGTTTCATGTTGTATGCTCCCTTCTATAACTTAATAACAGGCTTGTATATATATTTTACCAGAAATGAAGAGGAGCGAACCGATTACAGGTTATCAATTTTTTCTGGGCACATATCATAATGAAGTAGACAGGGCTTTGCTACCGCTTCGTATTTCGTCTCAGGACATTTGAAATAAATAATGTTGCGGAAATTTAACTCTCTATTTACAATTCGGACTGGTATGAAAGATAATGGGAAATAGCAGTGAAAGAAGAAGGGGGAAAATAATAAATGATGAAAAAATCGAAGTGGATTGCTGCACCATTGATCCTACTATTGATCATGCTTACCGGATGTACAGCAATTGGAGGTTTTGATGTCAATAAGGCTATACTCGGCAGTTTTGACGTAAAGGCTAGCGAATCGAAACAGACGCTATCGTTTGAGATTGTGCCTGCCGCAGGTGGTAATTTATCTGCAGAAGAGAAGAAAGCGATTGAACTCATTAATTCATTGTCGTTGACCGTTGATAACGCTAAAGTGAAAGACGGAAGCAATGTATCCATTGTTGGATCTGTAGGCTACCAAGGTAAGAAGCTTCCTTTCCAACTAGCAATGGACGAGAAAGGCATGACTGTTCAAGTGGAAGGCGCTAAGAAGCCGATCTACATAGCATTGGATACTTCGGAACAAGGTCTTCCTGACATGACGCAATATAAGGATCAGGTACAAGATCTTTCGATACAAGCGATGGGATTGATTATTAAGCATCTTCCGAACCCATCCACCTTGTCTGTGAAGCAACTACAAGAGAAGGTTAATGGTGAATCACTGAATTTAACAAATCTTCATGTTGAACTCGGTGGAGATGAGCTGTTAGGTCTAATTAAGCCGTTTTTAACGAATTTGTCTAAAGATGAACAAGGCTTGAAAGAGATTATTGGAGCATTCTACGATGTATCTAATACGCTGGGCTCCATGTATACTGATCCGTTTGAATATGAGTATGAGGATGAGTACGATTACGATTACGAGGATGAGTATGATGTTGAGGAAACAACTCCATTACTCAGTTCCAAAGAAGTTGAAGTAGCTGCAATCTTTGGCGTTATACAGCAAGGAATTACTGAGCTGTTGACTAACTATGATGAGCAAGTAACAGCATTACTGGATGAGACCCCAGAGCTTAAGACTGTTCTTAGCAAAGATACGACATTAAAGGTTGATCTGTACTTTGATAGTGCACTGAATATTCGTAAGCAGGTCTTGGATCTTAAGGTTGCTCTTCCACAGTCTGAAGAACTGCCTATCCAGGCGATTAAAGTTCATAGTGAAAATGAAACATGGAATATTGGCGGGGTTGTAGTCCCTGATAAGGTTGATATTTCCGCAGGGGTACTGGATGTAACGGATGGAGTGGTAACACCAGGACAGATCTTGCGTAACTTCGAGACGAATTCAGAAGTTTACAAGCTGTTAAAGAACGATTTGAAAATCTCGCAAAAATATTTAGTGATTGATACATTAAGCGACTATGATGGAGTCATTACTAAGAATAATACGTCTTTCGTACCGCTTCGCTATTTGTCGGAGCAATTGGATGCGGAGGTAAAGTGGACGAAGGGTTCTAAACAAATCGTCATTATTGACGATATCACGGGTCTGAACATTGTGATAACCGTTGGTTCTAAGGAAGCTAAGATAGGCGACCGTACGGTAACGTTAGCCCAGCCAGCATTTGTCGATAAGAGTGGAACAACCTATGTTCCTTTACGATTTATGGCCGAATCTCTAGGGGCCGTGGTTCAGAGTGATCCAGATGGTTGGATTACGATTGAACGTCAATAATTGATCTAGGTAGATATATATATGGCTGGCCCCAAATCATCTTTGATGAGTGGGGCCAGCCTTTTATACGTGTCGTTATTTTTAAATTAGGCTAAATTAAATTCTTCAGAAAACTTGGTGATGGAATGGAGAAAGATTTCGGGTGCGGGTTTACCATTTTTTTGCGCTGCTTTGGTTATGATTCCAGTGATCAACTTATCAAAAAAATTCATGTTAGTTCGATTTAATTCCCCACCAAAACATTCCTTGACTATGGCATGTTCCAGTAATTCAGAAGGAACAGCTACTGACCAATATTGCTCAATATTCTCAGGACTACCGCAGCATATAAATAATCCGAGCTGTTTCTGTTTTAGAATACTCAGGTTATCTATGCAAAACTGTTTAGCCACTTTTTGAAATTGTCCGAAATAAATAGATCCCCCAATAATGATCTTGTCATAATTAGATAGATCGGGTGTAGCTTCCTGATGAAGGTCGATTACTGTAACCGGGTTGTTTAAACTCATTTTTAATGCGTCTACGCTTGTTTTGGTAGAACCATATTTACCAGCATACAAAATCAGCGTACTCATCATTATGCCCCCATTATCATCCTAATTTTTACTTAAGTATAAATGGAGTACATTTTGGCGTATACGATATTCGTCATAGGAAGATACAATGAAAGTTTCTCATTTGCATATAGGCATTGACAAATGAGTGAATTGTCCATAATATGATTGTTGTTAATCGTAATTATTACGCTTAATCCGAAAGTGGTGGGTAAAGGAGAACTATGTTTAAACTGAAGCGTGGAGATATTTTGTTGATCACTGTGTTGATTTTGGTTGGCACGTTGTGGCTAGGATTAAGATATTACAACGAGAAAACTCAGGTCTACGATCCCTCAAGCTTGAGTGCGGTGATTACCGTAGATGGAAACCTATACGAGAAGATTCCTCTAGATGGGAGGGAGCAGAATATTGAGATCAAGACAGAGTATGGACACAACATATTAAAGGTCTTCGACAACGGGATTCAAATGGTGTACGCCGACTGTCCGAAGAAGATTTCCATGGCGATGGGCTTTATATCGCGTCCCAATGAAAGTATAGTTTGTGTTCCTAACCGAATATTTGTTGAAGTCGTTAAGAATCAAAGCAATGTTACGGATACCGATGATGGAATTGATGCGTATGTTCGATAAAACATAAAAAGGATAATAAACCTTATGTTGACAAAATTGATCAAAGGGATTATATTGATTTTTGTTAATCGTAATAATTACGATTAATGAGTGGGTTAGCTATTATATGGTCTGGAAAGGGGCTGCAGTATTGAATAAAAGGAAAATACCTGCTACCGTGCTTTGCGGATATTTAGGATCAGGTAAAACGACATTGTTAAATCATCTTCTCAATAACCGCAAGGGTTTAAAGGTAGCGGTTATCGTGAATGACATGAGCGAGATAAATATTGACGCCGATCTAATACAAGCCGGAGCGAATTTGTCGCGTACGGAAGAGAAGTTAGTGGAGATGTCCAATGGGTGTATATGCTGTACGCTTCGCGATGACTTGATTAAGGAAATAGAGAAATTAGCAATAGAAGACAGATTTGATTATATCTTGATTGAATCTACGGGGATTAGTGAGCCGATTCCGATTGCTCAGACATTCTCATATGAGGATGAGGAGAGTGGAATTGACTTGACCTCTGTGGCTAGATTGGACTGCATGGTGACTGTAGTAGATGCTTATCGGTTCTGGCATGACTTTTCCTCGGGTGAAACATTGCTAGAACGGGGGGAAGCAACGGGTACAGAAGATACTCGCGATGTAGTTGATTTGTTGATCGATCAAATTGAAACATGCGATGTGTTGATTATCAATAAATGTGATCTCGTTAATGAAGATGAGCTGAAAGAACTCGAGGGCGTACTTCGTAAAATACAACCTAGTGCTAAATTGATTAGAACACAGAATGGCATCGTTGAACCGGGAGAAATTTTGAATACAGGGTTGTTCGATTTCGATAAAGCTAGCGTGTCCGCTGGTTGGATCAAAGAGTTAGAACAAGAGAGCCATATTCCTGAAACAGAAGAGTATGGGATTAGTTCGTTCGTTTATCGACGTAGAAGACCGTTTCATCCTGAGAGGTTGGCGGACTACATGGCGGATTGGCCCGTCGAGGTTGTCAGAGCAAAAGGGTTAATCTGGATCTCAGTTAAATCGGATCTTGCTGCAAGCTTTAGCCAGGCGGGTCCCTCCATTCAGTTCGGTCCTGCAGGTCACTGGCTTGCAGCTTTGTCTGAGGAAGAACAACAGGCTGTATTCACAAATGAACCTGAGGTTCTACAAACATGGGATCATATCTGGGGAGATAGGATGACAGAGATCGTTCTGATCGGTATACACATGGACAAAAGAGAAATTGAGCAACAGTTGGATCGCTGCCTCTTAACTACTGAGGAGATGAATATGGACTGGGCCTCATTCAGAAATCCGCTCCCATGGCTTAGTGATGAGGAACTCCTGTCAAAGCGCTAATTAACATAAATAGTTCAAGGAGGTGATACACGTGCGGGTAGTCGTAACATTGGCATGTACGGAATGTGGAGATCGTAACTATACAACGACCAAGAATAAACGAAACCATCCAGAGCGTTTGGAGCTGAGAAAATATTCCCCTCGTTTGAGAAAATATACGATCCATCGGGAAACTAGATAGAAATGAATAAAAAGAGGGATCAAGATGATTTTATCTTCAATGAAAAATGTAGTTTTTGGATACGGAGAAGCCCCCGTTCTAAACGGGGTTTCTCTGGATATACACTGCGGGGAGTTTATAGGAATTACAGGTCCTAACGGAGCAGCCAAAACTACGATGCTCAAATTGTTACTAGGTTTACTTAAGCCATGGAGCGGCACGGTTGAATTAAACAAGCATGCTCTAGGTGGGAAAAAGCTGCAAATCGGGTATGTGCCACAGCATATCGCTTCTTTTAACAGCGGGTTTCCCAGCCATGTGTTGGAACTAGTCCAATCAGGCTGCTATTCGCGGTTAGGTCTGTTCAAGCGATTCACACAAGAGAAGGCAGCTGTAGTAGAGCAAAGTCTTAAGCAAGTAGGGATGTGGGACTACAGGCACCGCAGGATTGGTGAGTTGTCTGGAGGGCAAAAGCAACGGATTTGTATTGCTAGAGCACTCGCTGGAGAGCCCAATGTGTTGATTCTAGATGAGCCGACAGCAGGAATGGACCAACAGAGCCGTATTGGATTATATCGGTTAATGAGGCACTGCGTAACAACACACGGGATTACGGTCATTATGGTTACTCATGGACTGGAAGAAACGGATGAATATCTGGACCGAGTTATATCTTTGGAACAAAGGGAAAGTGAGGAGTGGCAATGTTTGAGTACGAGTTCATGCAACGTGCATTTTGGGCCGGAGCCTGTATCGGAATAATTGCGCCGATATTGGGTGTCTATCTAATGTTACGACGTCAGGCATTGATGGCAGATACACTTTCTCATGTCTCTTTGGCCGGGGTAGCGCTAGGCTCTGTGCTTAGCCTTAATCCCATAGTTTGTGGGTTTGTTGTTGCCGTGATCGGCGGAATCCTAGTTGAACAATTAAGGAGAACCTACCGGACTTATAGTGAAGTTTCGGTTGCGATTATTATGACCTCGGGGTTAGCGCTTGCTATTGTTCTTATGAGTCTACGAAGTAATTTGAATAAAAGCTTTAGTTCATATTTATTTGGTTCAATCGTTGCTGTTAGCGATGCGCAACTCTGGCTAATTGCTGTTGTCGCAATGATCGGTGTTGGTTATTTCTTTGTTCTAAGAAGACCGCTATATAACCTAACATTTGATGAAGAAACGGCACAAATTGGTGGAATGCGTGTCAGAGGACTGACGTTTTCGTTCGCTGTATTAACCGGTATGACGGTGGCTGCTGCAATGCCGATTGTTGGTGTTCTACTTGTATCCTCTCTGATGGTACTTCCCGCCTCATTGGCGTTACGAATAGCAAGAGGTTTTACAGCAGCTATAATTATGTCCGTGATCATCGGGTTCATAGGTATATTCAGCGGATTGACCGCTTCTTATTATATCAATACACCTCCGGGAGGAACGATTGCGTTAGTGTTGTTAATTTTACTTTTAATTGGGATTGGGATTCAGCGACTACGGCTTGGATCTCACAAACGAAGAGCCCGTGCTAGCTGGAGAAAGGGAATAGAAATGAATGAACAAGGATACCCCAAAAAAGGAGAGTCTCATTTTGAAATTTAAAAATCAAGTATTTATGACATGTATATTAGGATTGATATTCATTGTATCTGGTTGTGGTGGAGGAACGAATAATAGTGGCTCTATGGCAGATAGCGCTAATTCGAACGATTTTGGAAATAGCAAGGTAGTTCGATCGGAGAAACTAAAGATTCAAGTTAGCTTTTATCCCATGTATGAATTTACCAAAAATGTTGCTGGCGATTTAGCTGAGGTGGAAGTTCTGGTTCCTGGGGGAATCGAGCCTCATGATTGGGAACCTACGCCACAAGACATCAAGAAAATAGTAGATTCCGATGTGTTAGTCTATAACGGTGCAGGGATGGAATCTTGGATTGATCAGGTGTTATCTGCCGTGGGTAATGATAACCTAGTGAAGATAGAAGCGAGTCATGGTCTGGATATAATGGTAGGCTCGGAAGAAGAAGCTCATGAACATGAAGAAGAACCTCACGATCACGATGGAGAAGAAGCTCACCATCATGATCATGACGGTATGGACCCGCATGTATGGCTATCTCCAGCCCTAGCGATCAAGGAAGTTCGTAATATTGAAGCAGGGCTTGCGGAAGCGGTGCCTGATCATAAGGATGAGTTTAAGAAGAACGCTGACAACTATGTAGCTAAATTGGAACAGTTAGATCAGGAATTTATAGATGGATTAACAAATACAAAGAGGAAAGACTTTATTACGCAACATGCTGCTTTTGGTTATTTGGCTCAAGCATATGGACTAACACAGGTTCCGATTGCTGGCTTATCTCCTGAGCAAGAACCTTCTGCGGCGATGATGACGGAAATCGTGAAGTTTGCGAAGGACAATAAGGTGAAAACCATTTTCTTCGAGACGCTAGTTTCTTCAAAGGTGGCAGATACCATAGCGAAAGAGATTGGCGCAAAGACCGCCGTACTTAATCCAATAGAAGGACTTACGGAAGAAGACAAGACTAATCAATTAGATTACTTGGGTATTATGCGTCAGAATCTAAAAAGCCTACAGGCTGCGCTAAACGAATAGACGTGATGTTCGAATTACGAATGACTATTTAGGTCAATGTCTCCCATCTTGTCCACATTTCCTGCGGATTTATCGTATAAATCTCATGATCACGAATCATCATCTGATGCATGATGAATTCCCGACGGATGGTCGCGTAATCCTCATGATATTGTTTAATGAAATCGTTGATCTCTTTCTCCGTATATTGGCGACTTGGCTCAAGTGAAGATACGAGATGCTCTAGAACTATCAGTTTCTTCTTGAGTTGAACGGGTAACTGCTTCAATTTCCCTTCAGAAGTGAAGAAATTTCTAATAACGGAATCTTTCATGCGCTGTTGTTGATCATTCATTGGTTCCAAGCCTCCCAGAGTATTTATATTTTTGTAGATTAAATCAGCTGTTGCATTAGCGCTATTCTTGATGAAGTAGTGATTCAAGGAGAAATAAATCGTATTCTTCTCCCGACGTTCGCAGATCAAACTGGCTTCGCGAAGTTTGGAGGCATGGTGGGTAATGGTAGCCGGAGTAACAAATAATTTCTCGGCCAGCACTTGACCATTTAGTTCTCCACCCGATAATAAGAGCAGAATTTTGATTCTCGTTGGATCAGCAAGAGCCTTATGATAGTTAACAATCTTATCTAATTGCATAGATCAAGCCTCCTGACTGTTAATTTAACACTTATCTAATTTGATATTTGTTAAATTAGATATTACAGACAATAGAAATTATTGTCAACAGATACTAAGACATAACAAAAAAAGTAGTGATTCTGGAGACGTACTCTTCTCTAGAATCACTACTTTTAGGCTATGCCTTTCTTGGTGGAGCCGATTTAAAGGATTTACCCATCGGTTTTTTCTTGTTAAAAGGTTTGGGTTTTCTTGGCGATGTGGGCGTGGCTTCCTTTGCAGGTGGAGTTGTAACCAACATTGGATAAGGATGATCTTTCACTTCGGAAATCGACTTTCCGATCACTTTCTGTATATCCTTGAGATAAGGTATTTCTTCAATTTCGCAGAAGGAGATGGCAGTCCCGCTTAGACCCGCTCTACCCGTACGGCCAATTCGATGGACATAGGTTTCAGGAATATTAGGGAGATTGTAGTTGAATACATGAGAGAGTTCATCAATATCTATACCTCTCGCCGCGATATCTGTTGCCACGAGTACCCGTGTGACGCCACTTTTGAAATTACTAAGTGCATTCTGACGGGCATTTTGCGATTTATTACCATGAATGGCCTGGGCGGTAATATTTGCTTTGGTTAGCTCACGCACAACTCGGTCAGCACCATGTTTTGTACGAGTGAACACAAGTGCCGAAGCGATGGATTTGTCTTGAAGTAGGTCAATTAATAATTTCTGCTTGTTTCCCTTATCTACGAAATAGACACATTGTTGAATCTTATCGGCTGTCGAAGACACCGGGGTGATTTCCACTTTTACCGGATTAACAAGGATCGATTTAACCATAGTAGAAATTTCTGGTGGCATGGTTGCCGAGAAGAACAGGGTTTGTTTTTGCTTGGGGATCTTCGCGATGATCCTTTTCACATCATGAATAAAGCCCATATCTAGCATTCTGTCGGCTTCGTCTAGCACAAAGATTTTGACATGTTGTAAATCAATTAGTTTTTGATTCATTAGATCGATCAGTCTGCCTGGGGTTGCAACAACGATATCTGCACCTTGTTTGAGAGATCGCTCCTGCGAAATTTGTGATACGCCACCAAAGACAGCGCAACAGCGTAACCCGGTGTATTTGCCATAGGCTTGAAAGCTATCAATTATTTGAAGGGCAAGTTCCCTAGTCGGAGTTAATATTAATGAGCGGACATGACGGTGATTTGGTTTGCCGCTTTGCTGCTGGCTTAAGAGCTGTATAATTGGAACGGCAAATGCAGCCGTTTTTCCTGTTCCGGTCTGAGCGCACCCCAGTAAATCTCGGCCGGCTAACACTGGCGGGATGGCCTGTTCCTGTATAGGTGTTGGTTTCGTATAGTTTTCATTACTTAAAGCTTTCAAAATTGCGGGTATAATATTCAGTTCCTTAAATGTCATTATGTCTCCTTAGTTTGAAAAAAAGTATTGCGAAAAATCAGTCTGTTCACGGTCTAACTTACTCGCATTCCTCTATTGTACCATCTATAACGTTTTCGGGTTTACTTTTTCATTGTTATCTACCGTCTTTAGCATCTTTTGGTAAGATAAATGTTTCCTTACGAGCTATACTTTTATCCTGGAGTATACTGAAAAAGACCATGTTACTCTACATAAGTAGATAACATGGTCTTTCGATATATTAAATATTATTCTTATCTTAGATAAAATGGTGCGACTATAATCGAGGAGTGACAACGGATACTAGAAACTCATTACCGGAAGAAATAAGTTCAACATTGTTTGGAATCTGTAGATCTTTGACTTGGAGCGATTCACCAATTTCCAGATGACTAATGTCGATGGCTATTGAAGCAGGAAGGTCTGCAGGTAGCGCCTCAACTTCGATCATCGTAACTTGCGTCTGGAGAACCCCCCCCTTCTTTGTACCACTCGGTGTGCCAACGTATTCAACCATAACCCATGTACGAACAATTTCCTTATGATTCACTCGTAGAAAATCAGCATGAATCAGGTCCCTTGTGACAGGATCCCTTTGTATGGCTTCGAGAAGAACGGGTACTGTTTCGGATCCCTCCAGCTGCAATTCCAATACACCTGTTCCACCATTCCTAGTCCAACGTTGGAACTCTTTTAGCGCCACATGAATCATAGTTGATTCTGCATTCGCACTTAAGATTACGCCAGGAAGACGTCCCTCTCTACGTAAAGATTTCAAACCACTACGATTCGTTGGTTGACGCAATTCCGCCTCAAAACATGTCCTCATCACAATGACACTCCTTATTATTATAATTTTGTGTGTGCTCCCAATAACTCTGGTCTTACTTTGTTTTGGTTGGGCCCCCACGCAGGGGGATAGAAGAGCACCATCACATCACCACCTTTAATACATTTAATGTAAAACTACATAAATACGCACGAAGGCACCTCGTTCCAGTGGAACGAAATGCCTCATTGATGATACCATAGCATAAAGAATTCAAACTGTCGAATAGCTTTATAGGTTGAACGGAGGTCACATCGATTTGATCTACCTACACACCTCAGCTAACTTTCGTATCTCACTACTTAATCTTGCATTTACAGGAAAGATATCTTCAATATAGTTCAAAATATGAATGGCTGATTCAGGAACTTTATCATAACCTTGTATCATGTTCCCTAGGTTATTCGCAAAGTTCGGATACCTTTTTTCAATTCTTCGTTCATTCCCAAACCTATCAGGATAATAATCCACTTCTTGTTCTAATAAATGCATTACGGATATCAATCCGTCCACGGCATAACTTTGGATAAACTTTGTTCCTGACAACTTTTCACCTCTAGCGTATCGGCCAAGTCCGACATACAGATTGGTTAAAGCCTCATTGATGGCAAAGTCAATCGATTCTTGCTTTATTTTCTGAAAGTGGTCTGACGGATTTACTATATTGTCATTACCAAAGGAAGGATCCTTCCAAATAATTCTACCTTCAGAATAAGCTGCTTGCTCTAACTCCGTTTCTTCAAATATGGCAAATTCCCCGTAGATCCCATCTTCAAACATAATCTTATATCCAACGCGGCTATTCATGAAATAATAAGCTAAAGGGTGGGTATCCTCTAACCAATCCAGTTGCTCAATATACCTCTGTTTGTATCCTGGAGTGACAATGACAAAGAAATCTAGATCAGAATACTCATCTAACCGCTCTGTCTCAATACCTACAGACCCAAGCCCCATTAAAGCTAGTGCCCCACCTTTCTTGCTGAGAACTTTCCCTAATGCTTCGAGCCTTTGAAGTAAATGTTCTTTTGTTGCCATAATATATTCCTCCTCGTCCGTTATAATTTTCGCTCATTAAAAAAGTACAAGTCGGCTGTGAGGATGAATGCAAAAAGGGTTCAACCTCACAATTAGCGAGGTTGAACCCGAAGGTTACATTGCCTTTTTATTACAGCCAATTTAGCACAGCGTAATCATCGTAGTCAAGTTAATTATTTTATATAAAATAGGCATGCCTTACCACATTATTTTTAATATAATAGTTTACTAGAGAGGATGGATCATAATGAACATCAATTACACATCAGGTAAAGAACGTATCACAGAGGACAAGCTTGAAGAGTTATTTCTATCCGTTGAATGGGAATCAGGCAAATATCCGAAACAACTGTTACAAGCGATCCAAGGGTCTCATTCAGTCGTAACAGCATGGGACGGAGACAAGTTAATTGGTTTAGTAAACGCTTTATCTGATGGCATATTAACGGTATATTTTCATTATGCGCTGATCAACCCGAGTTATCAGAGTAATGGTATTGGTAAGGAACTAATGAAGATGATGCTCGAAGAATACAAAGAATACAAATCTAAAGTATTGATCTCTTATCCGGATGCGGTTAATTTTTATAGTAGACTTGGATTTAAAGCTGAAGACGGGTCTTCCCCAATGTATATTTCAGAATTGGTATGATATAGCTTTCATCAAAAAAGGAGGGAGCTATTTTTGAAAATCAAATATAAGCTCCTGCTTCTACTCATTGTATGTGTGGTTCTACCGTTATCTGTAAGCGTGTTTCTATCTTATAATTCAATCAATAATAGATTGAAGAATGAGATGATCGCCCAGTACAAATCGCAAGCGGAGCAGCTGAATCAATCTTTTGAAGTGTCGATTCACAGCATTGATAACAGTATACTAAGTATTTATCAGACATCTGAGTTATATAACTTTGTTACCAAGAGTACTGCAGGTACTGGGGAAGAAATAGTTGCTAGCCAGCGTCGAACGGAAAACTTGCTCAAAATATTAGCTCATTCCCTTAATGATTATAGTAATGTGTATTTGTATTTGAACGAACGTCAGCAATTATTCAGGGTAAGTGCCAAATATTTAAATGTGCAGGTTGAGACACTTTCAAATGATCAAAGTAAGTCATGGATTTCTCCGACACAAAGAGCGAATGGCGAGCTTGTTGTTGTTCAGGAGGATAGTCAATCAGAAGACAGAGATGCTACTGTATTTGTTGGTCGCTCTATATCGGATGTCATTTTAAAGCGACAGCTCGGGGTTATTGGAATTGATCTAGGCAAGGAGTATTTTGAGAATATTATTGGTTCTGATAATGTACTCGAAAGAGTCGAGGTACTGGATTCGGATGGTCAACTGTTGTTCTCGCATTTGCATGGTGAACAAACTCAAGGCAAGCAGCTAGTGATGGAAAGCCGGATGAACGTCTATGGTTGGCGCGTAGTTACCTATTTGTCACAAGGTACACTGAATAGCATCGCCTGGGAGGCTGTTCGTCCCACTATTGTGTGGGGCAGCGCCTTTATGCTAATGGCGATAGCATTATGGGCAGCGCTTTCACGGCAAATTTCAGGACCACTTTATAGTCTCGTACGAAAAATGCGGGATGTAGGCAAGGGGAATTTTCATAAGGAATTATGGAGCATATCGAAGCCCCGTAAGGATGAATTCGGATATTTGGAACAGCAATTTCTATCCATGGTAGAAAAGATTGATGAAATGATTAAGCAGGAATACCAATTAAAAATGAATGCATCTGAGATGCAGATGAAAGCATTACAGGCGCAGATCAACCCGCATTTTTTATATAACACGCTGACTTCTATTTACTCTGAGGCGCTTGAGGTAGGGGCGGATCAAGTATGTAAAATGGTGAAATCACTCTCTTCAATGTTTCGCTATACGACGGATTTCAGTCAGGATATCGTGCCATTGTCAGCTGAGATTGCCCATGTCCGTAATTATCTCGAAATTCAGAAGTTCAGATTTGAGGATAAATTGGATTTCCGATTTGATATCCCTGCTTATTTGTTAGATAAGTCGATTCTCAAGCTAAGCCTTCAGCCGATTGTAGAAAATGCGATTGTACATGGTATTTCCCGTGCAGGCAAAGGCTGTATTGTGATTGAGGCTTATGAGAGTAGAGGAATGGTCTGTATCAGGGTAGAAGATACAGCGGGTATGCTAAGTGAAGAAGAAGCTGCTAAACTGACTGCAGAAATCCAAAGTGAAGAGAGATTTGGATCTCATATCGGTCTTGTGAATGTACAACAGCGCATTCTGCATCTATTTCCTGGATCAACGGGCATATCAGTTGAAGTCGAGCATGGAGTAACCAGTGTTAAGATAACCTGGAAGGCGGAGGGGCATCATGAAGGTATTACTAATTGAGGATGAGCCTAAAGTTAGACGAGCACTACGAAGGTTGCTGACGGAGATTGATTCAGATATCGAAAGTATCTTGGAGGCTGAGGACGGCAATGAGGGACTTAAGCTAATCGTAGAAAAGCGGCCTGACATTCTGTTACTGGATATGATTATGCCAGGTATGCATGGTGACGAGCTGTTTGAACGCATAAGAACAATGAAACTGGATATTCCAGTTATTGTCGTAAGTGGACATAATGACTTTGCGTTGGTGAGACACGCCTTGGCAAACGATGCTATCGACTACATTCTTAAGCCATTTGATAAGGAGGATGTAGAGAAAGCGTTCCATAAAGCAAAGGGAAGTCTGGTGAAATCACAGCTAAATAGTCAGACAGAACAGCTTGTATTGGAAATGAGAAATGAGCATTCCCGACAACAATTTCATGCCTTAATACAAAATATTTATACCGGTCGGATAACGAAGCAAGAACTTGAATTGTTGCCTGAATTTATCCAAGAGGAAGCGTGCTCGATTCATATGGTGGTTATCAGGAATTACGTAGCAACAGTAGATGATCGTTTCAGAAAAGATGTCGCACTACTTCAATATGCAATTCGAAAATGTATCAATGAATATGCTGAAATGAAGGGGCTTGAGCTACTACCTGGGGGATCAGGGCAGTATGATTGGTGCACTTGGTTTGCCGTACGCGGTCACTTGGATCAAAGGCTGGATACTGATGAATTGACCGATATGCTCGAACATGTGCTCAGGCTCTCCTGTTTTGTACTTAGTTTAGATGAACCAAGATGTCTTCAGGAGTATTGTCATGCGATTAATGAATTAGAGAGTGACATAATGTACATCCAACTTGACAGTGGATTAAAGGTCGAGACAACACCTACACCAGAGCTATTGCGAGCTGCAGATACGTTCGTTTCCAGAACGATACATCTGATTCAACATCGATTATCTTTTCGTATTCAAGCTGATATCGAGGAGTTATTTCGAACTGTAGCCTTTCACGGGCAGTTATCCGTCATGTTTCTATTTCAGATTTGGACCAATCTGAATGCACGTGCTAAGCCGTTAGTAAAGCGTGTTCCTGGTGGAGTTAAGGAGATGGATCGAGTTGAACCTTTTGCGCTCTGCATCGCACTTGATGTGGATAAGGCGATGGTTCTTTTCACACGGGTGCTGGAAGATTATATTGTGGAGGCGGATACAGGCACAGACTCAATCAGCAGAAAGAAAGACAATCGTGCCTTTGTGGTTAAGGAATATATTGATTTTGCATTCTGTGAGCCTTTGTCGTTGGCCGATCTGGCTAAGCGCTTTTATGTGAGTAAGGAATACTTGGCGGCACAATTCAAAAGTCAGTTTGGAATGACGGTTATGCAATACATCCATTTTCTTAGGCTAGAATTGAGTAGACAGCGTTTAGAGGAAGCTGATGAGCCTGTGTCGTCGATAGCAGTAGCTGTAGGTTATGATCATTTCAGTTATTTTGACAAACGTTTCAAAGAAAAGTATGGAGTAACGCCATCGGAGTATCGTAATCGATATAAAAAACAGATAACACCTTAATATTGTGCTAATACAAACCTTAATATCTGGATAGGACCCCCTTTTAGAATTGTCTATACTTAAGACAATCAATGAAGGGGGTTTTTATATTGGTACATAACAAAAAAATATCTATTGTATTAATCCTAGTACTTAGCATCGGACTTATTCTTACCGCGTGTGGTGGCAATAAGGATAGCGATGGTGGAAAGAATGGACCTGCTGCAGCATCGGATAATAATGTAGGTGACAATGGTGCTTCTTCCCAAGATCCAATCACTTTAAATGCTTTCCTGTTTAACATGGATAAACGTCAGGCGCTGGAGGAGACATTCAAGGAATTCACCAAACAAAACCCAGGTATCACCGTTGATTTATTAGTAAATGATCAGGATTACTATACGGTATTAAAAACTAAAATTGCCTCTAACGATATGCCTGATATTGTGATGGGGGAATATGGTGATCTGAAGGAACTTGGGGATGCGGGTCACATTTTGGATTTGTCTGGCGATGACTATATCAACAATTATTCACAGCAAATCCGTGAGCAGATGCAGACGACCGATGGGAAAATTTATGGAGTTCCGCTCGACGTATCTGGGATGGGAATCTACTACAATAAGGATTTGTTTAGCAAAGCGGGGATAGAGCAGTTCCCCAAAACACAACAACAATTACATGAAGCGATTGATAAGCTAAAGAGTGCGAATATAACCCCATTTGCATTAGCCGTAGCGGATGGTTGGACTTTAGCGCATTCACTTTTCACTACAATTTCGGGCACGACGGACGATTTGAAAGGACTCGTCACGACTGTGGAAGGGGGAGGCTCAATTGAATCTGATCGTCTGACAGAAGGTTTCAAAACACTGGATATGATGTTTGCGAATGCGGATCCCCAAGCGTCAACCAATAACTACAATGCAAGCTTGTCCTTATTGGCTCAAGGAAAGGTTGCTATGTTACAGCAGGGATATTGGGCACTCTCTAGCATTAAGGACATTAACCCAGATGTGAATCTTGGATTTGCGGCAATCCCCTATAGCAATAAGGAAGAGGATGCAAAATTAGGTGTTAATGTGAACGTATCCTACGCAATAACAACTGAATCCAAGCATCAAGAGGCTGCTAAGAAGTTATTTGCGTGGTTGACGACCAAAGAGGGCAATGCAATAGCCAATGAGAAAATGCAACAAATTCCTGTTATAGAAGGGGTAGAGGTTAGCAGCAACCCGATTGCCGATGATATTTTAGCTTATAAAAATGAAGGGAAGGTGGTTCCTTGGTCACAAGTCTTGATGAATGGTTCTACTCGTACCGAGGCAGAATCCCTTATGCAAAGCTACTATTTCAATAAAAAGAATGCTCAAGAGGTCATGAACAGCATTTCAGCTTCTTGGGGTAAAAAATAAAAATAGTAACGGAAGCTGAGCAGGGTATTGATAATGTATCCTGCTCTGGCTTTGAAAGGAGTGGGGAGCATGCTTGGAACGAAGTCCAAATGGAGGGAAGCGGGGATTTCACTTAGCTTCATAGGACCAATACTCATACTATATATTTGTTTTTTTATTGTGCCATTGGGAGGTTCGCTTGTATATTCGTTCACGGATTGGGATGGTCTACAAACCTCATTTAACTGGGTAGGATTTCAGAACTATATCGACTTATTGCGCAACAGCGATAGCTTCAGGCATTCTTTTATTTTTACTGTTCAGTTTTCTCTAGTTAATATCATTCTCGTGAACGTATTTGGGCTGCTATTGGCATTGCTAGTTGATTCCAAGCTCAAATCCCGTTTTATTCTTCGCACCATCTTTTTTTCACCTAACGTCATTTCGTTGATTGTGGTTGGTTTCTTATGGAAATTCTTCTTTTCCTCAGTATTGTACGAACTGGGTGAGAAGTTGCATTGGAGTTTTCTAACCTATAGCTTCCTGGGGAATCCAGACAAGATTTTGTATCCGATTGCTGGTGTATCCTTGTGGCAAAGTGTCGGTTTGGCGATGGTTATATATTTGGCGGGTTTACAAGGAATACCTACTGAGCTGAAAGAAGCGATGCATATGGACGGGGCCGGTCGTTTTACCCAGCTGCTGAAGCTTATTATTCCACTGCTAGTGCCGGCCTTTATATCCAATCTGTTTCTGACAACAACCAATTCTTTTAAAGTTTTTGATCTCATATTGGCACTAACAGGAGGAGGACCAGGGGGAGCTAGTGAAAGTTTGGCAATCAACATTTATCGCGAGGCGTTTACAGCCAATGAATACGGTTCAGGAACCGCGAGATCAATCATTTTTTGTTTGTTCATTATGATTATTATGTTGATTCAATTTATGACGATGAAGCGTAAGGAGGAGAATAACTGATGCGCAAAATGGCATATGAGGTGGCAGCTGTGTTGCTTGCATTGATTTTTCTACTCCCTATTATCTTTGCATTGATCAACTCATTTAAAAGTAACGGTGAAATGCTGAGATCCTTTGTATCTTGGCCTGAGGTTTGGCGTTCAAGTAATTATGCAAGGGTATGGAGGGATATGAACTATCCACGAACGTTATGGAATACCATTGTAGTTACTGCAGTAAGTGTTAGTGTCACATTGCTTTTTAGTTCTATGGCTGCCTATCGGATATCACGAATGCGCTCTTCTAGAGGATTCTGGCTGACGATCTTCCTAACCATATCCATGATGGTACCATTTCAGACGATTATGATCCCGCTTGTCAAGTTAGCTTCAAAGCTCCATATGACTAACTCGCGGTTTGGTCTGATTTTGATGATCATAGCTTTGTTTTCTCCATTTACTATTTTTCTATATCGCGGCTTTATGTCGCAGCTTCCGGTGGAGTTGGAAGAGGCTGCCCGCATTGATGGAGCAAATATCTATCAAGCATTTTTTAGAGTGATCTTACCACTTTTAATGCCTATTACGGCAACGGCTGCTGTACTTAATATTCTTTGGGTATGGAATGATTTCATTCTATCCTTCCTTATGCTGCAAAAAGCGGAAGTTATGACGTTGCAGCTTGCCGTGTATCGCTATTTCGGAACGTATAGTCAGGAATGGAACTTGGCTCTGGCATCCTTAGTTCTGGCTGCCATTCCAGTGTTAATTCTGTATTTGCTATTACAAAAATATATTATTCAAGGCGTCGCTTCGGGCGCTGTGAAAGGTTGAGTGCCATGGGTCTTAAGCTTGATGATAAGAATGCACTGATGGAAGCTTGGGGAACGCTACTTCGTTCAGATCAGCCAGCGTTCACTGGATCTGGCATGGCTGGAAGCTATGATTCACATGGGGTAGATTGTCCTTTTGTATTTCGCCATCATGATCGATTCTATATGATGCATGTTGGTTTTGATGGAATTGGCTATCAGACAGCTCTGGCCGTGAGTGATGATTTATTGACATGGCAACATGAGACGGTTATCTTATCACGCTTACCGGATAGTGGACGGTGGGATCATGTAGGAGCGGCAGGCTCATGGATTTTACTGAATTCTAATGATATCGGAGACTTTCCACAGCTTAAAAAAATGAATGGAAGATACTGGATGATCTATCATTCCTATCCTGATGAGGGTTATGAAGCGGGCGGTGCAGTGATGGGGCTTGCCTGGACTGAGGATGAGTCGCTTCATGAATGGCATAGATGGGATGAGCCTATATTTACTTATGAGGAAGGCGATGCTTGGGAGCGCCAAGGTCTTTATAAATGCTGTTTGCTGGAGCATGAGGGTCGCTTCTGGATGCTGTACAATGCTAAGGGCGGATCAGAGTGGCCGTGGCAGGAGGAGACCGGTATTGCATGGTCGGAGGATCTATTTCATTGGCATCGTTATGAGCAGAATCCGGTGCTGCCTTGTCTTGAGGGAAGCTTTTATAGTCAGTTCTGTAGTGACCCGTACATACGTCATGATGGCGAACGCTGGCTGAACTTTGGTTTTGGCTTTGACGGTATTCATGCCCAAGGTCTGCTGGCTGTATCCAATGATTTGTTGCAATGGGAGACGTTAGAGCAACCTTTACTTCCACATGGATCAACCGGATCGCTTGACGAAATCCACGCTCACAAATCCTGTGTCGTTATCTGGAAAGGTATTATGTATCACTATTATTGTGCTTGTCGGCCTTGGCGACAAGGAGATCCTACTTCGGTTGAAGTATTTGACGGTCAGTTGGAGTTTAGATGTATTGCGGTAGCTACTGGCACGGCCTTATGACCTTTCCTTTATAGTTAGAAAAATAGCGTAGAAGCTCAAAAATGAGTTTCTTACGCTATTTTTGTGTGGTCACTGATATTTTGCTCACTGATTTACACATGATTTTCACATGAATTATTAAGGTATTTTAAGGAGATAAGGCATGATAAATTAGTCAATAGAAAACGCTTACAAAAGGAGGACGAAATGAAAAAGAGAAGACACAAATCCATAATATCGTTAACTGTTGCTACATGCTTACTACTATCTATGTTCTCAGCTGCGGTTTCCGCTGCTGATGTAACAAAAGAGCAGGGAACCAAAATCGTACCGGAGGGTACAATCCAGTCCTATGTCAACGATATGCAACCTGGATGGAATTTGGGTAATACGCTTGATGCTACTGGAAGCGACGAAACGTCATGGGGGAACCCTCGCGTAACCAAAGAGTTAATTCAACAAATTGCCGCTCAAGGCTACAAGAGTATTCGTATTCCGATTACATGGGACCAACACATTGGAGATGCTCCCAATTATACAATTGAACCAGCATATATGGACCGGGTGCAAGAGGTTGTCGATTGGGCACTGGATGCGAATCTGTATGTCATGATCAACATCCATCATGACTCCTGGCTGTGGGTAAGTCATATGGAAAAGGAACATGATACGGTGCTCGCCCGCTATCAAGCGACTTGGAGACAGATTTCCGACCGATTCAAGAACCACTCGAATAAGCTCATGTTCGAAAGCATCAATGAACCTCGTTTCACCGATGGGGGAACTCAAGATCGCGAGAAGCAAAATGAAATGCTATATGAACTTCTTACATCTTTCCACAAAATTGTTAGGGAATCCGGCGGGGAAAATGCAGTTCGTCCACTTGTATTACCAACACGTGAGACAAACCCTTCGCAAGAAGATTTAGATGTACTTTATAAAACGATCGTTAAAATGAACGACCCTAACTTGATAGCAACCGTCCACTTTTATGGGTTCTGGCCATTTAGTGTGAACATCGCCGGATACTATAAGTTTGAACAAGAGACGACGAAGGATCTTACGACTACCTTTGATAATGTTTACAATACGTTTGTAGCTAAAGGAATTCCTGTAATCCTAGGTGAATATGGCCTGCTTGGATTTGATAAGAACACAAATACGATCGAGCAGGGAGAGAAGCTTAAGTTTTTCGAGTTTTTAACGAACTATCTCAAAGAGAAAAAAATAACGAGTATGTTATGGGATAACGGACAACATTTCAACCGTACAACGTATAAATGGTCGGACCAAGAGCTGTTCAATATTATGAAAGCGGGTTGGGAAGGGCGTTCATCAACCGCAGAGAGTGACATTATCTATCTTACCAAGGGAACCGAAATTCAAGATGCCAAAGTACACCTGAACTTGAACGGAAATCAATTTGTTGGAATTGTGGTTAATGGTCAACAATTGCAGCAAGGTGAGGATTACGTATTGAACGGCGAAGAGTTAACCATCAAGTCAAGCCAAATCAGCAAGCTGACGAAGATTGGTAACCTCGGGGTCAATGCAACATTACAAGTACAATTCAACTACGGACCTGACTGGAAGTTGAAATTAACCATCAACGATAAACCCGTATTGCGTAGTGCAGAAGGTACAACTGAATCCTTTGCTATCCCGACCCAATTTAATGGTAATCGTATAGCTACAATGGAAGCAGTCTACGCTACTGGTGGAAATGCCGGTCCACAAGACTGGACATCCTTTAAAGAGTATGGCAACACGTTTAGTCCCTCTTTTATGACGGATGAGATTAAATTAGTTCCAGACTTTTTTAAAGATATTAAAGACGGCGATGTGATATTGAAATTCCATTTCTGGAGTGGAGAGATCGTTAGCTATACGATCACGAAAAAGGGAGAAAGTATTGTAGGTAAAGTTTCATAAAGTAATGAAGACTAGAAAAAGAGCGTTCTATTAAGGGAGATTTATCCCTATAGTTCGCTCTTTTGTTTCGTGTTTATCTGTTAATTTCTGATTCAATAGTTATAATATTAGAATAATAAAAGGAATAATAAGGGAGACATTCTATTGACTACGGCAATCATATTCTCTTCGAATAAGCTAGGTACAATAACTGATTCTCAATTACAGTCCATGCTTGATCGATTTAACTTAGGTAAACTCATATCATCTGAGAAAACAGAAAAAGGTGCGATGGGGCAGACGATGTTTGTCACATCTACGGAAGGGAAATTTGTATTTAAAGGTAACCCTTTGTTTCCGGAACAATTTGCTGAGGAAAAGTATTTTGTTGAAAATATTAATCATCGCACTGGAATAGCTGTTCCAACTCCGTATTTAATAGATGATATTGCAGATATTTTTGATTGGGCGTATTGCATCATGCCTTGCCTTGGTGGTAGTCACATGAACTCTCAGCAAATCAAAGCGAAACAAACGATAGATGACAAATTACAAATTGCTGAATTAATAGCTGATTCGTTGGCTGTCCTTCATAATTGGAAGGTTACTGAATATGGCGAGTTAGATACGAAGGATTTCACAATACATCCTTTTGAAAATTCATATCGAAGTTGGCTTTATACCAGAATTAGATTTTGGTTGGAAGATGCTAAGAAGTATTCAGTCATAACATCTGAAGATGTTCTATGGGTGGAAGATTTATTAGGGACTTCGCAGGCTTGTTTTGATAAATTAAGCTCCCCTACATTCGTGATGGGAGATTTTAAAGCTGATAACTTCTTATTAGAATTAGAAAATAATACTTGGAAAATAAGTGGTCTATTCGATTTTACTAATGCGTATTTTGGCGATCCCCTTGCTGACTTAATAAAGATGATCATTATGTATATAGATAATGACGAGGAAGAAGTGGCGAAGCATCTTGTATCAGTTTATCTAAACCAAACTGGGCAGATAGAAGCTTATAAAGAACGAATTAGAGTTCATATGCTTCAGCAACGGATTTTGGATTGGGGATGTGCCAAAGCGATGGGCATGGTTTCCTGGGATGATGAGCAGTCATTTTCTGATTGGGTAGAATATTACACGGGTGCAGCGATGAATTTGTTGAACTGAGTTCACATTCTTTTGTCAAAGAGTATGAAAATAAAGACGACTGCCACGGGGCAGCCGTCTTTGTGTTAACGGGAAAGATCGTACATATCATAAGTGAAATCGCTTCGTCTCAATTATGGATTTAAACTTAACAATACGACACACTCTACTTGACTTGTCTGTGGGAACATATCGATAGGTTGTACCCATTCCATGGTGTATCCTCCGTCTAGCAAAACCTTGCAATCCTTGGCGAGAGTGGAGGGATTACACGACACATACACGAAACGTTTAGGTTTCGTACGCAGAACAGCTTCCACAAAACTTGGATGGAGTCCGGTACGTGGTGGATCTGCGATGATAACGTCAGGCGAGAATCCACTCTTAACCCAGCGTGGCAGTAGATCCTCTGCATAACCTTCATAAAATGTTACATTATCGCGTCCGTTAAGAGATGCGTTGTCTTTTGCATCCAATATTGCCTCGGAGATGGATTCAATCCCCCGAACCTCTCGCGCATAAGGAGCTAGCCATAGGCCAATCGTGCCAGTCCCGCAGTAAGCGTCAACGACGGTCTCGCGACCGGTGAGTGCAGCAGCTGCTTTTACAGATTCATACAGTTTGACCGTCTGTAGTGGGTTCAATTGGAAGAACGCACGCGGCGATAGGGTGAATTCCAAATCACCAAGCGATTCCCTAATCCCTTCTTCTCCCCATATAAGAAGCGTTTTATCCCCAAATATCAGGGAGGTGTTCTTCGAATTAACGTTCATGGATATGCTGACGAGTTCTGGAATCGCGAGCCTGAGCTCTCTCACGAGTAGATCACGTTTTGGCAGCTTGTCACTCGCTGTCACAAGCGTGAGCTGAAGTTGCTCAGATTGAAATCCCCAGCGAACAACGATCGTGCGAATGAATCCTAGATTTCCTCGATCTTGGCCCTTATGAACTGGAATGTTGAGGCTTTGGAGTACTTGTCTTGTTTTGTTCACAGCTTCATTTACCTTAGGATGTTGGATAGGGCAGCCCGTAATATCTACAAGTTTGTGGGAATCGGCGCCATACAGTCCAGCGATGATTTCTTCCTTCTGCATGCCTAGTTGGAGCTGCGCTTTATTGCGATAATCCCAAGGATGTTCCATGCCAAGGATCGGTTTCATTTTGAGCTCCTGGGTCCCGGCGAAACGGGAGAAAGCTTCGCGAACGATCTCTTCCTTGCTTTTTAATTGTCCTGCGTAGGAGAGATGTTGGATCTGGCACCCTCCACAGATACCGAATACAGGGCAGGGAGCATCAACCCGATCTGGTGAACGCTTCTCAATTTTGGCAATGTCAGCACTGATGAATTTGCTCTCGGACCGCGTTACTGTAGCCTTGATAACCTCACCAGGTAGTGCACCTGGAATAAATACGGCCTTACGTCGATAATATCCGACGCCCTCGCCATTAATCCCGAGTCTCTTTACCGTTACAATAATTGTATCTCCAATGTGCAACTCTTCGGCATGCTCACGATCTTGCACCCTCTGTGCAGACGGTTTGGATTTAACCGATCCAGAGGAAGTATTGGTTTTCCCTGGCTTATAAGGTTTTTCGGATTTACCAACAGAGTGATTTTTTTTAGAGTTCAATGGTGTTTGATGTCCCCTAGATTTATTAGTGGGACGTTTAGCGTTTTTTGGTTCGTTCATAGTTTTAATTCTCCATCCTTGAAATTTCTACAGACTCAATATACCACGTAGAGGGTGGCAAGTACCATGTACTGACGAAGTCAATTTGCCCAATTTCCTCAACCCCGTTAAACTGGAAGGATAGATGGTTCAATGAGCAAGTGAAACGTAAGGAGCTTATTAAAATGAATTTGGTAGAACTTCATATGGAACAAGCCCAGGCTTATTTGCAAAAATACTACGGTTACCCCGATTTCCGTGAAGGACAGCGTAAAATTGTGGAGAGTGTGCTCTCAGGCTCAGATACTCTTGGCATTATGCCAACGGGTGGGGGCAAGTCAATTTGTTACCAAATCCCGGCTTTGATCTTGCCGGGGCTGACGCTGGTTGTGTCACCGCTTATTTCATTGATGAAGGATCAAGTGGATGCACTTACAACGATGGGAGTGCCAGCAGCTTATATTAACAGTACACTTTCTGGTAAAGAAGTGAACGACCGCATCCGGGCTGCAAAGCGTGGTGAGCTTAAGCTGCTCTATGTTGCACCTGAACGGCTGGAGCTGGACTGGTTCCGTGACGAGATGAGCAGTTTAGAAATTTCTTGCGTCGCAGTAGATGAAGCGCACTGTGTATCTCAGTGGGGTCACGATTTTCGGACGAGTTATCTCGCTGTATCGCCATTTGTGAACGGGCTACCCGAGCGTCCGATCGTAGCAGCATTTACCGCAACGGCAACACCGGAAGTCATGGATGATATGATCCGGTTACTTCGTTTGGAGGAACCGTCTTTATTTATTACCGGATTAGGTCGAGATAACCTCTCCATGTCGGTGCTACGTGGCGAGAATAAACGTGAATTCGTTTTGAATTACGCGGAGACTCATGCCCATCAGCCAGGAATCGTATATGCGGCAACACGCAAAGAGGTTGATGATCTATACGAGCGTTTGCGTCAATCGGGTATACCAGCTGGTCGGTACCATGCAGGCTTACCAGATCGCGAACGTGAGGAGAGCCAAGAAGCGTTTCTTTACGATGATATTCGCGTCATGGTAGCGACGAACGCGTTTGGTATGGGAATCGACAAGTCGAACGTTCGCTACGTCATTCACTACAATATGCCTAAGAATATGGAAGCTTATGTACAGGAAGCGGGACGAGCGGGGCGTGATGGTGAGCCCAGCGATTGTATTCTGCTCTTTAGTCCTCAGGATATCATGACACAAAAATTTCTGATTGAGCAAAATCCCCAAGATGGGGAGCGGAAGCGGAATGAATATCGCAAGCTTCAACAAATGATCGAGTATTGTTATTCAACCAATTGTCTAAGATGGGGGATGTTAGACTATTTTGGAGAAGTTCATGATCGTAAGCCTTGCGGTATTTGTAGTTCTTGCCGAGACGAACGTGAATTGGTTGATATGACCGTCGATGCGCAGATTATTTTCTCCTGTATCCATCGGATGCGTGAACGTTTCGGAGTTTCATTGGTTGCTTCGGTATTAAAAGGTTCGCAGAACAAGAAGGTTCTTCAATACGGATTTGATACTCTACCTACTTATGGAATGATGCGACGACGCACGGAGAAAGAAATATCAGAACTCATTAATCTTTTAATTGCGGAAGGCTATCTAGCTTTGACTGAAGGTCAGTATCCGGTAGTCCGCCTACAACCGTTATCGGTTGACGTATTAAAAGGACAGCATCAGGTCATGATGCGTGCTCCAGAACCTGTGTTGTCCAAAACTGCTAGTAGTAGTGGGAGTCGTCGAAGAGGTAATGCTTATGATGACGGACCTTCAGCGGTTAATGAGACGATATTTGAGCAGCTTCGCCTGATCCGTCGTGAATTAGCCGAGCGGGATCGTGTTCCTTCTTATATTATTTTCAATGATGCAACACTTCGTGAGATGAGTATGATCTGTCCAACCACGGAGTCGGATATGTTAAGAATTAAAGGGGTCGGTGAGGTCAAATACCGTAAGTATGGCCGGCCATTTCTTGAGTTTTTTCAAAATATGGAATAGGGTTGTGAATTATGAAAGTCATCTTGTCTACATTAAATGCTAAATATATACACACATCATTAGCGATACGGTTACTGAAGGCATACAGCGAGCACCAATTTGACATCGAGTTAGCTGAGTATACAATCAAGGATCCTGTAATGAATGTTGTATCTGATCTATTTCAGCGCAAACCGGATGTCATTGGATTCTCGTGTTACATTTGGAATATTGAAGAGACTATTCGTTTGGCTGATCTCTTAAAGAAGGTGCTACCGGATTGCAAAATCGTGTTGGGTGGACCTGAAGTTTCATATGATACGCAGTATTGGATGGAACGGGCGAAGAATGTTGACTTTATCGTGATGGGAGATGGAGAAGAGACCTTTCATCATCTCTTACAGGAGATAGAGGGCGACCAGAAGTACCATTATGTATTTGGTGCCGCTTATCGTAAGGGAGATGAAGTTGTTGTTAACCCGGGGCGACCGAAAAGTGATCTGAATACCTTACCGACACCTCATCGCTTTCCTGATGACCTTCCAGATTTAGGTAAACGAATCGTGTACTTTGAGACAAGCCGTGGTTGTCCGTTTAGCTGCCAATTTTGTCTCTCTAGTATAGAAGTAGGCGTACGTTATTACGATATTGAACGGGTCAAGTCGGACCTGCTTTACTTGATTGATAATGGCGCAAAAATAATTAAATTTTTGGACCGTACATTCAACATTAACCGTAGTTATGCGATGGAAATGTTTCAATTCCTTATTGAGAATCATAAGGGTTGTGTATTCCAATTTGAAATTACAGCTGACATTATGCGTCCAGAGGTTCTTGATTATTTAGCTGAGAATGCCCCGCCTGGTATTTTCCGCTTCGAGATTGGGGTACAGTCGACCAATGACGCCACGAATGAACTCGTTAAACGTCGCCAGAACTTTACCAAACTTTCCCGAACGGTCATGAAGATCAAGAACAGCGGGAATATTGATCAGCATCTTGACCTTATTGCCGGATTACCTGAAGAGGATTACGCTAGCTTCCGCAAAACTTTCAATGATGTGTTCGCCATGCGTCCAGAGGAACTTCAGCTTGGATTTCTGAAGATGTTGAGAGGAACCGGACTGCGAAATGAAGCTGCTAAATATAACTATGTTTACATGGATCATGCACCTTATGAAATCCTTGGAAATGACGTCATGCCTTTCTCAGATATCATCTCTTTGAAGCGGCTAGAAGATGTACTAGAGAAATATTGGAATGCACATCGAATGGATCATACGCTTAACTATTTGATGAAATATGAATTTGAATCGCCGTTCGATTTCTTCCAGGAGTTTGGTGATTACTGGGAAGAGCAGGGATGGCAACGTATTGGTCACCAACTTGAAGATTTGTTCACCCGTCTACAACAATTTCTAACTCGGCGTGGTCTCAAAGAGCCAGGGATCGTTCTTGGTCTGATGAAGTTGGATTATTTCCTGGGTCATAAATATAAGCCGCGGAAAATATGGTGGGAGGATCGGACACCTAAAGACATGCGTGTGAGTTACTTCAAGAAACTCGCAGATGAGCCTTCTAAGGTATCTGATGATTTTGCAGCTCGTCATCTCGATGAACGTGAATTACTGAAATTCGCGGTAGTTGAAGAGCTTCCATTCCTGCTGAATGACGTATTAGAGGATAAGGTTATTACGGAGTCTAATGGTCAGGGTTCATTACTTGTGATCTTGTATCAGCAATCAGAAGATGAGGTTCCGGTCTTTTATTCCATGCCCTTAGTACCAACACAAAATGGGGGATAGACTTATCTAGTAAAATTATTGTCGAATAGTAGCAGAATAAAATCCACTTGACTTTGGTCAAGTGGATTTTATGTTAAACAGGCTGAACATTTAATTGGTGAAGTTACTTCGTGTGACGAACTAACCAATCGACAACATCTGCAGTCACTTCGTCCCGATTCGTTTCATTAAGCATTTCGTGTCTTCCGCCCGGGTACATTTTCAGTTCAAGATCTTGTATTTGAAGCCGCTTATATATATCTACAAGTCGCTGAACTCCGGTCCCATTCTTCCCGACGGGGTCTTTATCCCCCCCGAATATATATACGGATTTTTGTTTGGAGATTTTGGCCATATTGTTTGGACGATGTATTTCTAAAAGTAATGTAAAGAAATCTTGAAAGAAACTAGCACTGCACAGGAATCCGCAGAATGGATCATCTATGTACTTATCCACTTCGGCTGGATCTCTGGAGAGCCAATCGAACTTCGTGCGAACAGGAAGGAAATTCTTGTTGAAGCTTCCGAAAGTGAGCGCATTCAACATCAAGCTAGGATGACGTTCACCTTGCAACATACCTTGAAAACGTGCAAGATTTTGTCCCATATGCAGTAAACCCTGAGGACCATTGGTTCCAGTCAGGATAAATCCGATGTAGTTTTGCTGGCCTGCGTACATTGTTTTTTGGGTTAGAAAGGATCCCATGCTGTGACCGAGTAAAAATAGAGGTAGATTCGGGTGTTGCTCTTTAATGATATCGCCAAGTTTGACAATATCTCGCACCATACCGTTAAATCCATCCTTGCCCGGATAACCAAGCTCTTCAGAATTTTGGGCTGTTTTACCATGACCTCTATGGTCGTTGGCATACACTTGGAAGCCTTGTTGCGTCAACTCACTGGCAAAACGTTCGTACCGTTTGGCCGTCTCCGTCATGCCATGTGCAATCTGCACAACACCCCTAACGGGGATCGATTCATCTTCAGAAGTCCAATGATATACAAAAACTTGTTGCCCCGCATCATTCTGAAAAGTGAAATTTTCCTCTCTCAACGATCACACCATCCTTTTAAGAGTTTCATTAATCTGATAAATGCACCGGCTCAAAAAATTCAATCTTTTCACCATCAGGACCGTTGAAGAAGAAAAAACGACTTTCGTTAGCTAGTGTACGAATTTCACGATCCAGTCCTGAAAGTTCTAACCCTGCGATCCGAGAATATTCTTGTTCAATCTGACTTACTGTAAATGCAATATGGTGAACCCGGCCTTCATTAGGAAGGTCATCACCTCCGCGGATAGAAATCAATTCGATCTCGACATTATCTTGCCCCGGAAATGCTAAAAAAGCAAGACGAAGATCGCTGTCTACTTCACCAATTATATTGAGCAATTTTAGACCGATTACTCGTTCATAAAATTCGATTGAGTCCTCAAGTGCGGATACACGAATACCGATGTGTTCTATTTTTCTGATCGACATAAATGTTCCCTTTCTTAATCCTTATTTTTTCTCAATAGCGATGAGATAAGGAGCAGTTGGTCTTTGCGGTTGACGATATACAATGGCTTGTCCGGTGGAAGAGGGGAGGTTTGCAGCCCATGATTCAACGGCCTTAGCCTCCTGATCCCCTCCAGGATGTCCTGGGTAGAGAACTACAGTTATTAGACCTCTGGGACGAAGCAAAGAAACCCCAGTTTCAAGAGCTTCCAAGGTGCTCTCCGTCAGAGTAATAACCGAATGGTCAGCCCCTTCGGTAGGGAGATAACCCAAATTAAACATAATAGAACCTAGTTGACCGTGCACTTCTGATGGAAGAGCATACTTTATTTCGGCATGACTACGGTGTAACAAGGTTACCTGTGCAAGCTTGGTATTTGCAGGTTTAGCCTTGTCTAGCCGTGCCTGGGTAATGTCTAATGCCTCTGACTGAACATCAAAGGCAAAGACATGTCCACGTCTTCCACAAGCCTGCGCTAGAAACAACGTGTCTGAGCCCGTACCTGCCGTTGCATCCACAGCGTAATCGCCAGGTTGAAGTCTTTCACTTGTAAGTTTGTGTGCAAAACTTAGAACAGAGAGGAAGCCCATATTAGCGACCTCTCCAATACTTACCTTGCCAAGAGTCACGCTGCTTCAGTTCATCGTCAATCGCATTGAGAACTTCCCATTTCTTCAGACTCCACATTGGACCAACCAGCAGGTCACGCGGTGCGTCTCCTGTTAGACGGTGAACGATCATTTCAGGTGGCAAAAATTCTAGTGTGTCGACGATAAGCTTCACATATTCGTCTTTCTCTAGAAATCTCAGCAGACCAGCTTCATATTGCTTAACCATTGGAGTTTTGCGCATGAGATGAAGCAGGTGAATCTTAATACCTTGCACATCCATGGCGGCGACTGCACGTCCCGTATCCAGCATCATCTCATGCGTTTCCTGTGGTAATCCATAAATGATGTGGGTACACACACGGATGTTTCGGCTACGAAGCTTCGCCACCGCATCCAAATAACATTGACTATCATGAGCACGGTTAATGAGCTCAGAAGTGGACTCGTGAATAGTCTGTAATCCCATTTCTACCCATAAGTAAGTCCGTTCATTAAGCTCAGCTAAATAATCAACTACATCATCCGGTAGACAATCCGGTCTAGTAGCGATAGACAATCCAACAACTCCTGGTTGCTGTAGAATAGCCTCGAAGTATTCGCGGAGCTCATCTACAGGAGCATAAGTGTTGGTGTATGCTTGGAAATAACCAATATACTGCGCATGAGGCCACTTGATGTGCTGTTTATCGCGGATTTTGTTGAATTGTGTAACAAGATCATCACGTCGACTTCCTGCAAAATCGCCCGATCCGCGTGCACTACAGAAGGTACAACCGCCTTTGGCAATGGAACCGTCCCGATTTGGACAAGTGAATCCGGCATCCAGCATAACCTTAAATACTTTGCCACCAAACTCCTCGCGCATTTCCGTATTCCATGTATGAAATCTTTTGTCTCCCCACAATTGGGGAGGGGTACTTGGTAGTGTTTTCATCATAACTCCTTTATTCTGTCACAAAAAATATGTTTCATTGTATCTTTGCCATAAAACCGTATTAATTCACGGCTTCCACAGTTCCATTGTATCAAAATTTTCAGAAAAAGGGGAATCTGGGGTGCTGACTTTCTTGCGATGAAATAGAGATTATGTTACTTTGAATGTATTAAAAACGTTGGACCCCAATTCCAAAATATATTGAAAAAGGAATCAAGCAAACCGTCTCCCCGGCGGTCGCAAGATTCCTTTTTCACTGTTTTTACTCTTTACAATTGAGTAGATCTTAGGCACAATTATGCAAGAATGGATTATAAGAAAGCGGAGGAATGACATGCGTTTACGCGGTAGGAAAGGCATACGCGAGAACCTTGAGCAACAGCAGGATCTCGTTATATTAGAGCCTAAAGAATATAAAGGCCGTTGGTCAGAATTGTTCGGTAATGATCGTCCTATTTACATCGAGCTAGGGATGGGGAAGGGACAGTTTATTAGTGGAATGAGCGTTAAATATCCGGAGGTCAACTTTATCGGCATGGATATGTACGATGAATTGATTCGTCGTGCGAGTGAGAAGGTTCGTACCATATGGAATGATCAGGAAGAGGGTACGGGCAAACCGGAGAGTGTTCGACTTGCACTTGGAAATATTGAATCCATTGAAGAGATTTTTGCACCTGGTGAAGTGGAGCGGATTTATTTGAATTTCAGTGATCCGTGGCCAAAAGCTAAGCATGGCCGCAGACGACTAACACATCCGCGTTTTTTGGATAAATATGTCGAGTTGTTGAATGAGCGTGGTGAAATACACTTCAAGACAGACTCACGGGATCTCTTTCAATTTTCACTTAACGCTTTTGCAGCGAGAGGATTGCAGATGAGTAATATTTCATTGAGTCTCCACGCGAATGGCATTAATGAAGAACATGTTATGACAGAATACGAGAGCAAATTCGTGGGGCAGGGAATGCCGATACATCGTTGCGAGGTCATCATCGGTTCAGAGGCTTTGCGTAACTATCATGACCACAAAATGGATACATTTTAATATAGCAAAAAGCCGCCAACCCCTGATTCTTTGTGGGTGGCGGCTTTTTTGCACCGAATATTAAATAAGAGCTTTGCTATTACTTTCTAAGATATCAATAATTGCCTGCGCGCTCTGCATCGGATGATAGCTGGCAATTTCACTGAGGACCTTCTCACGTTCCTGTGTTACTCCCTCATAATCATCAGTCAAACGCTTAATCCAATTGGTGATATCATCCAATGAACTAATCGGTGTTCCCCAACCTTGTGCAGCGAAATATTGCGAGTTCTCTTCTTCCTGACCTGGTAGTGGCTTATGGAATAACATAGGTATTGCCTTGGCCAATCCTTCCGAGCAAGTCATGCCACCGGGCTTCGTAATCAGAAGATCGGATACTTCCATCAGTTTGTCAATTTCTCTGGTAAAGCCCAGAAGATGGACATTCGGATGAATGAAGCGAGGATCTCGTTTCATCTTCTCCAACGATTTGACATTACTCCCGAAACAGAAGATAAGCTGGATTTGGTCTCTATGCATGGCAAGTAGAGAATGTACCGCTTCATCCTTCATAAATCCCCAACCGCCGCCCATGATTAGAATCGTAGGCATGTCGTGTAAATGAAATTGCTTCCGGATGTCATCTTTTCCGTGACGTTCCCAAAAGTTTGGATGGATTGGAATTCCAGTAATCTGAATCTTATCCTCTTCGACACCACGTTCCAGCAGCTTCTCCTTCACTGGATCTGTAGATACCAGGTAACGGTTGACTTCAGCACTGACCCAAGTTCCATGGGCATCATAGTCAGTTATAACTGTGCATAATGGTACATCTAGTCCGAGTCGCTTCATGCGCGAAATAACGGCACTAGGGATCGGATGAGTACACACAATGACATCGGGATGGAGTTGCTGAATGATTTGGGTAGTGTGCGTATAAAATAGCCGGTGAAGAGCCAGCGTCGTTAATCGGTTTAACGATTTTTTGTAGTTGCTGCGATACATCATACGAACAAGTCGCGGTTGAGTAAACACCGTTTTTTTGTAGGCAGTTATTATAAACGGTGCCATTCTCGGATTTAGGAAGCTGCCGAGTTCCATCACTTTCGTCTGCACATGAGGCGCTATCTTACGTAAACTGCTCGATAAGGCATATGCAGCTTGAGTGTGTCCAGCTCCAAACCCCTCAGATAAAAGTAAGACTCTTTGTTTATGCACTATAGTTTCACCTTTTCCCGCAAGGTATTCCCATTAACAATTTAACAATATCTTCTTTACGCCCATAATGCAACAGTTCCGAGCGCAACTGAGGTACCGATTATTAGCCCAGCAAGAACATCGGACGGATAGTGTAATCCCAAATAAATCCGGGAGAGTCCAACTAACAGCGCAATAGGACCAAGAACAAGTATAAGTGCTGGTTGAGCTGCTATAAATGGCATTGTCACCGAGAATATAGCTGTAGTATGCCCGGAAGGAAAAGAATGATCAGTTAGTGGATTCCTAAAAGTGTTCGTTCCTGGTATCGCCAAATAAGGTCGGATACGAGGATATAATTTTTTGGCAAGAGCGACTGGAATATGGCTGATCGCTAATGCAACACCTGCTTGAAGAGCTACCGTATGCCAAGGTTCAGGGCTTACCCACCAGATGAATAATACGGATATGATCGTGAATCTGGCCCCTCCTAAATGGGTAAGATGATACAGCCAAAAGTTGAGAAAACTCCGGTGCAAACGACCGTTGATTCCCATGAAGAGCTGCTGATCAAGTTGTATAAGTCTTTCAAATAAACGATTCATGTGATCCCTCCTCGCTTCAATTGGCCGCGAGTACGGCCCCAAATTGCACTCTTTTGAGTTAGGGTTTGTCGTAGCATGGCATTTTCGGGTTAGACCTATCATATTTTTATTCGATGACCTTTTCAAGGATAGAGGTCAATTTTTTTATTGAAATGAGTGTTGCTTTTTTGACTCTGAACTATTCAACCTTTACAATGATTCAAATGATATCAAAAAAGTTTAAAGAAAAATGAGTTATTTGGTAAACTTTTAAATTTTTTATTCGTTTATAAATGCAGGGATTAATTTTAAATGGCTAGTAAACGAAAAAAAAAGGGGGCATCAGGAAATAAAAAATGCCAAAATGGATGAAAATAAGAACTAAATTACATTGATTGAAGGCAACGATGTTGCCTTGTGGAGTTATATACTGACTAAGGCGCTTTTTTCGCCATATGAGGCTCTACAAGGGCTTTGACAAATGGATAAAAGTCAAGGAAAATCGTAATGCGTTAACTAGATGTAAATTTTCAGGTGAACGTTAATACAAAGGGTCATTACAAAAAAAGAAAACTCCACACTATGTAGACAAAGAATCGTGGAGTTCATAGGGGGTACAAAAAAATATGATCGACACCATCTTGGTATCACTGCAAATCGTTCTGGCAGTAGTAGGTTTGTATCAATTTGGACTATCTTTATTTGGCATGTACAAGAAAAAGAGAAAAGAAACTTTTGCGCCAAATAAATCTTTTGCTGTGCTGGTAGCGGCACACAACGAAGAACAGGTGGTAGGGGCTCTTATGGAGAACCTGAAGCACCTTAACTATCCGAAGGAACTTTACGATGTATTTGTAATTTGTGATAATTGCACAGACGGTACGGCGGCGATTGTCCGTAGCCATGGCATGAATGCTTGTGTGCGTACAAATCAAAATTTGCGCGGTAAAGGTTATGCGATTGAATGGATGTTGAAAGAGCTTTGGAAAATGCCTCGCCAATATGACGCGGTTGTTATGTTTGACGCTGATAACTTGGCGCATCCAGATTTCTTGAGTGAGATGAACAATGATCTGTGTTCTGGGGCTCGTGTCATCCAAGGTTACATCGATACGAAAAATCCTGAGGATTCATGGATTACTGCCTCTTATGGTATTTCGTACTGGTACTGTAACCGTTTATGGCAGTTGTCTCGCCATAACTTGAAGATGGCCAACTTCCTTGGCGGTACAGGAATGTGCTTTGAAACCGAGCTTCTGAAGGAAATCGGATGGGGAGCCACAAGTTTGGTTGAGGATTTGGAATTTACAATGCGCTGTGTTGAGCGGGGAATTTACCCGGTATTTAACTATGATGCAAAGCTGTTTGATGAGAAGCCTCTCACATTCAAGGCCTCAGCACGTCAAAGATTGCGTTGGATGCAGGGTCACTTTACAGTAGCTCGGCGTTATTTCTTCCCGTTATTGTGGAAGAGTATCAAAGAACGCAATTTGGTGAAATTAGATATGGCTTTGTATGGTGCTAACGTGTACATTGTGTTGTTGACGTTCCTGATGACTGCCGTAGTATGGGTGGATCAATCGTTTATGGGCGAGCCGCACTTAGCGAATCTGTATGGTTACTTCCCGTTCTGGGTATCTTTCGTAGCAATTGCAGCTAACGTGTTCATTTTCCTAGCGGCAATGGCTCTGGAGAAAGTAACTTACAAAAAAGTATACGCTTATCTCGTTTTGTTCCCGATTTATTTATTGTCGTGGTGGCCGATTACGTTCTACGCGTTCTTTACGCAAAACAACAAGCAATGGAGCCATACGAAACATACTCGTGTTGTTCGGCTTGAAGAGGTACAAAGTAAACAAGGTTAATAATTAATAAAAAAAGTGATGGATGACGCTTGACTTGTCGTCATCCTGTATGCTATATTACTTTGAGTGTTGCAACAATTAATAATGGATTGCAAGCAGAAGCCAATGCTTCTCACCTGTTCAACTTTTTTTGTTGGCTGGTTTTGATCCAATGATTTATGAATGGTATATTCATGAAGAATTGATCAATTTGGGGATGCGGGCGTTAACCTGCATCCCTTTTAATTTTGACTTATAGTCGTAAAGGTAACGAATATTTGGAGGTGGATATTTATCAGTAAGGAACATTTGATCAATGATGAGATACGGGCCAAAGAAGTACGTTTAGTAGGTGCTGAAGGCGAGCAAATTGGTATCAAACCAATTCGCGAAGCACTTCAAATGGCTATCGACCTGAATCTGGATCTGGTTAACGTCGCTCCGACGGCTAAACCGCCGGTATGTCGGATTATGGACTACGGCAAATTCCGTTATGAGACGCAGAAGAAAGAGAAAGAAGCCCGTAAGAATCAGAAGATAGTGGACATCAAGGAAGTATGGTTCCGTGCCAATATTGAGGAACATGACTACCAGACGAAGCTTCGTAACGTGATCAAATTTTTGAATGAGGGCGACAAGGTTAAATGCTCGGTTCGTTTCCGCGGACGTGAAATCGCCCATGCCGACCTAGGAAAGAAAATTTTAGACCGCGTTAAAGAAGAGGTTGCAGAAATCTGTAGTGTTGAACGACTTCCAAAACTGGAAGGTCGCAGCATGATTATGATCTTGGCACCAAAAAACTAAAGCATTCGCTCACTTCTACAGGCAGTTCCGCTCTAGCGGAATACTCGCGAAGTGTAAGCTCACAAATTCTGAGGGGGAAGTATAATGCCTAAAATGAAAACCCACAGCAGCCTGAAAGGCCGCTTTAAGATTACTGGTACAGGTAAAGTAAGACGTTACAAAGCTAACCGTAACCACTTGCTTTCGCACAAGTCCAAACGTGGTAAACGCGTACTAGCGAATAGCCCTGTAATGTACTCAGGTGACGTTAACCGTCTTAAACAACAATTAGCTAATTTGAAGTAATTAACATAACTTTTTGGGAGGTTTATTAATATGGCAAGAGTAAAAGGCGGATTTGTCGTTCGTCGTCGTCATAAAAAAGTATTGAAGCTTGCTAAGGGCTATTTTGGTTCGAAACACCGCATTTTTAAAACTGCTAATGAGCAGGTAATGAAATCCCTGATCTATGCATACCGTGACCGTCGTCAAGTGAAACGTGATTTCCGCAGATTGTGGATCGTACGTATCAATGCGGCAGCACGTTTGAATGGCTTGTCTTACAGCAAAATGATGCATGGCCTTAAATTGGCTGAAGTCAACATCAACCGTAAAATGCTTGCTGACTTGGCAGTGAATGATCTTCCTGCGTTCAATTCTTTGGCTACTGTAGCTAAAGAAAAGATCAATGCTTAAGCAATTGAATTCATAAAACAATAGGGCGACTCAATCTAGTATTATACTGGATTTGAGTCGCCTTTTTTTTGTGATAAGGCGATGGCGTAATCTGAATCCGCTTATAACGAATATGTTGAGTTAAAGACAGGGTATGGTCTTTGAACAATAAATTTCGGAGGAGGGTTTCCATGAGCAGAACGGTTACGAAAAAGGAAGCCGAGAAATGGATTGGTAAATCCATTACCGCTTACAAGAAGGATGGTAGCATCGTTACGGGCAAACTGATGAAAATCAGTGGTAATCGTCTGATATTAAGTCCTAATTCCAAAAAAAAGGTAAGTACGAAAGCGATTATTCCACTTGTTTTGTTTGATCTGCTAGCGATTGGAACTGCGCCTTACGTTGGTGGTTATGGAGGCTATGGCTACGGTGGTGGGTATGGAGGATATGGAGGAGGGTATGGTGGATATGGTTATCCTGGCTATGGTGGATATCCGTATGGTTATTTTCGGTAACTAGGATGAGTTTACGTTCTCATAGTTAGCTTCTTCTCCAATTCGTAACATTGGGATAGCTGAATGTAGCGGATCATTTGGTAACCTAACTTCTCGTAGAATAGGTGGGCTCGGGAGTTGCCCTGGTCCACCATTACTTTTGACCGCGTGCATCCACGGGAACTAGCGAAATTTTCTGCCTGAGACATAAGCGTTTTGCCTTGCTGCTTCCGTTGATACTCTGGTGCCACTGCCATCATATCGATATATAACAGTTCACCGTGAATCATAAAGTGAATGAATCCCACTAGATCGGCTTCGTAGTGAGGTGAAGCTACTAGCGTAACACCGCGCGATAGCCTTTTGGGCAGCTCCTCAATAACCTTGTTCAATTCGTTTGTGGGCAAACTTGAGAAAGGGACAAGCTCCTCTTTAATCAAGTTGTAAATATCAGGATCATCCTGTTTGGGCCTTCTATAGCGGATCATTTCGCTCGTATTCCTCCTTACTGTGCATAAATTGGGCGCTATTTAATATCATATGACAGTAAGGGGAAGAAGCGTTCCAATGATCGTTTTTTTGTTAAATACGAGATCATGTACGAAAAGGGTATTGACGGGGCGTGTAAACTAATCATATAATGTTTCTAACATTTTACGTTCATAGTGCATCGGCGATGATGAGGACGAAGGTTTAGGGGCTCTTTGCTCAGAGAGTGGCTGGAATTGCTGAAACCACCACCATAATTCCCTTAAATACGAGCTCACCTCGGAGCTGTTTTCTTGAAAAGCTTTAGTCAGGTAAAGTATCCTGTGGAACTTTACACCATAAGCCTATTAGGGAGAATCGTCAGGTCTGCGTTAGAGACCACGAGTACAGGCTAGCCATGCTTATACTCGTCAAGGCTTGGCATTGCGAAATGCTGGGTAAAAATGGGTGGTACCACGGAAGATATAACCTTTCGTCCCTCGGAATAGGAAACTATTCCGGCGGGATGGAAGGTTTTTTTGTTGTATGATTGGGAACTGCCTAACATTTGGAAGGAGGATGACTGATGAGTGCGCATATTCCAGAAGTGCAGTCTACAGATGAGTTACGTCAGAAATGGATGAAACCGGAGATTATTTCGGGTTCAGAAATCTTGCTTCGCAGTTTGCTGTTAGAGGGTGTTGAATGTGTCTTCGGTTATCCAGGAGGCGCGGTGTTATACATCTATGACGCTTTGTATGGATTTACTGATTTCAAGCACTTACTAACAAGGCATGAACAAGGAGCTATCCATGCTGCGGATGGATATGCCCGTGCTAGTGGTAAAGTGGGAGTTTGTATTGCAACTTCCGGTCCGGGAGCGACGAATACAGTTACAGGAATTGCAACGGCGTTTATGGATTCGGTGCCTTTGGTAGTCATTACCGGGAATGTGGTTTCTAGCTTGATCGGTACAGATGCATTCCAAGAAGCCGATATTACTGGGATTACGATGCCGATCACGAAACACAGTTACTTGGTTCGAGATGTAGAAGAACTGCCTCGTGTTATCCACGAAGCGTTTCATATCGCTAATACGGGACGTAAGGGACCAGTACTCATTGACATTCCAAAAGACGTATCGGCGAACAAGACTTTGTTCCAACCAGGTCAATCATTAAAGCTTCGTGGTTATAATCCAACAGTTATTCCGAATCGACTGCAGCTTGATAAGCTAGCAACTGCGATTCAAGAGTCAGAACGTCCAGTGATCATCGCTGGTGGAGGCGTGGTATACTCTGGAGCACATGAAGAACTGCTTAAGTTTGTGACTCAAACAGAAATTCCAGTAACAACAACCTTACTTGGTCTTGGTGGATTTCCAAGTGGTAACGAATTGTGGATGGGTATGCCGGGAATGCATGGAACATACACAGCGAACCAGGCAATACAGCAAGCGGATCTCTTGATCAATATCGGCGCACGCTTCGATGATCGCGTGACAGGTAAGCTGGATGGATTTGCACCACTAGCGAAGATCGTCCACATTGATATCGACCCGGCCGAAATTGGTAAGAACGTGAAGGCCGACATTCCAATTGTTGGTGATGTCAAAACGGTTCTAGAATTGTTAAACCCGCTCGTGAGTCGTAGTCACAAGGCTGATGCTTGGAGATCCAAAATCAGCGAGATGAAGAAAAACAAGCCGTGGAAATATATTGATTCCGAAACAGAATTAAAACCACAGTGGGTTATTGAATTGCTGAATGATACAACAAACGGTGAAGCAATCGTAACGACGGATGTTGGACAACATCAGATGTGGGCGGCACAATATTATAGATTCAATCAGCCGCGTTCAATGATTACCTCTGGTGGTCTAGGTACAATGGGCTTCGGATTCCCGGCAGCAATCGGTGCGCAAATGGCTTATCCTGAACGTTTGGTCATCTCGATCAATGGTGACGGAGGCATGCAAATGTGTGCTCAAGAGCTTGCGATTTGTGCGATCAATAACATTCCGGTAAAAATTGTAGTCATTAACAATCAGGTGCTTGGAATGGTTCGACAATGGCAGGAGTTGATCTACGAGCAGCGTTATAGCCATATCGATTTAGCAGGCAGTCCAGATTTTGTGAAACTGGCAGAGGCCTATGGTGTTAAAGGGTTACGTGCAAGTAACAAAGATGAGGCTAAACAAGTTTGGCAGGAAGCTATGGATACGCCAGGACCTGTTCTAGTGGAATTCGTAGTCTGCAAAGGCGAAAACGTATATCCGATGGTACCTCAAGGTTCTACCATTGATCAAATGTTGATGGGGGACAGTGAATGATGATGAAGAGCCATGCGATTTCTGTGTTAGTGAACGACCAACCGGGAGTTCTGCAACGTGTGTCGGGTCTTTTTGGAAGACGTGGGTTCAATATTGAGAGCATTACCGTTGGACAGTCGGAGGAAATGGGATTGTCCCGGATGGTCATCGTGACCCAAGGTGATGACAAGACCTTGGAACAAATCGAGAAGCAACTTTATAAGTTGATCGATGTCATCAAGGTTGTAAATCTAAGCTCCAAACCGATGGTAGGCCGTGAATTGGCGTTAATTAAAGTCAAGTCTGAGCCAGCTGAACGTCCTGAAATTATGGGAGTCGTTGAAACGTTCCGTGCGGCTGTCGTCGATATCGGAACCAATAGCATGATTGTCCAGGTTGTTGGTGATACCGATAAGATCAATGCAATGATTGAGCTGTTACATCCATATGGCATTCGGGAATTATCTCGGACCGGAGTTACAGCGATGATCCGGGGTAATGCGTAAGTAATCCAAATGTAAAAGTATTTGTACGACCCGCACCTAAGGCGGGCGTTTGAGAGGATCGAATAGATATAATCTCTCATTACGGTCCTTTGAAACGCCCGCTCATTAGGCGGAAATATAATATAAATAGGGGCATGCTTAAACGCTACCCACAAATTTAGGAGGCTAAAAAAATGGCAGTTACTTTGTACTATGAACAAGATGCAGAACTTAGCGTATTAAAAGGAAAGACAATCGCAATTATCGGTTATGGTAGCCAAGGACATGCGCACGCACAAAACTTGCGTGAGAGCGGTTTGAACGTAGTTATTGGTCTCCGCGCGGGTAAATCTTTTGATAAGGCAAAAGAGGATGGCTTTGAAGTGTTGTCCGTTGCGGATGCTACTCGCCGCGCAGATGTAGTACAAATTCTAATGCCTGATGAAACACAAGCATCTGTATACAATAGCGAAATCGCACCAAACCTCAAAAAAGGTGCAGCTCTATTGTTTGCACATGGATTTAACGTACATTTTGGCCAAATCGTACCTTCAGTAGACAATGATGTTCTACTTGTAGCTCCTAAATCTCCTGGCCACATGGTTCGTCGTACTTATGTTGAAGGCTTTGGCGTTCCTGGATTGATCGCAATCCACCAAGATGCAACTGGCAAAGCGAAAGAAATCGGTCTTGCTTATGCAAAAGGTATTGGTTGTACTCGTGCAGGGGTTATTGAAACTTCATTCCGTGAAGAAACAGAAACCGACTTATTCGGTGAACAAGCTGTACTTTGCGGTGGTGTGAGTGCACTGATCAAAGCAGGTTTTGAAACATTAACTGAAGCCGGTTATGCTCCAGAAATGGCATACTTCGAGTGTCTGCACGAACTTAAATTGATCGTTGATTTGGTATATGAAGGTGGACTAGCTACAATGCGTGATTCCATCTCCAATACAGCTGAATACGGCGATTATGTAACTGGACCTCGCATTGTTACTGACGAAACGAAAAAAGCGATGAAGGCCGTATTGACCGACATCCAACAAGGTAAATTTGCTCGTGACTTCATCCTAGAGAACCAATCTAATCGTGCTTTCCTCACGGCGACTCGTCGTAATGAGGCAAATCATCCGATCGAAGTGGTTGGCCGTGAATTACGTGGTCTAATGCACTGGATCAAGAAATAATAATTTATTATTCCTCTAAATCAATGCGGCCGTGCCATCAGCATGAGCCGCATTGCGTTTTTTGTAGGCCTTACTAAAGTCAGGAGGCATAGGAATGCGTAAAATTTATATTTTTGATACAACATTACGCGATGGGGAGCAGTCACCGGGAGTCAATCTGAACACTAGGGAAAAGCTTGAGATTGCCTATCAGCTCGAAAAGCTTGGAGTGGATCGCATTGAGGCGGGATTTCCTGCTGCTTCGCCAGGGGATTTAGCAGCAGTTAACGCTGTTGCACGTGCGGTTAAGCAATCCACTATTATCGGTTTGTCCCGTTCTCGTGAACAGGATATCGATGCAGTACGTGAAGCTCTTAAAGGAGCTGAGGATCCTTGTATTCATCTCTTCTTGGCTACAAGCCCTATTCATCGCAAATTTAAACTGAAGATGGAGAAGGAGCAAGTAATGGAAACGGCTCAAGCGGCTATCCGTTACGCTCGGAAATATTTCTCTAAGATTGAGTTTTCTTGCGAGGATGCAGGAAGAACAGAAATTGACTTCTTATGTGAGATGACTGCGATGGCTATCGCTGAAGGAGTTTCTGTGGTGAATATTCCCGATACGGTAGGGTATTTATATCCGTATGAATATGGGAATATCTTTAAGACGCTGAAAGAAAAAGTGCCAGGCATTGAGAAGATTCAATTAAGTGCTCACTGTCATGATGATCTGGGGATGGCAACAGCCAATTCGCTAGCCGCGATACTCGGTGGAGCAGATCAGATTGAAGGTACGGTGAATGGGATTGGTGAACGCGCGGGAAACACAGCGATCGAAGAGGTAGCTTTGGCGCTTGAAACGAGAAGCGATTTCTTCAATGCCAAAACTTCGCTTGCACTGACGGAAATTTCTCGTACGAGTCGATTGGTCAGTCGTCTGACTGGGATGGTCGTTCCTGGAAACAAGGCGATTGTGGGTGCCAATGCTTTTGCACATGAATCAGGTATCCATCAGGATGGGATGTTGAAGGAGAAAACGACTTACGAGATCATGTCTCCAGAAACGATTGGACTCAAGGAAAGTAAATTGGTGCTCGGGAAGCATTCTGGACGTCATGCATTCAGGGAGAAGCTTATTGATTTAGGATTTTCTCTGGATGATGAACGCCTGAACCAGGCTTTTGCTAAATTTAAAGCCTTGGCCGATAAGAAAAAGGATGTCAGCGATGAGGACATAATCGCCATCGTGGATGAGCGTTTGATCGATGCTCCTGAATTCTTCGCTCTTGAGACGATATATGTCTCCTATGGTAACGAAATGACGCCTTCGGCTAAGGTTCGGATCACAACGGCGGATGGAGATGTACTGGAGAGGGAAGCGGAAGGTAACGGTTCCGTTGATGCCATTTACAATGCCATTGATCAGGCTTCAGGAGAGGAAGTTACCTTATCTGATTACTCCATTAAATCTGTAAGCCATGGTAAAGATGCTCTAGGTGAGGTACACGTCGTGCTTACTCAGGATACGGCTTCAGTACAGGGAAGAGGCGTAAGTACGGATATATTAGAGGCCAGTGCTCGTGCTTATGTAGATGCGTTAAACAGATTGATCGAGAAAAGACAGCTGAATAATTGGAAATAGTCAAATCAAGTCGCAGAGATAGTCTCTGCGGCTTTTTTGTATGGAGACACTCCTTAAATTTTAGATTCAAAGGTTTGAAAAGGGGAGAAGGATGTTTAATTTTCTTAGAAAGGGCCATCTTAACTGTGAACCCAATGAAGTGATGTCTTTTGGATTCAAAATGATAAAGAAGGAGTTTTTTCCATGTCTAGCAACGTTAAATCAGTGACTTCTCCTAAGAAATTTATATCCGGTATGAATTTGCTTTCTAGCTTGAATGATTACATGAAAAGTTTTGGTGATCATGCGTATATTATCTGTGATGAATTTATTCTGGAACGAGCAAAAACCGAGGCAGGGCATTCTATTGAAGCTGGCGGTAATAAGGCTGTGTTTGAGAAGTTTAATTATGAGTGCACCAAGGATGAGATTAACCGGAATCGCGAGTTAGCTCGGCAGTCTGGAGCTAATATTATCATTGGAATAGGTGGAGGAAAAACGCTTGATACTGCGAAAGCCACGGCTTATTACGAGAAATTGCCCGTAGTCATTTTTCCGACGATTGCTTCTACCGATGCACCATGTACAGCACTTGCTGTAATCTATAAGAAGGATGGATCATTCGATGAGTATTTGTTCTTACCAAGTAATCCGGACGTTGTTTTAGCAGATACAGGTATTTTGGCTGCAGCGCCAGCTCGTTTCTTTGCTGCGGGTATTGGAGATGCACTAGCTACGTATTTTGAAGCGAGGGCTTGTTTCCGCTCTCATGGCGATAATCTTGTGCTAATGAAGCCTTCGACCACAGGTTTGGGACTGGCTAAGCTATGCTATGATACATTGCTTGAAAATGCCGTGAAAGCGAAAATAGCAGTTGATCGGCATATCCCTACACGGGCAGTAGAAGCCACCATTGAAGCAACCATATACTTGAGTGGTGTAGGCGCGGAGTCCGGGGGACTAGCGGCTGCTCACGCAATTCACAATGGTATGACAGCGGTGAAGTCATTGCATAAAGCACAGCATGGTGAGAAGGTTACCTTTGGCCTATTAGCACAGCTTGTTCTGGAGAATGCACCCAAGGAAGAGCTGGATACCGTGATTAAGTTAATAAAAGATGTGGGGCTACCACTGACATTAAAAGATCTAGGTGTGAAGGATTTCGATGAAAAAGAATGGCGTCAGGTGGCAAAAGACGCTTGTGCAGAAGGGGATACCATGGGGAATATGCCATTTCCGGTGACCCCGGATGATGTGTATAATGCGATTGTTGCAGCCAATGCAATCGCTGAGTCCTATCACGATTGAACGGCTTCTCTATAGCTATAACCTATAGCCTTAATAGATTCTATATCTTTGTTTATCTTAAGTGATTATGATACAACTGAGTAAGAGTCTATTCGAGTGAGTTTATAGTTATATTGAGAAGGAGCTGGAAGTCATGGGAGAAGTTAAGAAAATTGCGGTTATAGCTGGCGATGGAATTGGACCTGAAGTAGTTGCTGAAGCGGAAAAAGTATTGAAACGTACAGAGGAATTGTTTGGTTATCGATTTGAAACTGAGCATGCACTCTTTGGCGGTATCGCGATTGATCAGAAAGGAACTCCACTGCCGCAAGAAACGTTGGATGTATGTCAGCGGGCTGACGCAGTATTACTAGGCGCGGTTGGAGGGCCACAATGGGACAACAATCCGAAAGAATTACGCCCTGAAACGGGTTTGCTAGGGATTCGTAAAGCACTTGGCTTGTTCTCAAATCTTCGTCCAGCTGTTGTATTCGATTGCTTGAAGGATGCTTCAACACTGAAGCCTGAAGTCCTTGAAGGTACAGATTTGATGGTTGTACGTGAGCTGACTGGCGGGATATATTTTGGGGAGAAATTCCGTCGTGATACTGAGCATGGGCAAGAAGCAGTAGATACTTGCGCTTATAATGTTAAAGAAGTAGAACGGATTGTGACTCAAGCATTTGAGATTGCACAGAAACGTCGTAAGAAGCTTGCTTCCGTCGATAAAGCAAACGTATTGGAAACATCGCGTTTATGGCGTGAGGTTGTTAACGGAATTGCTCCAAAGTACCCTGACGTTGAATTGGAGCATGTGCTTGTCGACAACTGTGCAATGCAATTGTTACGTCGTCCTTCAAGCTTCGACGTTATCGTTACTGAGAATATGTTCGGGGACATCCTTAGTGATGAAGCAGCTATGTTGACGGGTTCGATTGGTATGTTATCATCAGCTTCCTTGGGTGAAGGTAGCTTTGGATTATATGAGCCAGTCCATGGGTCGGCTCCTGATATTGCAGGTCAGAATTTAGCTAACCCGATTGCCACCATTCTATCGGTTGCCTTAATGTTCCGGATGACCTTTGGATACGCTGATGCGGCTGATGCAATTGAATCTGCTGTGGCAGAAGTACTAAATGCTGGACATCGTACAAGTGATATCGCAGTTGATAAGAGCCAAGCAATTGGAACTAAAGAAATGGGCGATCTTATCGTAGCTGCAATTCAAAAATAATAGATTCAAATAAAGTGAAAAATTCAAGAAATATTCTTAATTAGAATGAGTATAGAAAATAAGCTGTTATAATCTTTACTTTGATATATATGGATGATAACATTTGAAATGTAGTCTTTTACTACTGTAAACAAATAAATTTAAGACATATTTTGTGTTTCTTACATATTTTCAAAGGAGGGTTTTTATAATGGCGGAACGTTTAGTTGGTAGACCTGCTCCTGATTTTAATATGGCAATGGTAACGGGTGATGGTAAGGAATTTGGACGTGTTAAGTTGTCGGAGTACCGTGGAAAATGGTTAGTATTCTTCTTCTATCCACTGGATTTCACCTTTGTATGCCCTACTGAAATTACAGCACTTAGTGAAGCTTACAGCCAATTTAAATCGTTGGATACAGAAATTTTGGGTGTCAGCACGGACTCTGAGCACAGCCATAAAGCTTGGATCAATACTCCAACTGACAGCAACGGTCTTGGACAATTGAACTTCCCGCTTGCTTCGGATATTACGAAGAGCGTAGCTCGTGACTACGGTATTCTAATTGAAGAAGAAGGCATCGCATTGCGTGGTCTATTTATCATTGACCCAGAAGGCGAATTGAAATACCAAGTTGTCAATCATAATGATGTAGGACGTAGTGTTGAAGAAACACTTCGCGTGCTTCAAGCTCTTCAATCAGGCGGTTTGTGCGCAATGAACTGGAAACCAGGTCAAAAGAACCTGAACGCATAATTCAGTTAATAAGGTCTTGAAAGACCCCCTGATGGGCATGTAACCTTGCCAATTCAGGGGGTCTTTTACCCTGATTTTCAATCAAATCTATCAGGTTCGTGGTACAAATTCAGCCCTGTTTAAATTTTATTTAAAAGGAATTTGAAGCAGGTGTCTCGAATAAATTATATGAAGTTCCATACGATATAGAGCCAGAGTTCATCTGAATTAAATCGGAGAGGGTGATGGGGAATGAGTTTTTGCTGTGGTGCAAGTATGGTGGGAACTAAGGGAACTTTGAAGCATTACCATACGCAGGTTCATAATGTTCCCCTACTTTTTTGTCCGGTGTGCCATCGGGTGGAGGTTCATTATAAAGTGGAGAACGAATACGAGGTCTTAGCGGAGTATGCACACGGTGACGGCGTGTCTGAGATCGATTTTCAAGACTTTATTATGGAAGATGACGAGTCCATTTTTAGAAATTGTGTGAATCGTGAAGACGAGGATCCCAATGATGTTGTGCAGAGTCAAATTGATATGTCCTTGGATCTGCTAACCGTAGCCAAGTTTATTGGAGATAGTAAGTGGGAAAGTGAACTTAAGAAACGACTTGCAGTGATGAGCAGGCGGAGAATGCGGTTGCAACATAACAATAGTAACGGCATGAAATAAGAGATCATAGCTCTCATATGAGGGCTATTTTCTTTTTTTTTGTGGAAATTTTGATGTTTAGTGATGATCCCTCTTTTTTCGACAGTATCTCTGATTGAGAAAATTGGAAATCTTTACTATGATTATAATAGAATATTATACCTTGTGTGATATTTAACATGGAATTTCGAAGATATTAGTTGAGGGGAGTAAAGAAATCTCGTACATAATTATCGGACAAGCTCATTTTTGGGAATAGGGGGAACCAATTTGTTGAGTGAATTCCAGAAAACTTTGCTTCAGTCGGTTAAGGCATTTCAGTCGACCCAACTTGTAAAGAATAAGTATGAGAATGTACTACAGCATTTAGACAGTGGAATAATACTGTTTGATAGCGAAGGGGTTCTAACTTTTGTCAACGTAGAGATGGCTAAATTAATGGAATTGCCGCGGCAATCACTCATAGGGTGCAACTTACTTCAAATGCTGCGTCATCCACATCTAAGTCGTTATTTGAAGAGAAAAGTCATACGAATTTATCGAGAAACATTCCTTTATGGCAAGAAATTCCATGAATTGGTTGATGAATACGGTAGAAATTGGCTTATTACGATTACGTATGGGGATCAGATGGATGGTGACTTTCTGCTTAGTGTTAAAGATGTATCAGATTATAAGCGAATAGAACAAACGGCTTATCATAATGACAAACTGGCGATGCTTGGGAAGATATCTGCAGCTATCGCACATGAAATTCGCAATCCATTGACGTCAATTCGTGGCTTTATTCAACTTCTACGTCCACATCTCATTCAACTGGGTAGGGACGAATATGCTCGTATTATTTTGGCGGAAATTGATCGTGCTAACGACATTATTCATGAATTTCTTAATTCATCGAAACCCTCAGCTCCCTTAAAAAGTGTTATTGATATCCCGACGCTGTTAGGGGAAGTAGTACTTTTAACTGAGAGTGAAGCTCTTATGAAGAATTGTGAAATTGTACTGAGCCTTCCAGAAGATAGTAGCATGACGGTTTCAATTGATACGAAACAAATAAAACAGGTTTTACTAAATATTATTAAGAATGCAATGGAAGCCATTGAGGAAATGGATGCTGAGCATAGGGGAATGATTGATATCTCTGCACATTCCGAAGGAGAGCTTGTATATATTACAATCCGAGATAATGGGAATGGTATGGATCAGAATTTAATGAATCGCTTGTTTGACCCATTCTTCACAACGAAGGAGAAGGGCACTGGTCTTGGTTTATCTGTTAGTTACCGAATAATAAAAAACCATCGGGGACATATATCTGTGGACAGTACAAAAGGTATAGGAACCGTTTTTGAGATAACTCTTCCCATGGTTGACTCGAAGAGTGCTGTGGTAGGAGCTAGTCAATAATAAAGCAGGAGGGACAGCGACGGCGCTATTCCTCCTGCTTTTGTATTATTGTGCAATAGCTCTATCAGGGCTTTTTCGTATCACATGAGCTGAACTGACTGCAGGAGCCACTGCAACCTGCACACCCACCTCCACCTGATTTACGCTTTTTGATTGAACGATAGGTGGTGAATCCAATAATGCTTGCTATCAGCAATATGATGATAAAATCTGCCATGTTCTTCCTCCTCCTGGTACTTGCGCTAGTTATGCAAGTCCGATGCCCAGAAAATGTCCCGCCTGATAAACGACCATTGAAATTAGCCATGCTGTTCCACACTGATAGGCGATGGTGAATAAGGTCCATTTCCACGAGTTCAACTCTTTCTTCGCTGTCGCAATAGCGGCAAAGCAAGGTACATAGAGTAGGACAAAGACCATAACCGAGAAGGCAGCTAAAGGGGTGAAATGGGTCTGCAGCGCAGTGCTTAATGCGCCGGTTAACTCTTCCGTACCTTGATTAATGTATAGAATACCTAAAGTACTTACAACGGCCTCCTTAGCAATCAACCCCGTCAGTAAAGCCGCCCCGATCTGCCAGTGAACTGCCCCCGTATCTTTAATATAGCCAAACCCATTCCACGCGAAGATTGGAGATATCGCTCCACCAATGACACCAAAGATACTTTTTGATGAATCATCAACCATTTGTAAGGAGAAGTTGAAGGTTTGAAGAAACCAAATGGCAACCGACATCGTTAGAAGGACGGTTCCCACTTTGATGACATACCCTTTAGCCTTTTCCCAAGTATGCAAAGTAGTCGCTTTTAATGTAGGAATACGATAGGGTGGAAGCTCCATGACAAAGGGAGCGGCATCCCCTTTTAACACGGTCTTATTTAACAAAAGACATGATAACATAGCAACAATGATCCCAAGAGAATAGAGACTGAACACAATCAAACCTTGATGTGCGGCGAAGAAAGAGCCTGCAAATACCGCATAAACGGGTAGTCTAGCACTACATGACATAAACGGCATGAGCGTAATGGCAAGACGTCGGCTTTTTTCATCCTCGAGAGTTCGCGTTGCCATGATGGCGGGAACCGAACATCCATATCCCATCAGCAAAGGTACGAAGGCTTTACCTGAAAGTCCAAAATACTGGAACAACCGATCCATAACAAAGGCAACCCTTGACATATAACCAATGTCTTCCAAAACGGATAGACATAGGAACAATAAAATAATCTGCGGCAAGAAAGATAATATATTACCTAGACCGGTTATTATACCGCCTACAACTAAACCTTGAGTTACTTCAGATGCTCCAGCCCAAGTTAAAAATTCCGTTGCCACATTCGGTAATGTCTCGGTTAGGAAGGCTGAGAAGGGGTCGACGACCCAGGCACCAATCGTACCAACTGCAACTTGAAATACTAGATACATAATGAGGAAAAATATAGGTAATCCTAAGATTCTATGAGTAACGATTTTATCAATCTTATCGGAGAAAGTAAGATCGCCTTCTTTACGGCCTTTCTGCACAAACTTAGAGATCGATTCCGTAATGTATTTATACCGTAAATCGGCAATCATCATTTCGATTTCTTGACCCGTTTGATGTTCTGCTTGCGCAACAGCTTTGTCGACAGCTAAATTCAAAGAAGGAGATAATTTTAAAGTGTCTTTAATTTTCTCATCTTTCTCCATCAGCTTGATCGCATTGTACAAAGTGTTGGAATAACCATTGGCTGTTAATAGGTCGCTAATGGTTTGTATAGTATCACATATTTTGGAGTTGTTTAGAGCATTTTTATGGGTGAGATCATGTCCAAGCTCAAGGGAAAGGGCTTTTTCTAGCAGTTCTGTTATTCCTTGATTTTTTGAGGCAGTAATCGGGACAACAGGGACACCTAATTGCTTCTCCAAGTTGATGATGTCAATTTTATCCCCACGCAATTCAAGTTCGTCCATCATATTGAGGGCAATAATCGTAGGAATTCCGAGCTCTAATAATTGTGTGGTCAAATACAGATTACGTTCAATATTTGTAGCATCAACGATGTTAATAATGGCATCGGGTCTATCTAGGGTTAAGAAATCACGAGCAACAATCTCTTCTGGTGTGTAAGGAGAAAGGGAATAAATACCGGGGAGGTCAACGATCATTATGTTTTCTGAAGTCTTCTTACATTTACCTTCTTTTCGTTCAACGGTGACCCCAGGCCAATTCCCAACATGTGCATTGTTTCCTGTTAGGCTATTGAATAGAGTTGTTTTACCGCTATTGGGATTACCAGCTAATGCAAACCGATAACTCATCTGGGAATCATCCCTCGCTTTATTATATTTATCGTTCGACGGTAATTTGGTCGGCCTCCGCTTTTCGGATGCTAAGCTCGTAACCGCGAATATTAATTTCAATAGGATCGCCAAGAGGTGCGACCTTTCTCATTATAATTCTAGCGCCAGGAGTAATGCCCATATCCATAAGCCTTCTACGGATGGGACGAGTGCCCCCAATACTTGTAATGATGCCACTCTCGTTCGGCTTAAGTTCTTTCAAAGAAACCATCATTTCCCCAGCCTCCAGTATTTCTATATATTAATGAAATAAATTTTTTGGTCGGATAGTTTATCGCATGTTACACACGAGGAAGATGGAGAGATTGATAATCAATCTCAATTGAAAACTAAAAGTAATATAACATGATGCCGTTATTCTAACTGTGACAATCATCACAGTCAATATGCACTTTACTTTTTTTATTCGGTTCAAGTAAGATGGGAAGTACAACATATATATGGAGAGGATTCGGTAAGAATGAAATTAAATCAGTGTAAGATTGTAGATTGCACTATTCGCGACGGAGGTTTGGTTAATAACTGGGACTTCAGTGTGGACTTTGTGCAAAAGTTGTATGCCGGCTTAAATGAAGCGGGCGTGGATTACATGGAAATAGGATATAAAAATAGTCCGAAACTGCTCAAAGGAGCAGAAAATGCAGGTCCTTGGAGATTTCTTAACGACGATTTTCTACGTAAAGTTATTCCGCAAAAAGGGCATACGAAATTATCCGCACTGGTTGACATCGGCCGGGTAGACGAGAACGACATTCTACCACGTAGTGAAAGTATGCTCGACCTGATTCGGGTAGCTTGCTACATTAAAGACGTGGACAAGGCACTTCAACTCGTACAGGTATTTCATGATCTAGGATATGAAACTACAATTAATATCATGGCGCTATCTAATGTCATGGAGAATGAATTAATTGAAGCTTTTGAAATGATCAAGGCTAGTGTTGTCGATGTCGTGTATATCGTGGATTCCTATGGAAGTCTCGATTATAAAGACATGCAGTATCTAGTGGAGAAATTCAAAACACACTTACCTAATAAAAGACTAGGCGTGCATACTCACAATAATATGCAGCTCGCTTTCTCCAACACACTTGTAGCCGTTGATCATGGAGTTGAGTTGCTCGATGCATCTGTATATGGCATGGGCCGTGCAGCTGGTAATTGTCCAACCGAGCTTCTTGTCACACATTTGAAGAATACCAAGTACAATCTTAGACCGGTTCTTCAGGTTCTTGAGGAACTTCTAATTCCGCTCCGTGAGAAAGAAGAATGGGGATATATCATTCCATATATGATCACAGGTACTTTGGACGAGCATCCACGTTCAGCTATGGCACTTCGTGCTACAGAAGATCGTGATAAATCGGTCGATTTCTATGATAAAATGACAACTCCCGAAGTGAATTTTGACAAAAAATAAGCATGTTTAAAGGCCCGGAGTATTCTTCCGGGCTTTTCCTAACATCATAGTTTCGACAATTCTCCAAGATATGATGTATTTTTCGATAACAAAGGAGGAAATAGCAGAAAAATGTTGAATTTGTAATTTAGCTAAATACGTATTTTTATACATCCGGGGGAAAATATGATGCAAATCAAGGTAGAGGAAAAAACAAAAATCATTCAGATATTCATCGGTTTGACGGTTATGCTATGTGTCATCCAACTCTCTGCTTCTACAGATTTGCTACCCATTAGCGGGAATGTGCTGCGGGCAATGCACCTATTAGCTGGTTTTTCATGTGCGGCTATGTCCTTCGCTATATTCACCCAAGGATGGATTTTATTCACGGATAAACTTTCGAGACAACGACTGTATTCCGCCGTTTTATTTTCTATTTTGGGGATTTTGGACATATTCCATATTGCGGCTTTTAGTAGTTTTAATTTTTTTGGCTTTGAACCGAACCTTAATTTATCAATTTGGTTCCTTATGCTCTCTCATGGGCTTGGGGCCATAGGAATGCTATTCATTTTTAGCTTTGGAGATCGACAGGTATCGGGAAGACATAAGCTGGGTGTTTTTGCGGGAACCGTGCTTTTCAGTCTCGGTGGAATCATTCTTTTATACATATATCAGGGGCAACTTCCAAGCTTATTGAGAGTGCCTGGTTTTGGAATTGGAGAACAAATCGCAATGATTGGCATTCCATTTCTGTATGGCTTGGCTATTTTTGCAATTTTATATCGTCATCGTAAAGAACGTTCATCTGCTGCTCTGACGGTTATCACGGCACTTATGTTTATGATGATGGGACATTATTTACTAACGGTGGTTGATCCTTTAGGGACGGGATTGGCACATGCTGCAGGCGAATGGTTTATGGGGTTGTCCTACTATTTTGTTCTGAGTGGTGTTTATAAGTTAACCATCGAGGAGCCTTATCGGGGGCAACTATTAATTGAAACTCAAATGAAGCATATGGCATATCATGACGATTTGACAGGTCTTCCTAATTTGCGTCGTATGAAAGAATGTTTGGGAGAGTGCTTGAACTCATTAAGTCCTTCAACAGGTCAGATCGGTGTTGTTGTTATTAATATTAACCGGTTCAAGGCAATTAACGATTCTCTGGGGTACAGTGCAGGTGACAAGTTGCTCACGGAAGTGGGAGAGCGGCTTACGGCACTTTGCTTACCTACAGAAACTGTATTTCGCATGGGAGAAGACGAGTTTGCTGTCGTTATGCCTGGATTTAGCAATATCGAAGCGGCAGAGTCAAGAGCGAAACAACTTCTGGCTTCTGTTGATCCTGCGGTCTTGATCGATAAGACGGAGTATCATATATCCCTTAGTATGGGGTTGTCTGTGTACCCTGAGGATGGGGTTACAGTAGATGAGATGATTCAATATGCTGACATGGCTGTACATAGTGCTAAAGAACTTGGGTTGGATTTTATGCGGTATACTCCAGCTATGAAAATTAGAACTCAATCTAGAGTGGAACTAGAGAATGATATGCGAAAAGGCTTGGACCGGGGAGAGTTCTTCCTAGAGTTTCAACCGCAAGTGAGCCTTGATTCTGAACGAACCGTTGGTATGGAGGCGTTGGTCAGATGGAATCACCCTAAGCGGGGCTTACTTCCTCCTGGAGAGTTTATACCGCTAGCAGAAGAAAGTGGCTTGATCGTTCCATTAGGTGAATGGGTGTTGAAAACGGCATGTCAATACAATAAGCAATGGCAGCTCGAAGGGTATGAGCCTATATGTATTTCTGTTAATTTATCGATGCGTCAGTTCCGACAATATAATCTGGCTGATCGGGTTGATGCAATCCTTAAGGAAGTTGGCTTGGAGGCGCGTTACTTAGAGCTTGAAATTACGGAAACGATGACATTTGATATTGATACGGCATTTGAACAACTGCATAGTTTGAAGCGACTTGGCGTACATATTAGTATCGATGACTTCGGAACAGGTTATAGCTCGCTATATTACTTAAAAAGTTTGCCGATTGATCGGCTCAAAATTGACCGTTCTTTCGTGAAAGAGGTTATGTTGGACGGGAATGATGCAGCTATTGTGTCTACGATAACTACGATGGCGCGTCATTTGAAGCTGAAGGTAACGGCTGAAGGCGTGGAGAGTAAGGAGCAACTTGAATTTCTAAAACTCCAGAACTGTCACGAAGGTCAAGGTTATTTATTTAGTAAACCTGTACCTGCTGGGATCTTTGAATCGCAGTTTCTTACACGACTGGTAAGCTGATGTTGAGTAGGGTTAAGGAAAAATTTTTGAAAAAAAGTGTTGCAATGACTCTTGAAAAATGATATATTATTTCTTGTCTTCACTTGAGAATTTCTTCTCAGCGAAGCCTTCGGGACGTAGCTCAGCTTGGTAGAGCACCTGGTTTGGGACCAGGGGGTCGCATGTTCAAATCGTGTCGTCCCGACCATTATTCTTTGATGTTGGCACCGCGAAAGTAATCGGCATTATCAGCGGAGCTTATCGTCACTTTTGTGGGTATTTTGCGGGTGTAGTTCAATGGTAGAACTTCAGCCTTCCAAGCTGATAGCGTGGGTTCGATTCCCATCACCCGCTTATAATGCATGAAGAGAACCTTGTGATACAAGGTTCTCTTTTTTTTGCAACTTTTGAATCGAACGATCCTTTGCATTTAGAGCGCTAAGCTAGCGAAGCCCCAGACTAGGTCATAGCCTGGGGTTTCATTTTATTATCCATGTATCAGCTTTACTCGGCCTACCTGACCGTCTTGAAGCCGGACTTTAATCCCGTGAGGATGGTTTGGTGAATTAGTGAGAATATCTTTAACCACTCCTCTCGTTAATTGCCCGGTGCGTTGATCTTTCTTTAGAACGATGTCAACGGTGATGCCTGGTGTGATGTTCTTGCGTTCAGTACCGTTCATTTCTACCCAACTCCTCATTAATTCTTAAGTAACAATAAAGATACCACAATCAAGATGATATACAAATAAACGTCTACTTGCCATTAAGTGCAACTTTTCATATAATAACAGATAAGTCAAGTTAACTAACAAATGCATTGATGGAGAAGAGTAAGCAGAATCCTCCTTACAGGAAGGGGACGCCAATGATTGAGAGCGTCTCTATGGAAATCAGGCTGCTGAAGTTCACTCCGGAGCAGTTTCTTGAACTCCAAATTTGTCTGTTAAGATAAATGTGGTACAGTAGGGAATACCGGTCACGATCCGTTACATCGTTAAAGTGAGAGTTTGCGCATGATGTTGCCCAGAGGTAAATGCCTTGGGGGGGCCTTATTGTGTACTCTAACAAGGGTGGTACCACGGTCTTTTCGTCCCTTTATGGGAGAGAAAGGCCTTTTTTTGTTGTTTTAATTCAAGTGCTGTTCAAAAAAAGTCATTTTTAAGAAACGAAGCAACCTTTAAAGGAGGATTTATCCATGAAAGAACGTTTGATAGCACTCAAACAGGAAGCGGTGGCGCAGCTCGGTAAAGTAGCTGATGCAGCCCACTTGAACGATCTTCGAGTTAAATATTTAGGTAAGAAAGGCCCTTTGACTGAAATACTACGTGGTATGGGATCGCTTAGTGCTGAGGAACGCCCAGTAATCGGTCAAGTTGCAAATGAGGTTCGTGGCGCAATTGAGTCGTTAATCGAAGAAAAACAAGAACATTTCCAACGTCAAGAAACAGAACAACGGCTAGCAGCTGAGAAAGTCGATGTTACATTGCCAGGTCGTCCGTTGAAACAGGGTGGCATACACCCGTTGAACCAGGTTATTCAAGATATTGAGGACATTTTTATCGGTATGGGATATCGTATCGCTGAAGGTCCAGAAGTGGAAACCGACTATTACAACTTTGAAGCACTAAATCTACCCAAGAATCACCCGGCACGGGATATGCAGGATTCTTTTTATCTAACGGATGATTTGCTTATGCGTACACAGACTTCCCCGGTACAAGTAAGGACGATGGAAGCTATGAAGGGTGAGGTTCCAGTAAAAGTAATTTGTCCAGGTAGAGTGTATCGTCGGGATGATGATGATGCGACTCACTCATTCCAATTCCATCAAATCGAAGGTATCGTGATTGGTCCTCGAATTCGGATGAGCGATCTTAAAGGTACATTGCTGCAGTTCACTCGTGAAATGTTTGGGCCTAATACACAGATTCGCTTGCGTCCAAGCTTCTTTCCATTCACAGAGCCTAGTGTGGAAGTAGACGTAACTTGCATGAAATGCGGTGGACAAGGTTGTCGGGTTTGTAAAAATTCAGGTTGGCTTGAGATTCTCGGTAGCGGAATGATTCATCCACGCGTACTTGAAATGAGCGGTTATGATCCGGAAAAATATAGCGGATTCGCATTCGGTATGGGTGTCGAGCGGATTGCGATGCTGAAATATGGTGTAGACGATATTCGCCATTTCTTTAGCAACGATCTACGTTTCTTAAGTCAGTTTGCATCACATTAATTTCTGAAGAGGGAAGGGAACCTAAGATGAAAGTATCAACCGAATGGTTGTCAGATTATATTAGTCTAGATGGAGTAGACATCGAGCAGTTAGGAGAGCAAATTACCCGCTCAGGGATTGAGATCGATTCAATTGAGAACCGAAATCTTGGTGTCACGAATGTGGTAGTTGGATACGTGAAAAGTAAGGAAAAGCATCCTGATGCTGACAAGCTTAACGTTTGTATTATCGACGCTGGAGTGGGTGAAGACCTACAAATCGTTTGTGGTGCTAAAAATATTGATGCGGGACAAAAGGTACCTGTTGCCCTTGTCGGAGCCAAACTACCCGATGGTCTAGAAATCAAAAAGGCGAAGTTGCGTGGCGTCGTATCACAAGGTATGATCTGTTCTGCTAAAGAGCTCGGCATGAATATCAAGTTGCTTCCAAAAGAGCAGCAAGAAGGTATCCTCGTACTCCCAGAAAACACAGAGATCGGCACACCGATAACCAAAGTACTCGGACTGGACGACAAAGTGATGGATTTCGATCTGACACCTAACCGTTCGGACTGCTTAAGTATGATTGGAGCTGCATATGAGGTTGGTGCCATTTTAGGTAAAGAGGTTATGTTGCCGAAGGCAAACCTAATTGAAGTTACGGAGCATGCTGCAAAAGAATCTATCTCTGTGAAAATCGATGATCCGGATTTGTGTAGCCATTACGCCGTACGGTACATCTCAGAAGTGAAAATTGGCCCTTCGCCACTTTGGATGCAGAATCGTCTTATGGCAGCTGGCGTTCGTCCAATTAACAATATTGTTGATATTACCAACTACGTTATGTTGGAATACGGACAACCGCTTCATGCGTTTGACGCTGATGTAATTGCAGGTGGATCAATTGGTGTAAGAAGAGCAGTAGAAGGCGAAAAGCTGGTTACCCTGGACGGACAGGAGCGTAGTCTCACAGCGGGTGCCCTCTTGATCGTGGATGGTCTGAACAAACCGGTAGGTTTGGCTGGGGTTATGGGTGGACTTGACTCTGAGGTAACGGAGAAAACCGTTAATATTGTGATGGAGTCGGCCAAATTTGACGGGGGTTCAGTACGTAAAACATCTCGCCAATTGGGTCTTCGTTCGGAAGCTTCGCAACGTTTCGAGAAAGAAGTGGACCCTAGCGCTGTTATTCCAGCATTAGACCGGGCGGCTGCTCTCATGGCCCTTTATGCGGGCGGGACAGTTCATCAAGGTGTGGTGGAGTCGATCCTTTCTCAGCCAGAAGAAAGAGTGATCCATCTATCGGTTAACAAATTGAATGATTACTTGGGGACTGATATTTCTGCACTCGAAATCAAGGTGATCTTGTCACGTTTGCATTTTGAACATGGTGATCTGGATAACGATGTGTTAAACGTTTCTGTGCCTACACGTCGTGGTGACATTACGCGTGATGTAGATCTTATAGAGGAAATAGCTCGCTTGTATGGCTATGATAATATTCCGGTAACGGCTATTGAAGGGCCTACAACAGCTGGAGGATATACGAAGCCTCAGGCGATTCGCCGTGCACTGCGTGGGTTACTGTCTCATGGAGGCCTGCAAGAAGCAATGGGTTACTCCTTCATTCGCGAAGGAGCAGGACGCGTGTTCCCGCTACTTGGTAAAGATGGACATGAAGTAAAATTAGCTATGCCGATGAGTGAGGACCGTAGTGTACTGCGGAGCAGCCTATTACCAGGATTAATTGATATAGCTGCATACAATCGGAATCGCAAAGAGGACAATGTGGCACTATTCGAAATCGGAAGTGTGTTCCAATCCGATGAAAAAGACCTAACGAAACAGCCACAGGAGTCGCCAGTGTTGGGCTTACTGCTTACTGGTGAACGTGGAGAGAAACGTTGGAACATACCAGCAGAGAAAGTAGATTTCTATGATTTGAAGGGTGCAGTAGAAAGCGTATTTGCTTATCTCGGAATGGCTGACATGGTTACTTATGAAGCTAATAAACCACAAGGCTTCCATCCTGGTCGATCAGCATCTATCTATCTGAATACTTCCGGGGGGAAAGAATGGATTGGCACATTGGGTCAGATTCATCCGGAACTCCAACGTGAGAAGGATTTAGAAGATACGTATGTAGCGGAAATATTGCTGACACCTGTATATCAGCATGCTGGCGAACGTGTTGTATATCGTGATTTACCACGCTTCCCTGCAATGGAAAGAGATATTGCCGTCGTTATTGACAGTGATATTGAAGCTGAAGCTCTTATTTCGAAGATTAAGCAAACGGCAGGAGAATTGCTTGAATCTGTTAAAGTATTTGACGTATTCACCGGTAGTAAACTTGGAGAAGGTAAGAAGAGTGTAGCTCTTTCTCTCGTCTATCGTCATAAAGAGCATACATTGACGGATGAGGAGATCTCAGCGGTCCACGAAGAAGTGGTTTCGGCACTTGAACAAACTTTTGCTGCAGAATTGAGAAAATAGCAGGAATTATACGAAGTCACATCGAATCAATGTAAAGTATCGATTCGATGTGACTTTCGTGCAAGTATAAGGCATCAAGACACACAACGGAGGACCCGAAGGAGGCACAAATCTTTGACTACCCCTGACCGAATTACTGTTAATGTTGAGATCTATGGAACTTCTTATAAAATTGTCGGTAGCAGCGCCGAATATATGAATCAAGTTGCCCGCCGTGTGGACGAACACATGCGTGCCATATCCAAAATGTATTCTCATTTGGATACACCACGTCTTGCGGTATTGGCGGCTGTTCGTATGGCGGAGGAAGCGGTTAAAACCGAACAGATTCGCGGTGAACTTCAGACTGCTCTCCAAGAGAAAGCTGGACTCACTCAAGAGATTTCTGTTATCGAAGCATTACACACTAAGCAAGAGAGTATGTACAAAACGCTGCAAGAGGAGCAACATCAGCTAAAGATTGATAATAAAATGCTCAGTGAGCAACTCGTAAAGAGTGAGAACACGGCTAAAGAACGAGAAGCTCAGAATCAAAAGATTACGGCTCGAGTGCAAGAATTAGAGCGTCAATTGTCTGAGCAACGAACTAGTAGTTCGCAACTTCAGTCTAAGCTGGCTTCAGTAGAGCAAGTGGCTATGAAGGAGAAGGGGGAAGTTGAAAGACTCCTACTTCAAATAAAGAGCTCGCAACAACGTGAGGAAGCGGCTAAAATCAGTGAACAGCGAGCTAAGGATAATCATGCCAAGCTGGAGCAACAGACAAAGGTTATGCAATCCACGTTACAAGCTGCTGAAGCTGAGACTAAGAAACAGCTGCGCTTAATTCAGGAAGCGAAAGAACGAGAAGATAAACTTCGTGCTGAGGTTGCAAGTGCACTTCAAAATGAGAAGTCATGGCAGAAATTGGCCGAGAAGCGAAACGAGGAATTGAGTCGACTAGAAATTGGTCTGTTGGAAGCGGCTGATCGTAGTGAAAAACTAGAAGAACAGTTGCAGCTCGCCAAGCAAGAATTGGATGGTACACGAGAAGGACTTCAAGCTGAGAAAGAAAAGGCTCGGAAGCTTATTTCGGATATGGAATTGTTGCGCTCTCAAATGGAACAAGTCACTAGAGAACGTACTCATGCACTTCATACAGTAGAATCAGCAGAAGAAGAAAAATCAAGCTTACAGGAGGAAGTACAGCGTCTTGGCGAGCGTTTGGCTGAGGCTGAACGCGAGATTCAGGATTATGCTGCATTGGTTGAGGAGCAAGAATCGTCGAAGCAGGAAGTACAGCGCCTTGGCGAACGTCTGGCTGAAGCTGAACGCGAGATTCAGGATTATGCTGAGCTGGTTGAGGAGCAAGAAGCATCGAAGCAGGAAGTACAACGCCTTGGCGAACGTCTGGTTGAAGCTGAACGCGAGATTCAGGATTATGCTGAGCTGGTTGAGGAGCAAGAAGCATCGAAGCAGGAAGTACAACGCCTTGGCGAACGTCTGGCTGAAGCTGAACGTGAGATTCAGGATTATGCTGCATTGGTTGAGGAGCAAGAGGCATCCAAGCAGGAAGCGGAACGCCGAGAGCTTGAATGGCGTGAGCAGTTGGCTTCGGCGGAGCAAGAATTGGTGTCGTGGCGGGAGACAGAGGCTGATCTTCAACGACAATTAAGCCAATGGCAGCAGGAAAGTGCTGCTGGAGGGGAACAGGTTCTGAATTTGTCGTCTGATTTCAGAGAGCTTGAGGAGAATAAAGCGCAAATTGCGGAGCAGTTGCGTCAGATTTCTGAAAGCTACGAAATTGTTTCACATGAGTATCGGTTGCTTCAGGTGGAGCGAGAAGTTGAGCGAGAACAGGTTCAGAAGACAGAGCAGGAATTCTCCCGTTTAAAGGAAGACTACTCCAAGCTTCAGTCTGAATATAACGAGTGGATCGAGTTAATCGAACAAGAGAATTAATCTGTTTCGGTTGTGATTAACGTACAAGAGCCCCCGGAAAAACTGGGGGCTCTTGTATATGTTTATTGCTAATCAACGATGATTTTGGCGGTCATGGTACCATGACCAGTGCCACACATAATCGCACAGGACATTTCGTATTCACCGGATTTTGTGGGCACAATGACCTTGGAATCGTTCTTTCCATCCAATTGCACCTTTAACCCTGGAATGAGTATCCCGTGATTGCCTTCATCATTCTTAAATGTGATTTTTACGGGAACGTCTTTCTTCAGATGGTACTCATTCTGATCAAATTGGTAATTAGTTGCGGTTATAACCAGTTCTGTTTCTGGTACGATCTTATTTTCCTCTGCATTATTGTTTGACTCAGTTCCACTACTACATGCGGAAATGGCAAGCAAAAAAGTCAATGTGAGCATAAAAGCAAGTATTTTTTTCATGTTTTCTCCTATGAAATTAAAATTTCGATGACAATTACATGAAAATCATAACTCAATTGGAGAATACTTGAAAGCTAAGGGTATGAAGAATTAATGACATTTTTAGTGTATGTCTTATTTTTTACAGCAAAAGAACTCCTTGCCCGCCTGAGAACAAGGAGTTCTATGCTACATCTAAGTAAACTAGATGTTAGTGGGAATCTTTTTCCTTAGCTGCGTTAAATGGAGTGGAAACTGGGATAAACAAATCAATAATCCCAATCACCAAAGCAGCAAGTAATGCTCCTATAATGGACACGGAAACACCCGAAACAATAAACTGGGCCAGCCAGATTACAAGTGCACTGACAAGAAATCCGACGATCCCACGTCCAAAAGGGGAGACTCCTTTTCCGAAAATACCTTCGATTGCCCATCCCAGTAAAGCAATGACGAGTGCCAGCAATAATGCGCTGCCAAAACCGCCAATACTGAACTGTGGAACGAGCCATCCCACAACAATCAGAACCAATGCAGAGACAATAAAGCGAACAACGTGTCCCAGAAAATGCATGGCAAATGGCCTCCTTTTATTTAATACTACACTTGATTATCTTGTTCTTAAATTGGTCTTCTTATGTGCCTATGTATGTAAAATGGCAAAAAATGAGCCATTTCGTTATAATGGAATCATAGCTTGAGGGGAGTAGTGAACGTTCTTGGACGAGAAAATATTAAGAACCATGGAATATCAAAAAATTATAGATAAGCTGTATAAATATTGTCAGACTCCGTTAGGCAAATCGACTGCTGAACAGCTGTTACCCGTTTCAAATCTGGAGGAAGTAAAACAGCTTTTGCAGGCAACGGATGAAGCCTTTAAAGTCGATCGACTTAAGGGATCACCAGCATTTGGTGGAATTGTTGATATTACGCCTGCTGTAAAGCGTGCGCGTATCGGTGGAACATTGAATCCACATGAGCTTTATGGTGTCGCAACAACGCTGGAAGCAGCTAGACGTATTAGAAGGTATATCGCTGCTATACATGATGAGGAGCCTATTCAGCTATTGTTTACGCTTAGTGATGCGCTTAGTGAACAAAAGGCGCTTGAAGAGGCGATCAAACGTTGTATTGATGAAAGCGCCGAGGTTCTGGATTCCGCTAGCTCAGAGCTGGCACAAATCCGCCGTGAACTAAGAGGCGGAGAAGTACGGATTCGTGAGAAGCTGGATGCGATGATTCGTTCATCGACTGTCTCGAAGATGTTGCAGGATCAGCTCATTACGATTCGAGGAGATCGTTTTGTTATTCCAGTAAAGGCGGAATACCGCGCTCACTTCGGTGGCATCGTACACGACCAGTCTGGATCTGGAGCGACGTTGTTTATCGAGCCGGAGTCTATTGTAGCGATGAACAACAAACTTCGTGAGACACGTCTTAAGGAAGAACGTGAAATCGAAGTTATTCTTCAGAAGCTTACCGCGTTAGTTGGAGATCAGGCGGAGCTATTGTTATATGATAGTGATGTGTTAGCTCAGTTGGATTTCATATTTGCTAAAGCACGTTTGGCTCGTGAAATGAAAGCGTCACTGCCGAGAATGAACGATCGAGGATTCTTGAAGCTGAAGAAGGGACGACACCCGCTTATTCCAGCCGATCAAGTCGTTCCCATTGATGTAGAGTTAGGGAACCAGTATTCCTCTATCATTGTTACAGGGCCTAATACCGGCGGTAAAACGGTAACCTTAAAAACCATTGGACTGCTAAGTTTGATGGCGATGTCCGGTCTGTTTGTACCTGCTGAAGATGGCGTTCAACTATGTGTATTTGATGCGATTTATGCTGATATTGGTGATGAGCAAAGTATTGAGCAGAGTCTAAGTACTTTCTCTAGCCATATGACCAATATTATCTCGATTTTAAAGGTAATGACCCCGAAGAGTTTAGTGCTTCTGGATGAAGTTGGGGCGGGTACTGACCCTGCAGAAGGTTCGGCTCTCGCGATAGCCATTCTGGAACATATTCATTCACTAGGTAGTCGCATGGTTGCAACCACTCATTATAGTGAATTGAAAGCTTATGCATATGAGCGTAAAGGTGTAATTAATGCGAGCATGGAGTTTGATGTGAATACACTCAGCCCAACTTATCGATTGTTAGTTGGTGTACCGGGACGAAGCAATGCCTTTGCCATTGCTAGCCGCCTAGGTTTGCCAACAGGCATCTTAGATTATGCTCGTGGAGAGGTAAAGGAAGAAGATCTTCGCGTTGAGAATATGATCGCCTCGTTAGAGGAGAATCGTCTTGGTGCTGAACAAGAGCATGAGAAAGCAGAGAAGCTACGCCGTGAGCTGGAAGCTTTACGTAGCAAGCATGAGGCAGAATTGGATAAGCTGGAGCAACAGCGTGATAAACGCTTGAGTAAAGCTGAAGAGGAAGCAGCTGCGATCGTCGCTAAGGCACGGAGCGAAGCAGAGAAAATTATCGAGGATCTACGTAAGCTTGCATTAGAAGAAGGCGCTTCAGTTAAGGAACATAAACTTATCGCTGCTCGCAAACAGTTGGACGAGGCTGAGCCACAGCGACGAAAGAAAGTGGGTACCAAACGTCAAGCAGTCAAAGCACCACGTACAATTGGTCCCGGAGATGAAGTCATGGTTTATAGCTTGAATCAACGTGGAGTTGTGGTTGAACTTGCAGGCAAGGAAGCTCTTGTCCAGCTCGGGATCATGAAGATGAAGGTCCGTACGGACGATCTTGAATTGATTGGCTCTGCTCCTGAAAGTAAGCCAACTCAGCGCACGGTTGCTAATGTGAAGCGGACTCGGGATGAACATGTCCGTAATGAATTAGACCTACGGGGTGCAAATTTAGAGGAAGCGTTGATTGAGGTAGATCGATTTATTGATGAAGCCTACCTCGGCAATTTAGGACAGGTAAGTATTATCCATGGTAAAGGTACAGGAATTTTACGTACCGGGATATCGGATTATCTACGCAAACATAAACATATAAAAAGCTACCGTCTTGGAAATTACGGAGAAGGCGGTAATGGAGTAACAGTAGCTGAACTAAAGTAATGATAAGGAGAGGGGAAACTTGAGAGGAAGCATTGATCCACTGCTGGAACAACCGCTTGGATTCATGGTCGGTTATTTATCGGTAGCAGTTTTGGAATTAATCGTGTTTCTTTCCTTCTTTGAACTTGTAACGAAATATCGTTGTTGGCAAGAGATTAAGCGCGGCAATGTAGCCGCGTCGCTCGCAACGGGTGGCAAAATATTCGGGATCAGCCATATTATCTGGAGAGCGGCTAGCGAGCCGACAATTTATGATTTTATGGCTTGGTCTAGTGTTGGTGTCGGATTGCTCTTTGTGGCCTATATATTGTTTCAATTTTTGACAACCGTTTTTCAGGTAGATAAAGAAATTGCTGATGGAAATGTGGCAGTGGGGTTTATAGCCTTGACTGTTTCAGTATCGATTTCGTATTTAATTGGGGCATGTATAGGTTAGGAGGAGTATAGTATGAAGAATTTTATGAAGAATCTAGCCGGAATTTTATTCGTTGCTGCTATACTTTTTATGGCCGCAGGTATCATATTTTTATGGAACACTTAAATTAAGTATTGAAAGGATGGGCTGCAATGGAAACGACGATTTGCCCATGGTGTCAGACGGAAATTGTATGGGATGAGGAGATTGGGCCGGAAGAAGAATGTCCCTATTGCCATAACGAATTAAAAGGCTATCGTACACTGCATATTGGTCTTGATTCCGATGTGGATGACGAGGATGAAGAAATTAGCGAAGGTGTTCAGCCATTTTGGGAAGAAGATAATGAAGAACACTTGGATACGATACGTCGCTTAGATGTTTTTGAAGCGGGAGGTGGAAACCCGCTCGTCTATGAATCTGGTGTGGAGACATTGCTTGATGCTCAAGACGAAGTCCCAGAGTGTCCACATTGCCGGGAGTATATGTTGTTTACTGGACAACAGCCGCTCGCTCAAGGTGATTTCGAAGCTATTGTCCCGGCTGGTCTTAAAAAGCCACTGATACGAGAAAAAGCAAAGCTAAATGTGTATGTATGCTCAGCATGTTTCCATGTTAGCCGGTTTCTCTCAGAGGAAGACAGGATCTCTTTAATCCAAACGGTTAGTGGAGAAAATGACTAAGTAGGTATAGCTTTTATAAGTAGTTACAGTTACAATGGCAGGTCCTGAGGAGTATCCTTCAGGCCTGCCATTTTTCATATAATTAGCTGAGATTAGGTGTCGGTTTGGAAGTTCGAGTCAAAGAGAATATCTCCATGTCTGGTCGATTTACTCCAGTTAGTTCATCAGTGATCATCTCAGCAGCAATCATACTGTACACTGTTCCGTTACCACCATAACCTTCTAAGAAATAACAATGTGGATAATCTGGATGTGGCCCGATGAAGGGAAGACCATCATGCGTTCCTCCAAATACTGCTCCCCAGGCATACTCCGATTTCAAGTTGGATTTATCAGGGAACATGGTATGAACGTTGTCTAATAATTTTTTGCTTTGGTGAATATATCGGCTCTCTTCTAACATTCCTCCAGGTAAATGCTCGTCAAGGCCCCCTGAAATAATGCGACCATCTGATGTTGTTCTCATATATAAGTAAGGTCTTGCCGTCTCCCAAATGAGGCAGCGTTGATACCAGTCGTTGAAATTTTGCACGGGTTCAGTCACTGTCACAAATGAGCTGGTTAGAGAAGCACCTTGATCTTTCTTGAATTGCTGTGTTTCGTACCCTGTTGCAAAAATAACGTGTTTTGCTCTGATGCTCCATTTACCGGATTGGCAAGTGACCCCGTCTTCTTGAAACTGGAATCCGTTAACTTCACTTTGCTCGAAAATTTTTGCTCCGTACTTTGAAGAAGCTTGCTTAATAAGTCCGTGTACATGGGCAAAAGGGTTAGTTTCGGCGTCCCCTTGAGTATAGATCGCGGCAGGCCTACTGAATGGAAAGCGAGCAGCGATATCATCTTCTCCCCACCATTCAGCAGGAAACCCAAATCTTGTTAGCGTTTCATACTCCTCCTGAAGCATGTCGACATCCTCTGGTGTACTAGCCAAATACAGGCTGTTTCTTGGGATGAGCCGTGCATTTGGCTCAAGATGCGAACTGAGCTCTTGAAGCTTAACGAGCGCTTGTAGCGATAATTTGTAGAAATGAACAGCAGTCTCCTCACCAAAAGTTCGGATGAAGGAAGTTAGTGTTTTATCACTCGAGTATTGTAGCAGGCCTGTATTTGCTATGGTGCTCCCACTACCAATTCTACGTTTGTCAACCAAAACAGTGTCAATACCTTGACTTGATAGCAAATTAGCACAGAGGGCGCCTCCCATGCCTCCGCCAACAATCAGACATTGGCAGGAAATATGTTCACTAACAGAAGGATATTGAGGTTGGAACTTCGTCACCTCTGGCCAGTAATAACTTCCGGTATGAAGCCTCATGACATTCTCATTCTCCCTCCATAGATGATTAGGATAAGATCATTATCTCCATGTGATATCGTTCTATATAAGTACTTGTTCAAAAAGTCGACTTTTCTAAGGCACATATCAATAAAGTTCCGGGACATAATATGCTTGAGTGCATCTATATCCAGGAGGGAATACAACATGAACGTATCGCAAATGCAGCCGATGTCAAACAAAGAATTGGAATACATCTCCGATTGCATTTCCAATGAGGATTTATTGATTAAACAGTGTGCAGCAGCAGCAGTAGTTAGTCAAAACCCAACGATCAGTCAGGCCATCACGCAACATATCCGTACTCATGAACAGCATTTGACTAAATTGACTGGAGCGCTGCAACAACATCAGAATCTAGCCCCCACTCAAGGTCATTAATACACGTCAGCTAATATAACTACAGGAGGGTAATAACTGTGAATTCACAACTACAAAATACGGATTTACTACCGCTCGAGGATATTCTTAATACGATACTTTGTGATTTAAAACGCTCAGTACGTGAATATACAACAGCCACTACGGAATCAAACTGCCCAAGCATTCGCCAGATGTTCACTGAATTGACTGACTCTACGCTGAAGCTTCAGGGGAATCTATACCAAATCATGTCCCAAAACAATATGTACACTGCTCCAACTCCAGCACCACGGACGGAAGTGAGTAAACAATTACAGTCAGCCCAACAAACGGTACAAAAGGCACAACAATTTGTTCAACAACGAGTACCTAACATGAATGCAGCATATCAACAACAGCCGAATATCCCATCTGGGCCATCAAAATTTATGTAACCTAACGCGTAAAGATTGAATCAGTACGTATAGAATAACCGTCCTTCCACATGTAAAGCTTTCCTGTGAGGACGGTTTTTCTTTGCATGGACCCTGAATTCATGTAATATAGTATTAAATTTAGATTCCGAAGGCTAAGAAACAATAGTAAGGTCATCGGAACAGCGCTGGAGGATTGAAGCATGAAACAATTGAGCGAATTGAAGCTGAAAGTGCTGGATCTTCTGAAAGAAGATGCTCGCCGAGATCCAAGCTTGCTAGCAACTCTTCTCGGTGTGACTTCGGAAGAAGTGACGGAAGCAATCAACGAGTTGGAAGAGGATCGAGTGATCGTGAAGTATGCGACAGTTATCAACTCGAGCAAATTGGATGATGAGAAGGTAACTGCGCTGATTGAGGTGCAGATTACTCCTGAGCGTGGGCGTGGATTTGAGGCAATAGCGGAACGGATTTATTTGTTCCCACAAGTGATGTCGGTCTATCTTATGTCGGGTGCTTACGATCTGCTTGTCGAAGTGGAAGGACGCAACTTGAAAGAGGTGGCCAGCTTTGTATCTGATAAACTGTCCCCGTTGGAATCGGTATTATCTACTAAAACACACTTTATTCTTAAGAAGTACAAACAAGATGGCATCATCTTCGAAGATCCTGAGGAAGATCGTCGTCTGTTGATTTCTCCGTAAAGGAAGTAATGGTATGAGTGAAAATACACAACAATCGTCTCAAGAGAATAATCAATCTATGACCAATTATTTGGCTCCACGTGTAAGAGAAATCCAACCTTCAGGAATACGACGGTTTTTTGATCTAGCAAGTGGGAGTAAAGATATTATTACACTTGGTGTGGGTGAACCCGATTTCATCACACCTTGGCATGTACGTGAAGCATGTGTGTATTCCCTGGAAAGAGGGTACACCAGTTATACCTCAAATGCAGGTACTCCAGAACTTCGTGAGGCGATAGGAGAGTATCTGTATAATAGTTTTGATGTGAAATACAATCCAAAGGATGAAATCCTCGTTACCGTCGGTGGTAGTGAAGCGATTGATCTTGCTCTGCGGGCATTGATTGAACCTGGAGACGAGATCTTAATTCCAGTACCTTGTTATATTTCATATTCTCCGATTGTTGCTATTGGCGGCGGAGTACCTATTGAAATTGAAACAAATGCACAGGATAGCTTTAAGCTAAAGGCTGATCAACTTCTTGATAAGATTACACCTAAATCAAAAGTGTTGATACTGAATTACCCTAATAACCCAACGGGCGGGATTATGACTTACGAGGATTGGCTGCCTATTGCAAAATTAGTGGAAGAAAATGATCTAATCGTCATTTCTGATGAAATTTATTCCGAGCTGACTTATGGGCAAAAGCATGTTAGTTTTGCTTCACTTCCGGGAATGAAGGATCGTACCATTCTGGTAAATGGGTTCTCCAAGGCATTCGCCATGACCGGATGGCGTATGGGTTATGCTTGCGGTCATCCTGAACTGATCTATGCTATGCTCAAAATCCATCAATACACTGTAATGTGTGCTCCGGTAATGGGTCAAGTGGCTGCGCTAGAAGCGTTGAAGAATGGGCTAGAAGAGAAAAATCATATGGTTGAATCCTACAACCAACGTAGGAGATTAGTTGTTCAAGGGTTGCGAGACATCGGTTTATCTTGTCATGAACCCGAGGGTGCATTTTATGCCTTCCCAAGCATACAGAGCACAGGACTGACATCAGATGAGTTCGCTCAGCGACTGCTTATGGAAGCTAAAGTGGCAGCTGTTCCCGGTAATGTGTTTGGGGCTGGTGGAGAAGGTTTCTTGCGTTGTTCGTATGCGACCAGCGTCAGTCAGCTTAGTGAAGCACTAAATCGAATGGGCCAATTTATTCACAAGTTAAAACAAGGCTAGTCTGTTCCCCAATAGAGAAATGGAGCTAATTAACATTTCTTTCATTTTTTAATTGATCGATGTCTTATTGGCATGATATAATTTTATTTTGGAAGAGACAACATTCTGTTTCTCAGGGAGGGATTACTTGTGTGTTACGTTGAATACAATCTAGCATTCGATATGAGCTCTTATATTGCTGAAGGCAAGAATTCAAATCGGAGCAATAATAGTCGATTGAGCTCCCCGGAAGCTGTTTCTTTAGAAGATGAAATCCATCAACTTCGGTGCAAAATGGAGCGTATATTTTCTCAGGAAAAATCCTTTACTTCGGATAATGTAATTGAAATCAGCAGCTTACTAGATTTAAAAATTAATGAATTTATGAAGACCCGGAAGACTAAATAAACGGGATTCATTTGTTGAATAACAGTAATTTTAATAATAATTAGGGCTCTTTCGTAGATCTAATGGGATCTATTGAGGAGCTCTTTTTGCCATTCGTTCGCTTCATTTATGTTATAGTGTAACTACAATAATGCAAATTGAATGTAGGCTTAATGCCGCTTTATTATAGGGGGAGTAATTATGACGATTTATACTCGGACCGGTGACGAAGGAAAGACCTCGGTAATCGGAGGAAGAGTTCTTAAAGACGATGATAGAGTTGAAGCTTACGGTACGATCGATGAGCTGAATTGTTTTGTAGGGCAGGCAATTAGTATAGCAGATCCAGAGACTTTCGCTGATTTGCGGGAAGACTTGCTTCTAATACAACATGAGCTGTTTGATTGTGGGTCTGATCTTGCTTTTGTCCGGATTAAAGAGGAACGCTATAAGGTAGGACAAGAACTGGCTGAACGATTAGAGTCGTGGATTGATCGTTATGAAGGGGAGAATCCCGCATTAGAGAAGTTCATACTACCAGGTGGTACGGGGCTAGCTTCATTATTGCATGTTTGCAGGACGGTATGTCGCCGCGCGGAACGGAGAACCGTGACTTTAAGTCACCAGTTGGAGATTAATCCTGAGGTGCTCAAGTATTTGAATAGACTCTCCGATTTTTTCTTCGCGGTAGCAAGGACTGCAAATGCGCGGGTTGAAGTGCAGGATATTGAATATGTACGGAGTGGGAAGGTGTTCCGCAACTAATTATGGCAGATTATTATGAACCGATAACATATGAAGTAACCGAACAGGAGAATGGGTGGATACTTAAAACGGTCTTGCAAAAAAGACTAGGAGTATCTCGTAAGCTACTGTCTAAGATTAAGCTCACAGAACGAGGAGTCACGCTGAATGGAGAAAGAGTCTATATTAGCGTGACTGTGAAAACGGGGGACCTTGTCGCGATTACACTGGAAAAAGAGACATCGGAGGATATCTTATCACAGCCGATTCCCTTTAATACGGTATTTGAAGATGATTCATTATTGATCGTAAACAAAGATCCAGGAATTATTGTCCATCCGACGCATGGACATTACACTGATACACTAGCGAACGGAGTTGTACATTATTGGCAGGAGAAGGGCGAAATGTTTCGCTTTCGTCCTGTGCATCGCTTAGATCAAGATACGAGTGGGCTGCTTGCGATTGCCAAGAATGCCTATGTACATCAGCATATTTCTGAGCAATTGATTGCAGGTCAGGTTGCGAAGAAGTATGCTGCAATCGTTCATGGTTGCCCGGAGCCATTGAAAGGTGTTATCGAAGGACCAATAGACCGAGATCCGGAAGAACCGCATCGACGAATTGTGATTGAAACAGGGTACCCAGCGATAACATGGTATAAAACTTTGGCCTCTTTTAAGCGAGGGGCACTTGTCGAACTTATCTTAGGTACGGGGAGAACCCATCAAATTCGTGTGCACATGACATCGCTCGGTCACCCGTTGATCGGCGACAAAATGTATAGGATGCCTGGGTTAGAAACGATGGATGATCAGGAGAGCGAGGGTATAGAGGCATTGGATCGTTTAATTCCTCGTCAAGCCTTACACGCTTGTGAACTTGGTTTTCGTCATCCTATTACGGGTGAACCACTTCTGTTCAAGGCACCACTACCCGATGATATGGAACAATTGAGAAACAAACTTGCAGATGATTTAAATACAGGAGGATTAACATAAATGAGTCAGCTTATTATTTTCCAATATCCGAAATGCAGCACATGCCGTAACGCTATGAAATGGTTAGAAGCTAAGGGGCATACACTAGATTCCAGACATATCGTAGAGACACCGCCCACAGAGACTGAACTCTCGGAAATGATTGATCTTAGTGGATTTGAATTGAAGAAGTTCTTTAACACAAGCGGTGAAGTTTATAAACAATTAGGGCTAAAGGACAAGCTCTCAGGGATGTCACGCGAGGAACAAATCGCGCTACTGGCTAGTAATGGCATGTTGATTAAACGGCCGCTCGTGAGCGATGGTAAGACAGTTACCGTCGGATTCAAAGAAGCTGAGTATGAGCAGGTCTGGGGTTAATAAAATTTGGAAGAACGTAGCGGAGGGGACGGAATTGTTCTGAAGAAGCGCTAGCGTTCGGCTTTGCCATCAGAAGAATAATCCGTCACAGTAGCGGTCATCTTCACTACTTTTTTAATTACTGTTCTGTGCTCAACTAATATTCAAGGAGAGATTGAAGTGGATTTTAAAGGGAACGATCAAGATAGAATTTTATTGGTGGATGGGATGGCACTAATGTTTCGTGCCTTTTATGCTTCGGCTGCCACAGGATACATTCGCCGGACGAAGGCAGGCATTCCAACGAATGCTGTGTATGGATTTATGCGTTATTTTTGGGATGCTGTACAGAAGTTTAATCCTACGCATATCGCTTGCTGCTGGGATCTTGGCGGCAAGACTTTTCGAAGTGGACAATTTGCTGCATATAAAGGGAATCGTTCTGATGCCCCGGATGAATTGATTCCGCAATTTGATATTATTCGTGATGTGATGGATAGCCTCGATATACCTAACATTAGCTCTGTAGGCTATGAGGCAGATGATTGTATCGGTACACTTGCAGCTAAGTTTAGTGAGGAAATGGATGTCCTGATATTAACGGGCGATCATGATATGCTGCAACTCGTAAGTCCAAAGACGAGCGTTATCATCATGAAAAAAGGTGTGGGCAATTATATGGTGTACACTCCTGATAGCTTGATGGAAGAGAAAAACCTGACCCCAATTCAGATCATTGATCTTAAAGGTCTGATGGGAGACACTAGCGACAACTATCCTGGTGTTCGTGGTATTGGTGAGAAGACGGCGTTGAAGCTGGTACAGGAATATGGCTCTATAGAGGCGATTCTTGCAAATTTGGATGGATTGACCAAGTCGGTTCGTACCAAGATTGAAGCTGATCTCGAGATGCTCCATCTATGTAGAGGGCTTGCGCAGATTCGCTGCGATGTTGAGCTCGTTTGTAGTTCAGACTCTTGCCGGTTTGAGCTTAATCCGGTACAGGTTGTCTCCAAGTTTGAAGAGCTAGAGATGGCAAGTGTATGTTCTTGGATGGGGGTAGCTGTGGTTTAAAGACCAAGGGGGCTATGTGAAATAACAGCAATGCACTCATAGTTGATGCCAACGTTAAGAAATAAGTGAAGAACCCTCCGGTAGTTCTACCGATCAGAGGGTTCTTTCTTTGTGTTCCTTTTTGAACGAGATATATAGAATCAGCAACAGCGGAATCTATATCAGTCTGTAAAGTAGGGCTCCCCTATAACTTGATGCAGAAAAATACGTAATTCATCTCCTTCTTCTGCATCGATTTTGAATATATGCTCCAGATATCCTGCTTCTTCTAGATCATCACTACCAAGAATGGCTGTTCTACCGTTCTGTAAGTCGGTTACGAGCTTCTTCCCGTAGAAACGGTTTGTAGTCGTGACAGCCAGATCAAATCGTTTCATCGAGTGTCCGACAAAGGTAACGAATCTTGTGGAGGTACTCTCCGTACTATCAGATAAAAAATCTAAGTCGTGTTGAGGATTAGTCATTTCATGGGCCTCCTTGAGAACATTTAGATGAAATTTTATTATTCAGGTTTGTAGTTATTATAACGGAAAAGCTAGTCGAGTGGGAATTTGTTAGCTATCTGAGAGGGTAATAATTCCTCACTAATAGTAGCGGTTATTGACAGTCTTGTAGAAAATGGTATAATAGGAAATAACAGTATACAGATGGAGGAAGCACCTTCTCTTGCGAATTCGCAGGGCAGGGTGCTTTTTTTGCATATATATTAGTGCAAGGGTTTAGCATTCCTGACTTCTTATTCGTTGCTGAAGCAGAAGACTAATAAGGAGGAGAAAGGTATGCGAGTTGTGTTCTTAAACAGCTTGGAGAAAAAGGAAGACCGTAAAATTTCATGTGCTGCGCAAGTGTGGATTGGAGAGGAAGACGGAATTTGGCGGATGGGCTGGAATGAAGTAAAGGATGAGGAAGAGCAGGAGCATATATGGTACGAAGGAGTGTCCTGGTCAGAAATGTTGCATGTGTATCGTCATCGACTCGTCATGAAGTTAAGTGAAGGCTTTCGTCCGGTCATAGAAGGTATTTGGGATGAGAAGGAAGATTTACATGGACGTGGCATGACAGCTCAGAAGTTAGTTTGTTATAGCGAATTAAATGGGAATGAGCCGCTGTATCTCGAACTATGTTCTTGGCGGAGGAAGAAAGCTTCATCAGAACGGAAGGTTCCCTATCTGATTGCCAGTAATCGATTGCTCAGGCTGATTAGTGTGTTTTGTCCACAAACGATGGAAGAGTTGCTACAACTGCCAGGGTTCGGTGAGAATAAAGCGAAGGAATATGGAATGGAATTGCTTGAGATGACTCAAGTTATTGAGCGGACGACATCTTTTCCACTAGACTGGGCCTTATTAGAGCTTGATGAGGAAACGTTCCGCTCCTGGCTTTATAAGCAAAAGGAAGCTAAATTTCGAGCAGAGATGGAGAAATTCACGACTCGTCGGAATGTGCTGGAGTATATTAATGAAGGTCTATGCGTAGAACAAATCGCCATACGCGCCGGAATTGAACGAAGAGAAGCTGTGGAATTACTAGAGGATTTAGAGAAGGATGGATATAACACGGATCATTTGATAGAAACAGAATTAAAGGAGATGCCGGATGGCGAACAAGTAGCCGTATGGAAGGCGTACGAAGAGATGGGGGATACCTTTCTGAAACCTGTATTGCAGCGGGTATATGGTCAAGAGGCAGCAGAGGGGAGTAATCTGGAGAAATTATATGAACGACTCCGCTTAATTCGCATACGTTATCGCCGTCAACGAGAATCTGTCCGCAGCGCAGGGTAGGTTACGAATCACAAAAGGACGAAAGAAATCTCCGTGGTTGTGGAGGTCTTTCGTCCTTAAGTATGTCCTAAGTGGTATATCGGGTTCTTCTTTCATATCCAATCACGCTTGCGGAACAGATAAAACATTCCTGCACCAGCAGTGACCATAATGCCAATAACGATAAAATAACTGTATTTCCCATGAAGTTCTGGCATGTTGTCAAAGTTCATTCCATAAATACCTGTAATCAAAGTAAGTGGAATAAATATGGTCGTGATCGCAGTAAAAACACGCATGATTTCATTCGCACGATTGGCGATGGCTGACTGATAGGCTTCACGTAAGTTGCCCATCAATTCGCGGAAAGTATCAAAGTTTTCAGATATTTTTACAGCATTCTCATAAATATCGCTGAAATACTTTTGCAGTTGGTCGTCGATCAGACGTAGATCTTTTTTATTTAAAATATTTATAACTTCTTTTTGTGGGCCAAGCATTTTTTTGAGCCAAAGAATCTCGCTTCGCAGACCGATAATTTCACTCAGATGAGAGCGTTTGGTATGCATGAGGATATCTTCTTCCAGTTTCTCGATTTTGTACTCAATCCGGTCGCCTACTGTAAAGTAATTATCAACTACAAGGTCGATGAGCAGATAGAGGAAACGGTCAGGTTCGCTTACTTCTTGATCCCATAGGATAGGCTTCACTGCCCGCAGCTCGTTAATCTTTTGTTTCGTTACAGTGATGATGTAATGACGACCTAGGAAAAGGCTCAGCGCACGCAGAAAAATTTCTTCGTCATCATATCGAATGCTATTTACAACAATAAAATAATGATTATCATAAGTTTCAATTTTCGGACGCTGTTCTTCTTCTGTAAGACAGTCCTCCACTGCTAAATCATGCAACGAGAAAAGAGGCTGCAGCAGTGCAAGATCCTCTACATCTGCATCAATCCAGTAAAAGCCTTCTTCTGGAGCAACAGTCGTAGTTTCTACGTCTTCGACAGTCGTGAATACGCCAGCTTGTACGTGACGAATTTTCATATGATTTCCTCCCTTACCCCGAGAGTTTGATCGGGGATGCTCTTGATTAGAGCAAGGGAAAGAACACAGCAGTACGGGAACACCAAAATAGGGTGTTACCTATGTAGTAACCGTAAAATGAAAGAGCCCCAATCTTTCCACGAGTGCCCTGCTGAATTCTTTCCTATGCGATTGTCGTATTGGGGCAGTTCTCCTCTGCGGACTCGGGTCGCCTTCCATTTCTTGGTTCACCTCTTTACCTTAACATTTTCAAACACTTGTCTAGTATAACGCCGCTGTATGAAATGTTACAACCCTTTAAATATCTTAATTTTATTCCCCAGTATATGGTTGGCTATCGGCAGAGGTGCCCCAAATTTTTGGATATGAGTTCTTGACGTAAGTAGGCCTTATACATTAAAGTGAATTCAGGGAACGCATTGTGATATTTATCCCTGAATCATGAATTAAATATAGCGAAATCTTATCAAGAGCAGGTGGAGGGACTAGCCCGATGACACCCGGCAACCGGCGATTTATCGCACGGTGCTAATTCTTGCAGAACCAGACCAGTAGTAATTACAAAGACATGGTTGGTGGTTTCTGAGAGATGAGAGAGGCGCATTCACGAAAATAGATGACGACCTTTCTCTAATGTGAGATAGGTCTCTTTTTGTTATCGCGATACTCTCTGGTAGAAAAACAAATTTCATTTACTGTAAAAAAGGAGCGAAGAATTATGCCGATTAAAATCCCTGATCATTTACCCGCCAAAGAAGTGCTTGAAAATGAGAATATTTTTGTAATGGATGAGAGTCGGGCTTATCGTCAGGACATTCGACCTTTGCGGATTGCTATTCTGAATCTGATGCCGACAAAGGAAACGACAGAGTCTCAAATTTTACGGTTACTCGGAAATACGCCACTTCAAGTAGAGATTGTGTTGCTTCATCCTCGTTCACACACATCGAGGAATACATCTGCAGAACATCTGGAGATGTTCTATAAAACGTTCGATGAGATTAAGAATCGTCGTTTTGACGGGATGATTGTAACGGGTGCTCCTGTTGAACAAATGGAATTTGAAGAAGTGAACTATTGGGAAGAGCTACAAGAAATTTTTGAATGGAGCAAAACTCACGTCACCTCAACATTACACATTTGTTGGGCTGCTCAAGCAGGCTTATATCATCACTTTGGTGTACAAAAAACTTACCTTGAGAAAAAATGTTTCGGCGTGTTTTCACATCGTATTAACATTCCTAATGTTAAATTGCTATTCGGATTTGATGAGGGTTTTCATGTTCCACATTCCCGTCATACGGATGTTGAACGCGCAGATATCGAGGCTAACCCTGAACTGCATATTTTGGCTGAGTCACCGGAAGCAGGTATCTATCTCGTAGCAACCCGTGATGGTAAGCAGATTTTCGTAACGGGTCATTCGGAATATGATCCTTGGTCACTGAAGTGGGAATATGATCGGGATATCGCCAAGGGACTTGAAATTGAATTGCCTGTTAATTACTATCCAAATAACGATCCTTCACTTGATCCGCCTTCAACATGGCGAGCACATGCTAACTTATTATTTTCCAATTGGCTCAATTACTATGTGTATCAGGAAACACCTTATGATATAGACCAGCAAACGGAGTTTGTTTATCAAATTTAATGTGGAGGGATAACTGGTGGCGGACAAAACATTGCGTATTGAAAGTAAGCTTGCACAAATTGGCTCTATAGAGGAACCGGTGACAGGAGCTGTCAATTATCCTATTTATCAGGCGACCGCTTTTCGACACCCTAGATTAGGGCAAAGTACAGGATTTGATTATGCACGAACAAAGAGCCCGACTCGTAAGGTGTTGGAAGATGCGGCAGCGGTGTTAGAAGCCGGTGATGCTGGTTTTGCCTGTAGCTCTGGGATGGCAGCACTGCAAACCGTGTTTACCTTGTTCTCACAAGGTGATCATCTCATTGTATCGCTCGATTTGTATGGTGGGACATATCGTCTACTTGAGCAGATTTTGTCTAAGTACGGTGTAACGGCTTCTTATGTTGATACGAACGATTTAGATGCGCTTGAAAGTGTGCGTAAACCCAACACCAAAGCAGTGTTTATTGAAACACCAACGAACCCTCTTATGATGGTGACCGATATTGAAGCAGTAACTAGCTGGGCACATGTACATGACATTATTACAATCGTAGATAATACGTTACTAACTCCATTCTTCCAGCGTCCACTGGAACTTGGAGCGGATATTGTCGTTCATAGTGCAACGAAGTATTTAGGTGGGCATAATGATGTACTTGCCGGACTGATCGTGACAAAAGATGAGAAACTATCCAAAGAAATTGGCTTTCTACATAATTCCATTGGTGCAGTTCTCAGCCCTACCGACTCTTATCAGCTCATGCGAGGAATGAAGACATTAGCGCTGCGGATGGAGCGTCATGAAAGTAATGCACTGGCAATGGCAAAATATTTAGAGAAGCATCCGCAAATCGCAGAGGTATTCCATCCTGGGCTTCCGGGACATCCGGGATATGAGATTCAAAACAAACAATCGAGCGGAAATACAGGGATTTTCTCATTTAAAGTGACAGATGCTCGGTTTGTTGAGCCAGTACTTCGCCATCTGCAACTGATCGCCTTTGCGGAAAGTCTAGGTGGAGTCGAATCACTTATGACTTATCCTGCGGTACAGACACATGCTGATATTCCGCTTGAAATTCGTGAAGCTGTTGGCGTAGATGATCGGTTGCTGCGTTTCTCGGTTGGTATCGAACACATTGACGATTTAATCGAGGATTTAGGCAGGGCATTAGAAGCAGCACGTGTGGAAGTTGAAGGAGGAATTAACCATGGGTGACCGCACGAATCACAACGAAAATTCAGAAGGTCCGGTGAAGAAGTTTGACACAAAACTGATTCATTTTGGTAGCGAAGTAGATAGTACCACGGGAGCATCCAGCGTACCGATCTATCAGGCGTCCACATTCCACCATCATGATATTTTTAATCCCCCTATACATGATTACAGTCGCTCGGGGAACCCAACGCGTCAAGCACTGGAAGACTATATCGCTGTGTTAGAAGGCGGAGTACGAGGATTTGCATTCTCTAGTGGAATGTCGGCGATTTCGAGTACATTTATGATGTTATCCGCTGGGGATCACATCATTGTAACAGAGGATGTATACGGTGGTACCTACCGCCTGTTAACAACAATACTTAGCCGGATGGGTATTGAGTCTACGTTTGTTGATATGACACAAGTGGAGCAGGTCAAAGCGGCATTAAAGCCAAATACAAAAGCTGTTTATATGGAGACACCATCCAACCCTACATTGAAAATAACGGATATAGCAGAGATAGCTGCTTGGTGTCAGCAAAATGATTTGCTTAGTATTGTGGACAATACGTTTATGACCCCATATTATCAACGGCCGATTGAACTTGGTGTTGATATTGTATTACACAGTGCTACCAAGTTTCTTGGCGGACATAGCGATGTGCTTGCTGGGCTTGCAGTCGTACGCACCGAAGAGCTGGGTAATCGTCTTAAATACATGCAAAATGGACTTGGAACCGTACTGGGGGCACAAGATTCATGGTTGTTGATACGTGGTATGAAGACGTTATCCGCCCGGATGGCACACAGTGAAATCAGCTCTCGTAAGCTGGCAGATTGGTTATCAACTCGCCATGATATCGAAGCGGTGTTCTATCCTGGGTTGCCGAACCATCCAGGCCGTGAAGTACATGAGAAGCAGTCCACTGGGTACGGTGCGGTAGTCTCTTTTGACGTCGGATCAGGTGAACGTGCGAAGCGGGTACTTAATGAAGTTAAACTACCGCTAGTTGCCGTTAGCCTTGGTGCAGTTGAGAGTATTTTGTCCTATCCAGCCATGATGTCTCATGCTTCTATGCCAAAGGAAGTTCGGAGTGAACGAGGGATTACTGACGGTTTGCTACGTTTCTCTGTTGGTCTTGAAGACATTGATGATCTTATTGCCGATCTAGAACAAGCATTAGAAAATAACTAAAGTAGTGACTGATTTCTTTCTATATAAGGCACTCGATCTTAGATTCGGGTGCTATTTTTCTGCCTATGATTATGTTACGATAATAGCCATAAACTATTTTTAATTTTAATATACTTCATCAATACGGGAATGAGGAGGCAGGCCAGAGTGACTGCAATAGACGATATACTAGATAAGGCGCTTCAAGGGGAGCGATTGAACCTTGAAGATACGATACGGTTATTTGAATCTAATGAAATTGAAAAAATGGGACATACCGCTAATATATTAATGGAGCGGAAGCATCCTGAGCCAGTGACAACTTTTGTCATTGGTCGAAACATTAACTACACGAATGTATGTGATGTTTATTGTCGTTTTTGCGCATTCTACCGCAGACCGGGATCCGAGGAAGGTTATGTCCTTCCGGATGAGGTTATTTTCCAAAAAATCCAGGAAACCATGGATGTTGACGGAACAGAAATTTTGATGCAGGGTGGAACGAATCCAAACCTGCCGTTTAGTTACTATACGGATTTGCTCAAGGCGATTAAAGAGCGCTTCCCAGAGATTACAATGCATTCCTTCTCCCCAGCGGAGATTATGAAGATGAAAGAGGTCTCGGACGGTCTATCTCTCGAAGAGGTAGTGCGTCAAATACACGAAGCCGGGTTAGATTCACTACCTGGTGGTGGAGCTGAGATTCTAGATGACCGTACACGTCGTAAGATTAGCCGACTCAAAGGTTCATGGACAGATTGGATGGATGTAATGAAGACTGCCCATCGCATTGGGATGAACACGACGGCGACGATGGTTATCGGATTAGGTGAATCCATGGAGGAACGTGCGCTACATTTGATGCGTGTACGTGATGCTCAAGATGAATGCATTCAGAACGGATATGATTCTGAAGGGTTCTTAGCATTTATTCCGTGGACATTCCAGCCTGACAATACGAACTTGAAGCTGGATAGACAAACTCCACAAGAATATTTGAAAACAGTGGCGATTAGCCGTATCGTTCTCGATAATATTAAGAATATTCAATCTTCTTGGGTAACTATGGGTCCAGAGATTGGAAAGCTGTCTCTGCAATATGGATGTAATGACTTTGGTAGTACAATGATCGAAGAGAACGTAGTTTCTTCAGCTGGTGCAACCTACAAGGTTAACATAGAATCTATTACTGAGATCATCCGTGAAGCAGGCAAAATCCCGGCGCAACGGAATACTCGTTATGAAATCCTACGGGTATTTGAAGAGGGAAGCTCGATCGAACGAGATTTTACCATGCAAAATTAACGATAATTATTCGTAATATTACAATTTTTTTCACTGAATTTCTTTCCATGAATCGCTCCGTATATCCGTTTCCTCCCCACCATATACTTTGGAGGAGGAAGTGGAAGGGGGCGAGTGCATGGATTTTTTTATGATATGTGCAAAATTGGATTCCGCAGAGTCGGGAGATCTGTTACCCGGATACATTGAAGAAGCGTTAAATGGTTTATATAAGGATAAAGCAAGGACGGAACTTACTACCCAGCTGGATGGGAAGATGGTCAAGGTCTTGCTAAGTGTTCATGACACATGGGATACCTATGGGAATGACTGGCCCAATAAGCTGGTGCAACGACTAGCAGAGGCGCTTGCTAACTACATCGTGGAGGTCAAGGAAGAGGGGATCGTCTCGGAGATCATCGCATCGGAATATTCCTTGTCCTCTCCTGAACAATCGAAGGCCGTTAAGGAACTAAGCTGCAAACTGCTCGGAACAGAACAGGATAGCGTTGAAGCCAGAAGGCTGCGAATGACAGGGCTGACGGAGTCCTGTTACTTATTCTTGCTGGAGAATAAGTCCCTCCATATAGATGGATTTATCACTTTTCGCTTAAAGGAATATAGAGCGAAGCTGAAGGAAATTGTAGATTTTGCTGTTGATGAATATTTACTTGATAAGCAGTACGAGGAGTTTATAGGGTTGCTCCAATATTTCGTGTACTTCCAGGAACCTCTGACACCTTTAGTTCATTTAATGCATATACGCGGTAATGAATTCAGTGTTCTGAACCAAGACTTCTCATCGGTAAGTGTTTCCTCTGTTAGTGGAGTGGTGGCAAGAATAGCTGATCAGGAGCTTGAGCTGGAGGATATTGTCGTAAGCACATTAATTTCGCTATCCCCTAGCCGTATAGTGATTCATACCCGCGATCCGGAGGTCGTCATTATCTCCACCATCCGGCGTATTTTTGGCGAGCGAGTTGAACTTTGTTTACTTTGTCCACACTGTAATTTATTACATCAAGGAGCCAGACACAGTGATTAAAGCGATATAGATAAAGCTGTCAGGTGCCCATCACTTATGACAGCTTTTCTTGACGGTAGAATGCGATACGATTATAATTACATGCAGAATGAATTTTTGCACAAATATGAAAAGCGTTGATAAAGATATGGACCATTGACATTGAACTGTACAGAGAGAGGGAACGTTTCTGGCTGGAAGTCCCTTCAGCTTCGGTATTGGTCTACCACTTTGTAGCTGCTTTCCTGAACTCGGACGGAACTGTTATCTAGTCCTGAATGGTATTAAGGAATGCCGGGTCATTGCCGTTACACAATGCCGAATAAGGGCTTATCCGTGATTAGCGGAGGAGCCGAATGAGGGTGGAACCACGGGTATATAACGCTCGTCCCTTTCCGGGACGGGCTTTTTGTATTATCCGCTTCCAACAAGTAGAACTTATTTTAGGGAGGAAAACATGGTGGCAGTATCAATTTCATTACCGGACGGTTCGGTCCGGGAGTATGCTGAAGGTAGTACTTTGGAGGATGTAGCAGCATCGATTAGTAGCGGGTTACGCAAAAATGCAGTAGGCGGAAAAATAAATGGGGTCACAGTTGACCTGAATACTAAACTTGAGGATGGCGCGTCCGTTGAGTTAATTACGCTTGATTCTAAAGATGGTTTGGAAATGATGCGTCATAGTTGCGCTCACTTGCTCGCGCAAGCAGTGAAAAGACTATATGGCAATAAAGAAGTTAAACTCGGCATCGGTCCGGTTATCGAAGATGGTTTCTATTACGATATGAATTTGGAACATCCACTTAATCCTGAAGATTTGCAAAAAATCGAGAAAGAAATGGAGCGTATCATCGGCGAGAATTTACCGATTACACGCAGAAACGTGAGCCGTGCAGAAGCTCTCGCCATTTTTACGGAGCTTGGTGACCAATACAAACTGGAATTGATTAACGATCTTCCTGAAGACAGCATCATTTCCATTTACGATCAAGGCGAATTCTTTGACCTATGTCGCGGACCGCATGTACCATCTACAGGTAAGATCAAAGTATTTAAGTTGCTAAGCGTTGCTGGTGCTTACTGGCGCGGTAATAGCGACAATGTAATGTTGCAGCGTATTTACGGTACGGCTTTTGCCAAAAAAGCTGAGCTGGATGAGCATCTGCATTTGCTCGAGGAAGCTAAGAAACGGGATCACCGTAAACTAGGTAAAGAGCTGAATATCTTCACGTTCTCTAATCTTGTGGGACAAGGATTGCCGATTTGGCTTCCTAAGGGTGCTACCCTACGTCGTACACTAGAACGTTACATTGTTGATATGGAAGAACGGTTGGGATATCAGCATGTATATACACCAGTATTGGGTAATGTTGAATTGTACAAAACATCGGGTCACTGGGAGCACTACCAAGAAGATATGTTCCCGAAAATGGTTCTTGATAACGAGGAGTTAGTTCTTCGTCCAATGAACTGCCCTCACCATATGATGGTATACAAGAGTGATATGCGGAGCTACCGGGATCTTCCGATCCGTATTGCTGAGCTGGGTATGCAGCACCGTTATGAAATGTCAGGTGCATTGACAGGCTTACACCGTGTTCGTGCGATGACTCTGAATGATGCTCATATTTTCTGTCGTTTGGATCAGATCAAAGGTGAATTTACTCGCGTACTCGATTTGATCAAACAGGTATATAGCGATTTTGGTATTAACGAGTACCGCTTCCGTCTATCTTATCGTGATCCGAAGGACACAGAGAAATATTTCGCGAATGATGAGATGTGGGATACAGCGCAACGGATGTTGCGTGAGGTTGTGGAAGAAGCTGGATTACCGTTCTTTGAGGCTGAGGGTGAAGCAGCTTTCTACGGACCTAAGCTTGACGTACAGATCAAAACAGCTCTAGGTAAGGAAGAAACCCTTTCGACTGTACAGATCGACTTCTTGCTACCAGAACGTTTCGAGCTGGAATACGTTGGCGATGACGGTGCTAAACATCGTCCAGTCGTATTGCACCGGGGAATACTTGGAACGATGGAACGTTTCTCGGCATTCTTACTTGAGAACTTCGCGGGCAACCTGCCTCTATGGTTAGCGCCAGTTCAGGCAAAAGTAATTCCGGTTTCGGTTGCGTTTGAAGGTTATGCTCGTGAGGTTCAAGAGAAGCTTCAAGCGGCGGGAGTCCGTGCAGAGAGTGATCTGCGCAACGAAAAGCTTGGATATAAGATTCGTGAAGCTCAATTGGAGAAGCTACCTTACATGTTCGTTGTTGGTGAGAGCGAGCAAAGCAGTGGCAGTGTCTCCATTCGTAAACGTGGAGAAGGAGATCTTGGCGCTAAATCACTTGATGAAGTAATCTCCATGCTTCGTGACGAAATTTCTAACCACACGATCTAAGTTAAGTTGACATCAGCAGAGCGGGCCACTTGAATCTGGAGAAGCGGACGCGTTCGCCTTTGTAGTTGGATTGTAACCCTGTAAGGTGTTATAAAAATGAGACAATCCAACTACAACAGCGATCGAAAGATCAAATGGCGCGCGTAGCGTTGCAATCATAATGTATGAAATTTGACGCATATGGAAATCCTTCGTACTAAGGGGGAGATTTTCATATGCGTCAATTTGTTATGTGGTACAGAATCGGAGTAGGATCACTCTTAACGATTCTGGTGATTACTCTGTTAACTTCGGACAACCCAATACAAGCAAATAACAATCCATCCATAAATGCTTACTCTGGTTATATCGAACCTGGAATATGGCTCAAATCTAAGTGGGTCTTAGGAAAACCAGAGCGGATGGTCTTTATGCCTGCAGAACGTCAAGAGGCGAACGTCATTCCACCGATAACTACCAAAGAGGAGCCAAAAGCGGAGAAGAAAGTGGTCAAGACAGTAAAAGTAATGGCTACTGGATACACGGCAGGTTATGAATCGACTGGTAAAAGACCTAGCCATCCTCAATACGGGATTACTTATTCGGGAGTTAAGGTCCGCAGAGACAAGAATACCGTTTCAACTATTGCGGCTGATTTGAAGGTATTCCCATTGGGGACAATTCTTTATATCCCAGGATACGGCTATGGGGTAGTTGCGGATAAGGGGTCGGCCATAAAGGGTAAGAAGATCGATCTGTACTTCAAAACTACCAAACAGGTATTCAAGGAATGGGGTAAGAAAGAAGTTGAAGTGCAAGTCATACGTAAAGGGAACGGCAAGCTGACAGAGGCTATGCTAAAAGAACTAGGTAACGCGATGGAAGTTAGTGAGGAGATACCAGAGAATTTATGGAACAATGTCATCTAATGCTGTAGTCTGCATATTTTTCTTCATTAATCGACATAATACTCAATGAAGTGTTTCCTGACGTCATCATTGGACCTTGACAGGAATCACCGTATTATGCAAATGGAGGTGAAATATATGCCGAATCAAAACAATAAAAAAGCGGCTTCTCCTGAATACAAAACACCAAATGAGAAGTTTAACGCTGAATTCGCTGAAGAGAATAATTCAACGATAGCACAGAAAGCGAAAGCTTCCCGTAATGCTGTCTCTAATCAAGGCTCCCAAAAACAAAATTAATTCCACATATTTATTAGAGCGCCTTTAGAGGCGCTCTTTCTTGTTGTTCTTATTTTTGTTAAAATCTAGTAGTAGACTCAGTCTGCAGACGGAGGAAGATTCAATCTCTCGGCGCTGTTATCCCATATTATAATGATATAAACTGTAATTAATAAAGATTGTGCTGCAATAATGGAGGGATTTGAGATGAGGGACGGCAGATTTTTTGGTGGGATGGTACTGATCGGTATCGGTGCATTGTTCTTGCTTAATCAAATGGGAATCACTGATATTAGTATTGGATATTTATTTTCGACCTATTGGCCCGTATTTTTAATATTAGGTGGACTTTCTCATTTATTTAATGGACAACGCGGAGGATCCAATTTGATCGGTAGTGCAATATTGATCATTATCGGTGTTTACTTTTTGAGTAGAAATACCGGCTATGTCGTGGTTTCACCAGGAGAGTTCTTTAAATATTTCTTCCCAGTTATGCTGATCATTGGTGGTCTACATGTTCTATTCAAACCTCGTTCACATCGACGTGAACGTCGAGAAGAACGTCGGGAAGAGCGTCACCGCGACCGTCATAACCGTCATCGTGATAGAAATAATAACTGGAATGTTGAGTTTCCACCTCCAGCTCCGATGAATCCTCCGGTGCCACCGATCACAGAGATGGAATCACCTTTAGACTCCATTTTTGGTGATGTAGGCAAGGAAGAATCTAAGAAGCAGGAGAAGTCGAACCAAGATAAATTCAAGCAAGATTATTATGGAATGGGAGGCGCATCAACAGGCAAAGTCGATGTGCTTAATAAATCAGGATTTATCGGTGATGTCCACTTCGGTCAAGAGTATTTCCAACTTCAACCGACGAACATTTCTCATTTTATCGGTGATACGATTATTGATTTGACGAAAGCGCAAATTCCTTATGGCGAGACTAAAATTAATGTATCTGCTTTTATCGGTGATGTGAAAGTATTTATCCCAGATGACATGGATATCGGTATTACCGTGACTTCAAGTGCTTTTATTGGGGATTTGAAAGTGCTCACACAGAATCAAGGTGGTTTTATGAGCAGTGTTCAAGCTCAATCTCCTTATTATGGAGAAGCAGGCAAGAAAGTAAAATTAATTGTCAGCGTCTTTATCGGTGACGTTAAAGTAAATATGGTAGGTTGATATTATGATGGTGCAACGTATTTTAAAAAATACCAAGTGGGAACTACTGTTTTATTTTCTGCTGACAGGCAGTATAACGGCGGTCACCTTGTATATCGGTTCTACATCCGGGGTCATTGTGGTAAACGATGCCCGGGTGTGGATTTACGGTATCGCAGGGAGCGTCGTTTTGACGCTTATAATTGGTTATATCGCAGGACAACGTATTCAACGACGTATTGATCTACTCCATTTAAATATGCTCCAAGTGGCTAAGGGTAATCTATCAGTAAGAATGCCTGATACCGTGGATCAATCTTTTGCTAGTGTGTATCAGGAGTTTAACAATATGACCATTACGGTTGAGAAGAAAATGCAATTACTGCAGCAGCTTGGTGAGCAAGAAGTAGTAGAGAAGGAACAAGCGGCAGAATTAGCTGTTCTAGAGGAGAGACGACGGCTGGCTCGTGATCTACATGATACGGTGAGTCAGCAATTGTTCGCCATTCATATGGCAGCGTCCTCATTACCTAAGGTATTGGAGACTAATGAAGAACACGCAAAAACCGTACTGGATCAGTTAATCCAAATGTCGAATTCAGCACAGAGGCAGATGCGCGCCTTGATTGCCCAACTTCGCCCGATGGAGCTTGTTGGCAAGACATTAGCGGAAGCATTAGATCAATGGTTCCCAGATTATTGCAGACAGAATGGTTTGAAAGGTATGAAGGATATGGATCTTCAGGGAGACATGTCTGAAGCTAAGGAGCATCAATTATTTCTGATAACACAAGAAGCGATGGCTAATATCGTTAAACATGCGGGGGCTAAGCTTGTCAGCTTGTCACTTCGAGAAGGCCCACGTCAAGTTGTTTTAAGTATAAGTGATGACGGACAAGGCTTTAGTAGCTCATATCAAAAACAAGGCTCATATGGATTAACGACGATGAGGGAACGCGCCGAGAAGCTCGGGGGACATGTTGAGATTATTAGTAAGCCAGGTGCAGGAACAACGATTCGTGTGCATATACCGAAGTTTGAGGAAGGTAAAAGGGGAGAAGAAGAGGATGAGTGAGAAGATCAAGGTCATGATCGTAGACGACCATGATATGGTACGAATGGGCCTTAAGACATATTTGATGTTAGATCCAGGGTTTGAGGTGATAGCCGAAGCCACTGATGGTAAGGAAGTTGTGGAAGTACTGAACCAAATGGCCCCAGAAGGACTACCTGACATCATTTTAATGGATCTGATGATGCCGATAATGAATGGCGCTGAAGCTACAAAAGAAGTTTTGAACCGTTACCCTGGATTAAAAATAGTTATTCTTACTAGTTTCCTTGAAGATGACCTTGTCGTACAGGCTATCGAGGCGGGTGCTGTTAGTTATGTGCTGAAAACGGTATCTGCTGAGGAGCTTATTTATGCATTGCAAGGGGCAAATAGGGGAATGCCTGTGATGACAGGTGATGTTGCTCAAGCTCTAACGAGAGGACTTAGACAAAGATCTGTTCAAGACGATGACTCTGGCATGACAGGGCGCGAGAAGGAAGTTCTCCTTTTGATCGCAGAAGGAAAGAGCAACAAAGATATTGCGGAAGAATTACATATTAGTATCAAAACAGTCAAGACGCATGTCAGCAACCTACTGATGAAGTGTGAGCTTGAGGATCGTACACAACTCGCAATTTATGCTCATCGGCAAGGTTGGGTCTCTCGTACGTAAACTAAACATATATTTTAAAAAGAATAGATAGGCTTTTATCTCCTTTTTAATTGTTTTTAAGGTACGCTTAAGGTTTATAGTACAGAATAAGAACATATAAACAACACCCCCTGAACAACAGGGGAAGGAGGTATAATCACTATGGATGATAACAAAAACAAACCTGACCCAACTTGGGGAATGAATGGAGATAACAATAACAAGCCGCAGGAAACACCCGAGTCTGACTCTTCATACTATTATTCCTACGGACCTTACCAATCCTATGGTAAAGATCGTGAGGAATCACGTGAAGAATATCCTTCTAACGAGCGTCGTCAACCGGAAGAGGTTGAAGTGACTAGACCACAACCGGTTAAACCGATTCCGTCATCCTATGACATTCGTCCTTCTTCAGATGGACTTAGGGGATCGAACGGAGGCGGCGGAACACCGCCAGGAAAAGGAAATGGAAATTGGCAGTATAATAAGCCACCTAAGAAAATCTCCTTCAAGAGTGTCATCGCTGGAGGATTGGCGGGTATGTTGATTCTACTAGGTGGAATGGTATATGCCGACACTCAGAACTTATTTACTGGGAATAAGTCAGCAGCTATACCGGTATCGACTTCAGGAGCAAAGAGCAATGAATCCAACTCAACGGCTTCAACGGCTTCATTTGCTATGACAAATCCTGGCGATGTGACGGCCGTGGTGAACAAAGCGGGAGCTGCTGTTGTCAAAATTGAAACACTAGTTAAATCAAGTAAACAAAGTAGAAACAATGCTTACAACAGTGATCCGTTCTATCGTTATTTCTTCGGGGATGATTCCTCCGGTAACGGTGATAGCAACCAAAACGGTGGAAGTTCTTCTGGGAACTCCGATCAGTTAGTTCCTACGGGCATTGGATCCGGTTTTATCTTTGAGAAAGACGGATATATTCTAACGAATGAGCATGTGGTTCACGATGCTGACGTTGTTCAAGTAACGTTACAAGATACGGAGAAACCTTATGAAGCTAAGGTGCTTGGTACTAGTTATGAACTTGACTTAGCTGTGCTTAAGATAGAAGGCGATAATTTCCCTTCCATCCCAATGGGCGATTCTGATAACACGGTTGTAGGTGAATGGTTGGTGGCTATTGGTAATCCACAAGGATTTGACCATACTGTAACTGCAGGTGTGCTTAGCGCCAAGGAACGTGGAGGCATTACGATCGCTGGTGAGAATGGAGAAGCCGATCGGCAGTATGAGCATTTGCTCCAAACGGATGCTTCCATTAACCCAGGTAACTCGGGTGGTCCACTTCTTAACTTGAAAGGTGAAGTTGTCGGTATCAATGTAGCCGTAAGCTCTGACTCTCAAGGTATTGGTTTTGCTATTCCAACCTCTACAATTTCTGAAGTACTAGATAAACTAAAAAATAATGAAAAAATTCCGAAAGCACCAGCACCTTTCATCGGTGCAACTTTAATGACGATGACAAGTGAAGTTGCCAAACAAATGGGTACGGATATTCAAGAAGGTTCAGTAGTTTCGAATATTATTTACAAATCGCCTGCTTATAATGCCGATCTTCGTCCTTACGATATTATCACAGGGGCAGATGGTAAAAAGTATGCGACAAAAGAAGATTTGATTGCGTATATCCAGAAACAAACGGTTGGCACAGATGTAACTTTTAATGTGGTACGTGATGGTAAAACGATCGACCTAAAAGTGACCATTGGTGACAAGAACGATTTTTCCAATTTGGAATAATGTGATTGTTCGGCCTGTAGTGTAACGAGAGACGGCAGGGCTATATGTCCTTCCGTCTTTTGTTCGTATATAGTTATTTTTTTGATAAAATAGGGATACTGAAGGTGTAGGCGAGCTGTAGCAACATCGTCGTCGCCTTATAAAAGGAGAGGTTACGATGAGATTCGAAATATTAGTAATTGATGATGATGAGAAAATCACTTCGATGTTAAGAAGAGGTTTAGCATTTGAAGGGTATGGTGTACATACAGCGAACAATGGGACGGAAGGACTGTCAAAGGTGTTGTCTGTCGATCCAGATTTGATTATCTTGGATGTGATGATGCCGATGATCGACGGTTTTGAAGTGATTCGTAGACTACGTGAAGGCGGCAGTACAACCCCGGTATTGATGCTAACAGCCAAGGACGAAGTAGAGAATCGTGTGAAAGGGCTGGATTTGGGAGCTGACGATTATTTGGTCAAGCCTTTTGCGCTTGAGGAATTGTTAGCAAGGGTACGCGCATTATTACGACGCAAAGAATCCGTAGGGGAAGCAGAGGGGCATAGGCTTACTTTTGAAGATATTGTACTTGATCTTGATTCTCGTGAAGTTGTAAGAGCAGGACAACGTCTAGAGCTTACGGCAAAGGAATTTGATTTACTATATCTTTTTATGCAGAATCCTAAGCGACTACTAACTAGAGATTTATTGATGGACAAAATTTGGGGTTATGATTATAGTGGTGAGTCCAATGTGCTTGAAGTATATATTGCTATGCTGAGACAAAAAACGGAGGAGTATGGCGGCAAACGTATCATACAGACGATTCGTGGCGCCGGTTACATTCTGAGAGGAGACTCTTAAGATGTCAATTAGACTGCGGCTAACCGCTTGGTATACTAGCATATTGGTCGTCATGCTAATTCTGTTTGGAGCTTCGATATATTGGCTTGTTTACTATAACACTTTTCAAGAAGTGAAGAATCGAGTCGAAGAACAGGGAGCTCTGATTGCTAGTGAAAACGCGGTGGGTTTATCCCAGGGATTAGATTTGAAGATGGAGCGGAGTCGAAGGATCCGATTAGAAGATGCTCGTATATTTTGGCAACTCAATAATTATGTGAAAGGCTCCATAGAGACCTCTCAAGGAATGGTTGACCGAGATATGGTATTCCCGGTTCCTAATATTGAAGAATTAAGTACGAAAGGTAACTTTCAAAATGTGACCATTAACGGTAATTCTTATATGTTGTATGAACGTGCCATTTATCTAGAAAATAAGAATGCTATTGTAGGATTGCTGCAGCTTGCAGCCGATACCAATGCAGAATATCGATTAATGGGTCAAATGAAGATTGTATTAATCTGGGGTTCGATTATTTCGATTGTGATTGCGAGTACCTTAGGATTGTTCCTTGCACGAAAATCAATGGCACCAATCGGCAAAGTGATCGAAGCCGCTAATGGGATTCAGACAGGAAATGACCTCAGCGTGCGTATTGATTATTCGGGTCCAAACGATGAGATAGGCCAACTCATTGGTACGGTTAACAACATGCTGGAGCGTACAGAGGGGTTCTATAAAGAACTGGATGATGCTTATGCGACTCAGCGACGCTTTGTCTCGGATGCTTCACATGAACTACGGACTCCGCTTACTACGATCCGCGGAAATGTCGATCTTTTGAAAAAAATGTGGACGCAGGAGAAAGAAGGAAAGGTCGCTTTAGATGAAGAGGATTTACGAAATATTTCGCTGGAGGCCATGAGTGATATTGCAGATGAATCTGAACGGATGAGCCGACTGGTGAACGACATGTTATCGTTAGCGCGAGCTGATGCTGGACATACGTTAATTAAGGATGTTCTCCCTCTCCCACCGCTAGTGGAGGAAGTTGTAAGACGCGCTCAATTTCTACCTCGTAAGGTATTATGGCTTCAAGGAGATTTGAGTGTAATTGAAAATGCATATGTGATGGGGAATAAAGATTACTTACAGCAAATGCTGTTCATATTCATTGAGAATGCGTTCAAATATACACCTGAAGGTAGTGTTACACTGGACGCTGTAGCAGCGGATAATCAGATCGGCATTAGGATCGCTGATACTGGCATTGGCATGGATCGTGAAGAAATTCCACATATATTTGAACGATTCTATCGCGCAGATCCTTCACGTGGAATCATTCAGGGAACAGGTCTTGGGCTATCGATTGCAAAATGGATTATCGATGAACATGGTGGTTCGGTTGAGGTAGTTACGAAGCGCGGTGAGGGCACAACGTTTGTAATTTGGCTTCCTGCTATCTTTGACGCTCTGGAGGAATAAGTTATAATAGACTTGTTTCCTACCGTAAGTAGATTTAGTTATGGAGACAGGAAAGTGGGGGATCAGTAACGATGGAAGTCATTAAAATATCGCCGCGAGGTTATTGTTATGGCGTTGTCGATGCGATGGTACTTGCTAGACAGGCCGCCAAGAATCTTGATTTGCCCAGGCCGATTTATATATTGGGCATGATCGTTCATAACAGTCATGTTACCACCTCATTCGAGGATGAGGGAATTATTACACTAGATGGTCCAAATCGTCTAGAAATCTTGAACCAGGTGGATAGCGGTACAATTATCTTCACAGCTCATGGTGTATCGCCAGAGGTGCGCAAAATCGCCCGGGAGAAGGGACTAACGACTGTTGATGCAACATGTCCAGATGTGACGAAGACGCATGTACTCATTAAGGAGAAAGTAGCCGAAGGTTATGATGTAATCTATATCGGTAAACGTGGTCATCCGGAACCTGAGGGAGCTATTGGCGTTGCTCCAGATCGTGTTCATTTAATTGAGAAAGAAGAAGAAATCGAGCAGCTGAGTATCGATTCAGATAAAATTATTATTACAAATCAGACTACGATGAGTCAGTGGGACATCAAACATATTATGAAGGAGTTGCTACAGAAATTCCCTGGTGCTGAAATACACAATGAGATTTGTTTAGCTACACAAGTCCGTCAGGAAGCTGTAGCGGAACAAGCAGGCCAAGCAGATTTAGTGATTGTAGTGGGTGATCCTCGCAGCAATAATTCTAACCGTCTAGCTCAAGTGTCAGAGGAGATTTCAGGAGTGACTGCTTATCGGATTGCAGATGTGACTGAATTGAATCGCGAATGGTTGATGGGAATAAATAAAGTTGCTGTAACTTCCGGCGCGTCTACACCTACGCCTATTACCCGAGAGGTCATTGCCTATTTAGAGCAATTTGATCCTAACAATGAGGACACATGGGAGATCGTGCGTACGGTTAATATGCAGAAGCTATTACCACCCGTCAAGGCAGCGGCGAAGAACAAATCAGCGGAATAATACTGCCTCAGTATAATGAAATTTACGGCGTTATGTTGGCATTTCAAACATAACGCCGTATTTTTTTATTATGGGTAATTCCCGAAGTAGTAGAAGCGAAAGTAATAAAGGGCTTGACGGTTAAGGTCATTTTCGGTATTATTGCTTTAGTAATTAAAAGCGTAGAAGCGAACAAGCGTTCAAGCATCAAAATAAAAAAGAATGAAGTGAACTTATTAGGCACTTGCCCGTTAATTATGAAAGGATGATTGAGATGATCGTTATAACTTCTAATCAAACACCTGAGAGTCGAATTCAGGAAATTATTGCAGTGATTGAAAAGGAAGGACTTCAAACGCACGTATCGCGTGGGAGTGATCGTACTGTGATTGGATTAATTGGTGCGATCGAGCCGAAGCTTGCTGAACATTTGCGTCAGATGAAAGATGTAGAGAGCGTGGTTAAGATATCCAAGTCTTACAAACTGGCAAGCCGTGATTTCCACCCAGAGGACACCGTAATCAAGATTGGTAATGTTTCTATTGGTGGAGGGGAACTTGTAGTAATGGGTGGTCCATGTGCTGTAGAATCTCCAGAACAGATTGATGAAATTGCCGCCTTAGTTAAGGCTGCTGGTGGGCAAGTACTTCGGGGAGGGGCATTCAAGCCACGTACAGGTCCTTACAGCTTCCAAGGAGTTGGTGTTGAAGGTCTCATCATGATGGCTGAAGCAGGCAAGAAACATGATTTGCTAACGATTACTGAGGTCATGACACCGGAGTATGTTGATGTTTGTGCTGAATATGCTGATATTTTGCAGATTGGAACACGTAATATGCAGAATTTCGATTTATTGCGCAAGCTTGGAACATGTGGTAAGCCGGTCTTACTGAAACGGGGATTCAGCGCAACCTACGACGAGTTATTAAATGCGGCAGAATATATTTTAGCTGGTGGTAACCCGAATGTTATGCTGTGTGAACGTGGAATTCGTACATTCGAGACATATACCCGTAACACATTAGATCTTTCCGCAATTCCTGTGCTTCAAAGCCTCAGTCATTTGCCAGTCATTTCTGACCCAAGTCATGGTACAGGAAGACGTGAGTTGGTCGAGCCGATGACTAAAGCATCTGTAGCAGCTGGTGCAGATGGACTTATCATTGAAATGCACACAGATCCTGACAATTCTATGACAGGAGACGGGGTTCAGTCCTTGTTCCCGGATCAATTTGCTTCGCTACTTCGCGACTTGGAGAAGCTTGCACCATTGGTTGGCAAACGTTTTGATACGCCGAAAGCTGCTAGCACGCTATAATACAAGAGGTATTATTAGAGTCTATATAATATTAAATAGATAAGCTGTTTTAGAAGTAGTTTAACCTACTTTTGAGACGGCTTATTTTTATGTATAAGCGCAGTTATGAGGCCTTTTATACTATTTGTAGAGAAGTTTGTACTCAATGTTATAATACCTTACATAGGGCATAAAAATACCTGACATGAGTATTGACGGTAGAAATTTCTGGTTTTATAATGACGACATAATTGAAGAAAAGGATGAACGTTAACTCTTAATTTTGAATTAATGTTCGTGATTGGGGAGGAATTTCAATGTCAGCAGAATTGGTTTTGAAGACAATTAAAGAAAAACAAATCGAATGGGTGGATTTCCGTTTTGCCGATTTGTCAGGACGGGCGCATCACATCACCTTACCGGCAAAAGAAGTAGATGAAGACACTTTTATTAACGGTGTTGCATTTGACGGATCATCAATTCCTGGATTCCGTGGAATTGAAGAGTCCGATATGGTCATGATGCCAGATCACGGCTCAATATATGTGGACCCATTCATGGCGCACCCAACGTTGAACGTATTTTGTGATATCTTCACACCGGATGGTGAACGTTACGAAAGAGACCCGCGTAGTATTGCGGTTCGTGCTGAAGAGTACTTGAAGGAAAGTGGCGTCGGAACAGCAGCGTTCTTTGCTCCAGAATCGGAATTCTTTATTTTTGACGATGTACGTCATGAGAGTGGAATGAATAAATCTTATTATTCCGTTGACTCTGAAGAAGCTTCGTGGAATACAGGACGTAGTGAAGAGGGCGGAAACTTGGGCTTTAAAATCCCAGTTAAGGGTGGATATGTTCCAGTAGCGCCGATGGATAAGCAACAAGATATCCGTAGTGAAATGTGCCGATTGTTAGAAGAAGTGGGTATCCGTGTAGAACGCCATCACCATGAAGTTGCTACTGCGGGTCAAGCGGAAATTAATTTCCGTTTCGATACATTGACTAAAACTGCTGATAATTTAATGATTTATAAATATATCGTGCACAATACGGCTGTTCAATTTGGTAAAACAGCAACTTTCATGCCAAAGCCGTTATTTGGCGACAATGGTAGTGGAATGCACGTTCACCAATCGATCTTTGATGGTGATACGCCGTTATTCTATGAAAAAGGTGCTTACGCGAATTTGAGCGAAACTGCGCTGCACTATATTGGGGGTATTCTATATCATGCTCCTGCGTTGATTGCGTTCACTAATCCCAGCACGAACTCGTTTAAACGGTTAGTTCCTGGTTACGAAGCGCCGGTTAATCTGGTATATTCCAAAGGAAATCGTTCCGCAGCGGTACGTATCCCAGTTGCTGCTGTGACACCGAAGGGTTGCCGGATTGAGTTCCGCACACCGGATTCAACGGCTAATCCATACCTTGCATTCTCTGCAATGCTAATGGCTGGGTTAGACGGAATCAAACGCAAGATTGATCCAACGAAAGAAGGATACGGACCGTTTGATAAAAATATTTATGAGCTCTCCGATGAAGAAAAAGGAGAGATTCGTAGTGTACCTGGATCGCTGGATGAAGCTTTAAATGCACTTCAGTCTGATTATGAATTTTTGACTGAAGGTGGCGTATTTACGAAAGAGTTCATCGATAACTTCGTTGATCTCAAACGGGCAGAAGCTAGATCGGTAGCCATTCGCGTTCATCCACACGAATTTGGTCTTTACTACGATTTGTAGGATTACTAAGAAAGATAATATTTGTATAACAAACAGGGTGTAGATCGCATTTTGATCTACACCCTGTTTGTTATTGTTACTATGTTTACTCGTAGATACTGCCTAGATTCATACCACTTCCACATGACTCACGAATAACCAATTCCGGTTCTACCACAACATTCACTGTTTCCGATTGATTATTGATTAGGTCAAATAACATAAGCGAGGCCAACCTACCGATTTTGTCTTTGTTCTGCTTAATTGTCGTTATGGATGGGCTTGTATATTGACATGCCTCAATATCATCACAGCCAATAATGGCTACATCTTGAGGTACACTTAAATGATTCTCTTTGAGTGCTCTCATTGCCCCGATAGCAATCAGGTCTGATGCTGCAAAGATGGCCCGTGGAAGGCTGCCAGATTGTATCATTCTACTCATCGCTTCATAACCGCTTGATTCAAAGAAGTTATCCCCATTAACGAACCAATTATCGTTTTGTGGAAGTCCAAAGTTCTCAATTGCATCTTTATAACCAGTTTCACGCATATTAGAGATATCGGATTCCAATGTACTTCCGATGTACCCCAGTTCTCGGTAACCCTGTAAATAAAAATGTTCGACAACCTTGTATGACATTTTATAGTTGTCGGACATAATATAACCAGAATTTTTGCCCTTGAGGTGGATATCGACGCCGATACATGGGATTTCGCTGAGATCTAACTCGGTAATGGATTGTTCCAATTGTTGTCCGGTAACAATAATACATCCATCTACATGAAAGTGTAAGCAGCGTGCTACATAATCCCCATCCACGGAGTGGAATTTCTCATTGGAGAAAAACAGGAGATCGTATCCTAAGAAGCCCATATGCTTCTTGAACGAGTTAAGCACTCCTAGAAAAAATGGATGTGTGAAGTCGACATTTAGCTTTCCCGCAAAAATAACGCCAATGAGATTGGATTTCTTGGTTGCCAACGTTTTCGCGGAATTCGAAGGGACATAACCAGTTTGTCTCATGATTTCAAGGACCTTAGCTTTGGTATCCTCGGAAATATCGCTGTAGTTGTTAATAATCTTGGAGACAGTTGATACGGAGACTCCAGCCATTTCAGCAATGGTTTTAATGTTTACCGACACGATCAAGCCCTCCTAGAGTTCAAAACAAATCTATACTTTAAAATCATCTTGTCATTAAGGATGATCATGGAGTCGAACATTCTGTTAAGCCTTATCCTATATACGAAAATTGTTTTCGTAAAATAGTGTACAAGTTATTTAAAGGGTAGTCAATTAGATTAATGTGAGGGAGAACAAAAAAACCATATATGAATAGGTTTTATGCTAAATATAACGATACTTATTTATATAAGAAGCGAAATTTCTGACATTAAAAAATAACTTTACAAACAAAAAAATCAATGCAATAATGGCAATGACGAAACCGCTTTCGTTAAAAATATCGCAGATACATTGGATTTTACGAAAATTAACGAAAATAAGTTTCGAAACAAAAATTTTGATAACACAGGGGGTTATTTAAAATGATTAAGAGAATTCCTGCTCTAGTCCTATCTGGTGCTCTAACACTTAGTTTGGCGGCATGTGGAAGCAATAATACCGCTACAGAAGGAAATGGTGGTAGCAAACCATCGGGAGAGAAAAAGGTAGTCAAAATTCTTCACTGGAAACAAGGTAACGTTAATGCAGCAATGGAGGAAATTAATAAGGCGTTTGAAGCTAAATATCCAGAATATAAAGTTGAGTATACGACAACCGGTCCGGATGACGAGTACAAGCAAGCGCAAAGAGCAAGAATTACTGCAAACGACGTTGACATTCTTGCCGACCTCTCAGGTATGAGATTGTCTCCGAAAGATTGGACTCCAGGAGCGAAAGTGCCTGACTGGCAACAATGGATTGATTCTGGCCTCATCGCTGATTTGTCAGATCAAGAATTCGTGAAGAAATGGAATGCTAACGATATCGAAAAAGCAGGTACCTACAACGATAAAGTCTATGCGATTCCAACTGGTAAAGTAGCGATGTCCGGGTTATTCTACAACAAACAAATTTTTGAAGATAATGGACTGAAAGTCCCTACTACTTGGACAGAGTTCCTTAAACTTTGTGAGGATTTGAAAGCAAAAGGTATCACTCCAATCGGCGTAGCTGGTAAAGATGTATGGCCTTTGAAACTGCCTGTATTCGCACTGCAAGCGAAAATTCTTGGCGGTGGAGATCAACAAAAATGGATTGAAGGCGTTTGGAAAGGCGAAACTGCATTTAACGATGCGGAAGCCGTAGAAGTTCTAGAAAAAATGAAGACTCTTCAAGATAATTATATGATTGATGGATTTATGGGAATTGACTATGCATCTGCACCTTCCATTTTTGCAACTGGAAAAGTGGCCATGCTTGCTGATGGTTCATGGGATGCACCAACAATTGCTACTGCAAATCCAGATTTGAAATTTGGTTATTTCCCAGTTCCAGCTACTGAAGACGCTGCGAAAAATGCATCTTTCGTTGGTAAATACGATGTAACCTGGTACGCAGCAGAAAAAGGTCCGAACAAAGAAGGCGCTTTGAAATGGTTGGAATTCTTCTCTGAACCAGAGAACTACACGAAATATGTCAAGGCTGCAGGATTTATTCCGACTCAAGATAATATCTCTACTGAAAGCGAATTTATCGACAATGAACTTACCCCTTACTTGGGTGACTTCGAACTTGCATATGAGATTATGATGATCAACCGTCAAAACGTGGGTGAGCATCTCGCTGCTGAAGGTGTTCATACTGAATATCTAGCTCCAGGCGGAGAATTTAAAACAGCTAAAGAATTGGCTGATGTACAGCAAAAAGAATGGGAAGCTGCTGCTCCTAAATGATTTAGGCGCTGATATAACTTATAGAACCAAACTGTATCGGGGTCTGAGTTATCAGACCCCGCTAGTTTATTGACATGGATAGGTGAGGTGAGAGAGTTTGTATCCATTTGGAAAAGGTTTTAACCGTTACGTACCCTTGCTGCTGTTGCTTATACCTTTTTTATTGTACGTAATATTCTATTTTGGTCCTTCAGTATTAACGGTTATTTACTCCTTTACGGATGTAAAGAATATACCTGGAAGTCCTGTTAACTTTGTAGGACTTGATAATTATTATGATGTATTCTTCTCTGGGAACTCTGGAGAACGTTGGCGCTCAATTACAAACACGCTAATCTTCATGGTTGTTGTAACAGTTGTACAGAATGGGGTAGCTTTGTTTATTGCTGTTTTGATTAATCAAAGGTTGCGTGGCGATAATTTCTACCGTGCCGTGTTCTTCATGCCGGTTGTTCTAGGTGTCGCTGTAGTTTCGTTAATTTGGGGCATGATGTTTGATCCACTTAGTGGCCCTGTGAACATGTTATATGAGTGGCTGTTTGGATATAAAGATATGTTCTTTGCCAGCTTTACACATGCTTTTGGTTACATTATCTTTGTACAGATTTGGATGTACATGGGTTACTCTATGTTGATTTTCCTTTCAGGACTTCAGTCCGTGCCTAAAGACTTATACGAGGCAGGATATATTGATGGAACTACAAAATGGCAGTCATTCCGCCATATTACATTCCCTCTAATTGCATCGTCATTTACCGTTAACATGTTGCTTTCGATTATCGGGGCGATGTCGACGTTTGATATTATTTTGGCAACGACAGATGGACGATTCAATACAAGAACAATGGCTTACGACGTATATAAAGAGACATTCCGTGGTAGCTTGGAGATGGGACTTCCTTCGGCCCTTTCCGTTGTTCAGTTCCTTATGATCCTAGTCTTCGTTATCGTTGCTGTTAAACAAATGCGTAAGAGAGAGGTGGAATATTAAAATGAAGAAGTCAAAATCATTTACTATTCTGTCTTACTCCGTAATTTTTGTACTATTGATACTGTATATCGCACCTCTGATCCTTGTTCTTAACGTTTCGCTCAAATCATATCCAGAGTATCTAATGAACCCCATTGGTCTTGTAAAAGAAGTGCAGTGGAGCAATTACGTTGATGCTTGGACGGAAGGGAACTTCGCCAATTACTTTATTAACAGTATTATTTATACGGTAGCTGCAACTGTATTGACAATCATTGTATCCGTTATGGGTGCATTCCCAGTTGCCCGCGGTTATGTAAAGTGGAGCGGATTTATTTACCTGTTCTTCTTGCTGTCGCAATTTCTGCCAAATCCAATGGTTTCTCAATATAAATTGATGCTATCACTGCGGGAAAGTTTGGATATCTTCGGATATGATACCAAGTTAGGTTACATCATATTGAAAACGAGCGGTACAGGTGTCGTGTTCATGTTGTTCGTTGGTTATATCAAATCCATTAGTCGCGACTTGGATGAAGCTGCGGGAATGGATGGATCTGGCTATGTTCGCTACCTGTTCCAAATGATTATGCCGTTGATGAAACCGGTTATTGCAACGGGTGTCATTCTGACAGCGATTGGGATTTGGAACGACTTTGTCGGTCCGATTATGTACTTGCCTAGTAAGGTGAATTACCCAATCACATTCGGATTGAAGGAGTTCAAGGGGCAATACGGAAATAACTGGCCACTTCTTGCCTGCGGTATTACTCTTGTTGCTGCTCCGCTTATGGTGTTATATTCCTTCATCCAGAAATATCTTGTAGATGGAGCTTTAGCAGGTGCAGTTAAATCTTAAGAAGTAAAGTTAAAAATGTGGTGATTTCAAAGTGAGAGGAAGAAGCAAAATGAGCCAACAGGGCTGGAAATTTCAGGGGAAACAAGGGGAGTTTAAGCTAACTCATCCGGAGAATCATAGCTATTTATACTTTCCTTTAGTGAATGAGGCGGGAATGATGTCCGCTATTACACCGAATTTGCATGGCGAGATCACCTCAAGTCATAATACATTCCTTATGGAACCAGTTTCTGTGGACAACTTACACAATTCCAAGGCATCGCGAAACTTTTGGGTTCATATTGAAGGTTACGGTGCTTGGTCAGCTAGCGGCAATTCGGCAAGACAGAACGCTCAGCAGTTCTCTGATGCCAAAGAAGATAGCTTCATGGAAGCAGGATTTTTGTGGCATAAATTAACACGGAATAATCAAGAGGTTGGCTTGAAGGCTGAGACGGTTAGCTTTGTCCCCGTTACTGATGACAAGGTAGAGCTAATGAAAGTGAGTTTGACCAATACGGGTAAATCCCCTATCCAATTGACTCCGACAGCAGCAATTCCTTTGTACGGACGTTCTGCAGATGACCTTAGGGATCATCGTCATGTAACTTCATTGCTTCATCGTATTTATCCTTCTGAATACGGGGTAGAAGTGCAACCAGCGCTTTCTTTTGATGAAAGAGGACATCGTATTAACAAAGTAACTTATGGAGTGTTGGGCTCTGACGCTAGTGGAGCAGCACCAACAGGATTATTCCCAGTAACTGAGGAGTTTGTTGGTGAAGGTGGGGCGCTTGATTGGCCTGAAGCCGTTGTTGCCAATTTAGAGCCAAACACTGCACGTGGGGTAACAATCGAAGGTTATGAAGCTGTAGGTGGATTGCGGTTCGAGCATGTGCAATTATTACCTGGGCAATCAGTCTCCTATATTGTGGCTATGATTATTTCTGATGATCGGATCGAAACTGAGCGTTATGCTAAAGATTATTTATCTGAAGCTTGTTTTAATGCTCTATTAGAAGAGAATAAGACTTATTGGCTAGAGAAGCTGGACACTATCTCATTCCATTCAGGAGATCAAGAGCAAGATATGTGGATGAAGTGGGTAACGCTACAGCCCATTTTGAGACGTATGTATGGTAACTCCTTCCTTCCATATCATGACTACGGTCGTGGTGGCCGTGGATGGCGCGACCTATGGCAAGACTGCTTGGCGTTGATGGTCATGGAGCCGTCCGAAGTGAGATATCTTCTCCACAATAACTATGCGGGTGTTCGTATTGATGGAAGTAACGCGACGATCATTGGATCAAAACCGGGTGAATTTGTTGCTGATCGGAATAACATTCCACGGGTTTGGATGGATCATGGAGCTTGGCCATTGCTGACTACATTGCTCTATATTCGTCAAAGTGGGGACATAGACTTCTTGTTACAACCACAGTCTTACTTCCGTGATTCCTTCGTCAAGCGTTGTCATGATCGTGATCTTTCTTGGAAGCCTGAGCACGGTAATCAGCTCCTGTCTCGTGAAGGAAGTCTTTATGAGGGAACTATTCTAGAGCATATTTTGCTACAAAACATCGTCCCATTCTTTAATGTTGGCGAACATAACAATATCAAATTGGAAGGCGCCGATTGGAATGATGGTCTTGACCTTGCTCCAGATCGGGGAGAGAGTGTTGCGTTTACCGCTTTCTATGCTAGTAATTTGCTAGAATTGTCTGAATTATTGCTCCATTTGAAAAAGGTTTCAAACATGGAGACCATCGAACTGGCAGAAGAAATGATCGTATTGTTCGATACATTGTCAAGTGCGATTTCATATGAGAGTATCACTGACAAGCATGCTTTATTGGAACGGTATTACGATTCCATTGTTCCGACGATTAGTGGTAAAAAACTCAAGTTGGACATTGAAAAAGTAGCAGCCGATTTACAACATAAAGCAGAATGGGTAATTGACCATCTCCGCAAAAATGAATGGATCGTGAACAAAGAAGGCTTTGAGTGGTTCAACGGATACTATAATAATGACTCAGAACGCGTAGAAGGAGATTATCCTAGTGGTGTAAGGATGACGCTTACGGGTCAAGTGTTCAGCATTATGGGTGGAATCGCTACAGATGAACAGGTTGGCAAAATTGTAAATGCTGTGGATCGGTATTTGAAGGATGATCATATCGGTTATCGTTTGAATTCGCAATTTGGTGGTATTCAGCAAAACCTAGGTCGGGCTTTTGGCTTTGCCTTTGGACACAAAGAGAATGGAGCCATGTTCAGCCACATGACCGTGATGTATGCCAATGCACTTTATAAACGCGGTTTTGTCAAAGAAGGTCATCAGGTACTAGACTCGATTTACTCTTTATCCGCAGACTTCGGCACAAGCCGGATGTATCCTGGGGTTCCAGAGTATATCAATGAGAAAGGCCGGGGTATGTATACTTATTTGACAGGGTCAGCCAGCTGGTTGCTACTGACCGAGCTTACTGAAGTATACGGAGTGAAGGGTCATTACGGAGATTTGCATCTGGAGCCAAAGCTTACAAAAGAGCAGTTCGATCAAGAAGGCAATGCTTCTGTCGAAACGTTGTTCGCCGATCGGATGTTACGTATTGTGTATCATAATCCTAAGCATGCTGATTTTGGGCAATACCGTATTGCATCTATCACTTTAAACGGTAAGCCGATCTCTTATGAAGAGCATGGCTTGGGTAGCCTTATTGGGCGTTCAATATTGGAGTCGCTACCTAAGGACAATACTCATACTATTGATATTATCCTTGATGTATAGTCGAAATTAAGTGTTAGCAACATGAACTTCAGTATATAACTTGATGATGAAGACCCTGGTCCTTACTAGAAGGCCAGGGTTTCTCTTATAAACTATTACTTTAATCGTTATAGAATAAAGAAGGGGATGCTATATGGCATATCAACTAAAAAATGAACATTTGATTATTGACATTGCGGAACCTGGTGATTACCAACGTACTCGTTTTGATTGGAGTGGGTTTATCACGGGAACGACTCTGATCCAAGGGAATCATACCTTTTGCGTACCGGAAAGCCTGATTCCGATGCAAGGAACTGGGGGAATAGGGATATGTAATGAGTTTGGATTGGCGAAGGCGATTGGGTACGATGAGGTGGGAGTGGGAGAACAATTCCCTAAGCTTGGAGTAGGTTTACTTACAAGAACCAGTGATACAGCTTATGAATTTAATCGAGACTATCCTCTCGATTCTTTCGAGATCAGTGTAGAGCATTCCGGACCGCAGAGCATCACTTTTACCGTACTACCCAAGGATTGCAGGGGCTACGCCGTTTCATTGGTTAAGACAATTTCGGTTGAGAATAACCGGTTAATTGTAGACTACTGCCTTCATAATACGGGAACAAAGGGGATTCATACCCACGAATATGCTCATAACTTCTTCGGCATTGACGGCCGTAAGGTAGGGCCCGATTATGTCCTGAAATTTCCTTTCGCATTACGTCCATGGAATGATGATAAAGAGACGATGGAGGGACTTTCGTTTCACAAGGGGGAGGTTCGCTGGAGCGGGGAGCCAGAAGAGGAGTTCTATTTCTGCTTAGATGGATTTGAAGGCCAGGCATATCCTTGGATGTGGGAGCTTCTACATGAACCTAGCCATACAGGAATACGTGAGCTTAGTAAGTTCTCCGTTTCCTCTGTCGCGGTATGGGGGAAGGGGCATGTTGTATCACCTGAAATATTCATTGAGTTAAAGCTTAACCCTGGTGATAAGAAAAATTGGTCCCGTGTGTATGAGTTTTTCACAAGGTAACACATAAATTCTTTGCCGAGATCAAGCGTTAATGTGTCAATTCTGCAAACTATGTTTTTTGATGCAATATACGCTTGCTGTCAAAAAGAATAGTTGCTATGATAATTCTTATCTATAACTTCGAACTATATAAAACAGGATAAGAGAGGGTGGGGGATTATGAGTAAGAGAGCTTATAACTTTAATGCCGGACCGGCTGCACTGCCGCTTGAAGTGCTAGAACGGGCACAAGCTGAATTTGTTGATTATCAAGGTACTGGAATGTCAATTATGGAGATGTCTCACCGTGGTGCGGTTTATGAGGCAGTTCATAACGAAGCTGCAAGTCGCCTGTTGAATCTACTAGGTAATCCGCAAGGGTATAAAGTATTGTTCCTGCAAGGCGGAGCTTCAACTCAATTCGCTATGCTCCCAATGAATTTCTTGACTGAAGGTAAGACTGCCGGTTATGTGAAGTCGGGAAGCTGGGCTAATAAGGCAATTAAGGAATCCAAATTGATCGGTAGCACTTTTGTAGCAGCGTCTTCGGAAGAGAACAAATATATGTCGATGCCCGATGTAAGTAACCTTGAACTACCTGAGAATACGGCTTACCTACATTTGACTTCCAATGAAACGATTGAAGGAACGCAGTTCCAAGAGTTCCCGGATACAGGTAATGTTCCATTGATCGCAGATATGTCTAGTGACATTTTGTGTCGTCCGTTTGATCTAACTAAGTTTGGCCTTGTCTATGCAGGGGCTCAGAAAAATTTAGGTCCTTCGGGTGTGACGGTTGTTCTTGCTCGTGAAGAATTGCTGCAAAATTCACCAAGTCATATCCCTACGGTTCTACGGTATGACACACATGCCGAGAATAATTCTTTGTATAATACCCCGCCATCTTTCGCAATTTATATGGTAAATCAAGTATTGAAATGGATTGAAGAGCAAGGTTCTTTAGAAGGTATTGAGAAGAAGAATCGTGAGAAGGCTAGTCTTCTCTATAATGCTATTGACGAAAGCGCCGGTTTCTTCCGTGGTTGTGTAGATCCTGCCAGCCGCTCGATCATGAATGTAACATTCCGTCTTGGTTCTGAGGAACTGGAGAAGTTGTTCATTAAGGAATCAGAAAAAGAAGGATTTGTTGGTCTGAAAGGACATCGTAGTGTTGGAGGGCTTCGTGCTTCCATCTACAATGCAGTCCCATATGAAAGTATTAAGGCGTTAGTTGACTTTATGAGTCAGTTCCAAAAGTCACACGGATAGGACAGGATAGTTCCTATTTAGGATAGCAAAAGCCTTTCGCTGGAAGACAGCGAAAGGCTTTTGCTTGATAGCTAGAAGTTAGCAAATTCATAAAGTGAGGTGCCATTCATCATGACATTGCATATCGTGCTCGTAGAACCAGAAATCCCGGCAAATACCGGAAATATCGCAAGAACGTGTGCGGCTACCGGTGTACATTTACACTTGGTACGTCCACTTGGTTTTCGTACCGATGATGCTACATTAAAGAGAGCAGGACTTGATTACTGGTATGCGGTGAATATCGAATATCATGACTCTTTTGCAGAGGTTGAAGAAAAGTATAGCGGCAGTCGGTTTTTCTTTGCATCAACCAAGGCGGAGAAAAGGTACAGTGATTTTGAATACAAAGATGGGGACTTCTTTGTATTTGGTAAAGAGACTAAAGGCCTACCCGTTGAATTACTACAAGCCAACTCAGATACTGCGATTCGGATGCCGATGACAGATAAAGTACGATCTCTGAATTTGTCGAATTCTGCCGCGATTATTGTGTTTGAAGCTTTACGACAATTGGATTTTCCAGATATGAAATAATGCTTAGATAAGGCCAGAGTAATGGGATCGATTGTGACCCGGTATAAGCCATTTGGACCTGTTGTACGAGGAAATCCTGCTAAAATAATAAAATTTGTCGAATTGTAGCAGGAATCTTGATAAATATAGCGAAATATTAAGTGAGTGTGTTCTCGATTTATATGTAAAATATCCATTATATTTTTCAGGAGAGGTGTACGTTAATTATGAAACCTGCTGGTGTGGTCCGCAAAGTGGACCAACTGGGTAGAATTGTTTTACCCAAATCTTTGCGCAAGAGATATCAAATGAATGAAGGAGATCCTGTTGAAATTTTAGTACAGGGTGATCATATCATTTTGGAGAGATATCGCCCGAAATGCGTATTCTGCGGATCTATGGAAGGCGTAAGTGAGTTTAAGGAACGCTCCATTTGCAGTCAATGCCTAGGTGATATGACACAATTGATCTAAATGAAATTTAAAATGAGAGAAGTATCCGAATCTAGAGATCGGATACTTCTTTTTTTCATGAATGAAATGACGAAGACGCAAATAAATAAGCATCCTTTCGCAGGAGGCTTATTTATTAACCGTGCTTTATCAATAGAAGACGATCCAAGTTACTTCTTACAGGCCTTTAGTTTTATCGTCGTTATAGGACGAAGTCAAGATGCCACACAAAAATAGGGCCAGCACTAATGCAATAATCCAAAACGTAATTGAGAAGGACAAAGCTGAACACCTCCAAGATTTAATCCCCTATAGTATACCTTTCTCTTGGAAAAAAATAAATGCCATTATGATATTTTTCGCAGACAAAGAGAAACTACAGTGCTACTTGAAGAATAGAAAGTGCGTTGGAACAGGACGAAGCGAGCCATCTGAAGGGTTATTGATAACTCGTCCATTCACAACAAGTGATGAAGAACCACCGCCATCCAGATTATAAGCATCTTTGACAGCAAGCTTCATTAGTCTCCCCTGAAGCTCCTCAAGCGTGGCTCCAGAGCTTCCGCTTTCATTGTAGCCATCGACAACAATAATGAGTAACTGATCATCTTTGTAATTCCCGATGACCGTACGTGGTGCACGAAGAGGAGAAGTCTGCCACTTGGTAGGGATGGTTGTCTTCTTACCATCCTTAAGTAATACAGGGACAAATGATGCACCAAACAAGGGGTTAAGCTTATCCAGGTTTTCTTTTCGTTGAAATTTCCCGCCAATCAATTTCCCCGATGAATTCAAACCAACGAAGAATAGATCCTTGAAAGTTGGCTCAAACCCAGTTAAATATTTGCCGTTCATTATTGTAGTACTCAGTGGATAACGTTTGCCACTAGAATCTGCAAACCCTCCAGCATTAATTCCCGCTACGGCGCCGTAACGATTTACGGCATGCAATGTCGTCTCAGAACCACCGAGTTTATCGTTACCCAACGTCATTTTCATGGCATCTGTTGATTTGAGCTTGATTTTCATAGCGTAACCTTTATAAGTTCCGGGATTCATCTTATATAGTTGAATCTTAATTTTATCGCTTTGTATTGTTTGGAATGGCGTTCCTAATTTAGATGAAATACGATCGTCATAAATATTCTCGGGACTTACGGCTGCTTTTTGCGCCATCTTAACGATGGAAGACATCGTTGACGTTGTCTTATGGTACAGCTCAGCAGTCGTTTTAATGGAGGAGATTGTAGTCTTTGCCATATTTTCAGCCTGACTCAGCCCTTCCGCTATATTTCCTGTCGTAGTCAAAATATCACTATCCGTTGTAATGGTGCTAGATTGACTCTCCCATTCAATTAAAGTGCCACTTATGAGTAGTGCTATGAGCAGGCCTAATAAAGGGCCACAAGCAAGTAGAAAGAAACGGTTGATTTGTTTTGTCTCAGTCATCATTTGAGTAAATCCATTTGTTTTTGTAGCTTGGCAAGCTGCTGCTTCACATCACTTAATTGGGAGTATAGCTTGTTGCTGTTATCCGTTTTATCGCTTGTGTTGTCTTTGGTAAAAGTGAGTAGTTCATTGAAGGTTTCGACCTTACTCTGTAATGTCTGAACCTCCTGGGACAATGTGGATAATTGAGTAGTGTAGTCGGCTTTCATCCGTTCTGTTTGTATATGCAATTTGGCTTCTAGTTGCTCAAGCATCGATTTCTTCAAATGATTGCTATATAGGAGGGCACCCGTTACACCCGCACCAATTAATAGAATCCAGATCAGTATTACAATTTTTGGGGATGTCTTTCGCGTTTTCTTATTTCGGGTGGGGCTTGTATTTGCTACAGGCTCCGTATAGTAAGACATGGAGATCACCTCTAGTATTTATTTCAAATTAATATTTTAACATGAGCCTACTTGATTCGCAAAAATAAAAGAGAGATTTAATCCTGGGAGATTATGTTTGCCGTGGAAATTTGTCCTGCTGTACAATCGCTTTAAATGAAGCAATCGAAGGTGGGTGAGAACATAGTGGAAGTATGGTTACGAGAATTTATACAGAGGTTACCATTGGGGTTTGGGAAGGATGTTGATACACCTTTCGTAAATGAAGGCTATATTTCCTTTGCGCAGAGGCAAGGCGATGGAGGAACGGGAACGGGTTCTTGGCGTGAGCTAGCAGAAGAGGCAAGAAAATCAACGTTGTCGGTGAAACAAGAGGCTTCAACGAGTCGGAAGAAGAGGGAACGAGAAGCTGAACAGGGATATTTACCTTTACGACAATGGTTAGTGAAAGCTTATGCTGAAGCTGAGGGAGCGGAAGAGGAGAATGCTCCAGATCATTTCATATTAGTAGATGATGCTGGAGAAGCGTTACATTTGTTGCTTCGTTCTTTGGTGAAGCCAGGTGAAGTGGTCCTGGTAGAGACGCCTGCTTCGCCTGAAGCTTTGGCAGAGATAAGCAGTTATGGTGCAATAGCAGTTCAAGTAGCTTGTGATCACGACGGTATGTTGCCCGTAGATGTGCAGAAACAGATGAATGGACATAAGCCGGTATTCGTGTATGTAACACCACATTATTCGAATCCATCGGGTACAGTATGGAGCCTGGAACGTAAGCTAGCTCTCCTTGAGATATGTGAGGCGAATGGAGTCTTCATCGTTGAAGATGACACGGCGGGAGCAGTACCCTTTCAATCATTACAAGAAGTCAATGAAGAGAGGGGTAAGAATCAAGTTTCCATCTCATTCTATCGCATATGTCAGATGCAGGAGAAGCATGAAGGGAAACTGAGGGTAGGAGTACTGAGTATAGGCGCTTTTGAGGGTACGCTGTTTCCAAATTTACCGCTGGCTTGGATTCGTGGTGAACCGAAAGAGATTCATTCTTTGTTGGATGTGAGGTTAGCAGGGCCGGTTTCCCTTAGGAAAATCGAGCGGGAACAAACGCTTCACACGCTGCTGGAAATGCCGTCCTTCAATTGGCGCGATCATGCCGTGCATGTAGAGGTTGAATATGCTGCAAGGCGTAAGCTGATGCTGGAGCTGCTGAGTGAGCCAGCCTGGAAGGGAACTGAGGTTATTGACCCCGGAGGTGGTCTATTCCTCTGGCTGCGCCTTCCAGCAGGTCTGAGCTCCGAAGCATTGCTACGTGCGTCTCTGCTTCAAGGCGTAGCCTTCGTGCCTGGTGTGCGCTGCTATGCAAGTGAGCCGGACACCGCTAGGCTCCGGCTCACATTTGCAGCGCAGCCCGAAGCGCAGCTGCGTCAAGGCATGGCCGTGATTGCGGGTGCAATCACGGAGTTCACAGCGCGCGCCGCCGAATGAGGCGCGCGAGACAGGCAAGAGCCGCCGCAGTCGTCAGTTCTCCGGCGGCTCTTGCCCTTCGGCAGCGGCGGCGGTCCGCTGCCAGCCTGCCACCACGGCGGCGTACTGCGCTAGCCCCTCGACGCCTTCCGGCGTCAAGGTGTAGCGTCCGCGCGCCACGCGGTGGAACCAACCATAATAATTGTGCTGCAGAATGGCAGCAGCATTACCGACCCCGCTCTGATCACGAATCTGTCGCGGACTCATTTCTACACCAACTTTGAGTGCAAGCGCAACGCGTAGTGCTTTTTCGCGATAGGATGTCATCAGCTTGGTGCCATGGCTACCCCCAACATTGTAATCACCGCTACGTTCATTAAATTCGTACAGCAAACGCTCTGAACGTTTTTTGGTAATTTTCCGCGACGAACCATTCGTAACTTCCCCAGGAGAGCATAAAATTTCGACAAATGGACTTTTTGTCTTGAACAGCGTGATCGTAATTAGCCCTAGGCCTAGACGTCGGCACAACCCGGTAAGATCACCCCAACGCTGGTTATGCGCCCCTTTCTTCGAACGGTTACGTTCAACGGCCAGATAGACTTCTTGACTGAGTTTCTGTCTCTCCAAGCCTTGCAGCAGCAAGGGAAGGTTAAATGTCTTCTTAATCTCCACAATGAGTGGGTGCTGGCGATCAGGATGAATACCAACTAGGTCACAGTGTTTGACCTCACCCCGGACAACATATCCCCGTTCCTCAAAAAACACTTTAAGGGGGGCGTATAATTCGGTTTCATGCTGTACAGCCATGAGAATCTCCTTTTATTAGTAGTTCAAAAAGTCATCTTTTGATCACGGAGGGTTTCAAGAAGTTTATTCGACTTCGAATCTTGAATTCAGCCGGGCCATGCATATGCTTACGGGGTATGTTTCCTACGAAACATTTTAGGTGCTCACGTAGGTTTTGCCTACGCTCCGCACCACAATCCCTAGCTTTATTCAACCTTCTGAGGCGTTTGGAAAAAACGCTACTTCGTAAGCTTAAGCTCTGGTGCTGAAAAGCCGACTTTTTGAACACGTATTTTTATTTTCCACTTTTCTTAAAGTCTGCTGGTTTCGTTACTTCCCGTTTTATTTTGTCAAGCTTCGATTTTGGTTTTGAGCCTGAAAAAATGGTCAACTTCTCTACACAAGTCGCATAGTTATGTAATACACTTTACCATTTATTTAGCTCTACTCAGTTTAGCATGGATCACTATTTGTGGAAACGCGATACGCTTGCCCCAAGCGGGAGTATAGGAGGTACCGAACATGGATATTTTTGAACGTATAGCAGCCTATCGGGCGGAAAGTGATTCTCTGGCGTGGAGCGGCACTTTCAAGGATTATTTAAATTTGTTAGCCGAAGACCCTTCGCCAGCCATGACCGCTCATGCACGGGTGTACGAAATGATCGAGTCATACGGTGTAGAGGAAGTGAACGGTCGGAAAAGGTATAAATTTTTTGAACAGGAAATATTCGGTCTGGACCGGGCTGTTGAGAAATTGGTTGAAGAGTATTTCCATTCTGCTGCCCGGCGTTTGGATGTACGCAAACGGATCCTATTGTTAATGGGTCCGGTCAGTGGTGGTAAGTCAACATTAGTAACATTGCTTAAGCGAGGATTAGAGAAGTTCTCTCGAACGGAAAAAGGGGCTGTGTATGCGATTGCCGGTTGCCCGATGCATGAGGACCCACTCCATCTTGTTCCGCATGAGCTTAGGTCTGATGTAGAAAAAGCACTAAGTGTGCGAATCGAAGGCAATTTATGTCCCGTTTGTCAAATGCGGTTGAAAACCGAATATGAAGGTAACATCGAAAATGTGATGGTAGATAGGGTACTGCTGTCTGAAGATAGTCGAGTAGGGATCGGAACCTTCAGTCCCTCAGATCCGAAGTCGCAGGACATTGCCGATCTGACAGGAAGTATCGATTTCTCAACCATTACTGAATATGGTTCGGAATCAGACCCACGTGCTTACCGTTTCGACGGGGAACTAAACAAAGCAAATCGGGGATTAATGGAATTTCAGGAGATGTTAAAGTGTGACGAGAAGTTTCTGTGGAACCTGCTCTCTCTAACGCAGGAAGGTAATTTTAAAGCGGGTAGATTTGCTTTAATTAGCGCGGATGAATTGATCATTGCGCACACGAATGAATCAGAATACAAATCTTTTATTGCGAATAAGAAAAATGAGGCGCTACAGTCGCGGATGATCGTTATGCCTATTCCTTATAATCTCAAAGTATCTGAAGAAGAGAAGATTTACGCCAAGCTGATTGGTCAAAGCGATATGAATCATATCCACGTGGCCCCGCATGCACTGCGTGCGGCAGCGATCTTCTCTATTTTGACTAGGCTTAAGGAAACGAAGAAGCAAGGAATGGATCTAGTCAAGAAGATGCGGTTATATGATGGTGAGGAAGTTGAAGGTTACAAGGATGCTGATTTGAAGGAATTACAAAATGAATACTTGGATGAGGGAATGTCTGGCGTCGATCCACGTTACGTCATTAACCGAATTTCTAGTGCCTTGATTAAGCAGGACCTGCAGTGTATGGGGGGACTTGATATCCTCCGTGCGATTAAGGATGGTTTGGATCAACATGCATCCATAACAAAGGAAGAGCGCGAACGTTATCTGAACTTTATTAGTATTGCACGTAAGGAATACGATGATCTGGCGAAAAAAGAAGTACAAAAGGCTTTTGTATACTCGTTCGAAGAGTCGGCTAGAACACTATTCGAAAATTATCTCGATAATATCGAAGCATTCTGCAACTGGACTAAGATTCGTGATCCACTGACGGATGAGGAGCTCGATCCAGATGAGCGGCTTATGCGATCGATTGAAGAACAGATTGGAATTTCAGAGAATGCCAAGAAAGCGTTCCGCGAAGAGATTTTGATCCGTATATCTGCTTATTCTCGTAAAGGACGTAAGTTCCAATACGATCATCATGACCGACTGCGCGAAGCCATCGAGAAGAAGTTGTTCGCTGATCTGAAGGATATTGTAAAAATAACGACTTCAACTAAAACACCAGATGAGAATCAGCTAAAACGTATAAATGAAGTTAGCAAACGACTCATGGATGAGCATGGCTATTGTCCGGTTTGTGCTAATGAGTTGCTCAGATATGTGGGAAGCTTGTTAAATCGTTAATTGAAACTGTTATCTCATGGAAAATAAAAAATTAGCCCTTCTCACGGTAATAAACCGTAAGAAGGGCTTTTCCTCTTGTACCTTTAAGGTAGGTTTCTGCCTAGTGCACTTGTGTAGAGCGTATACCACTCATCACGTGTAAGACGTAAAGTAGTGGCGTCCTTACATGAACGAATTCGAGCAGGGTTAATCGTCCCAATGACGGGTTGAATACCAGCAGGGTGGGTCATCAACCAAGCCAGCACAATGGCTTCAGCTGTTGTATCTTTCTCGTTGGCCATTTGCTCAACGAGCTTCGCTGTATTGACAACACGTTCAGGCTGGCCATCAAGTGAGCGGCCGGATAAATATCCTTGAGCAAGTGGACCCCACGATTGAAGCTGAATATTCTCCAAGCGGCAATACTCCATGGTTCCTTCCGGAAATACATTGTCTCGGGCGGCTTCTTGATTTACCGTAATGGCGGTATCTACGAAACCAGATTTGAGCAGACTCATCTCCAATTGGTTAGCAATGAATGGTTCATCACTGTATGTTTGTAGCAGCTTAATTTGGCTATGGCTCATATTGGACACACCGAAGTGGCGCACTTTACCTGAAGCTTTAAGCTGATGGATGGCGCTGGCCACTTCCTCAGGGTCAACAAGAGGGTCGGGACGATGTAAGAGCAGAATATCGAGATATTCTGTTCCTAGGCGTTCAAGGATGCCGTCAACGCTTTGCAGGATATATTTCTCTGAGAAGTCGAATTGGTGAGGGCTTGTACCTTGTGGAAAGCGAATTCCACATTTGGATTGCAGAATGATTTGCTCACGCAAACTTGGTCGCTCTTTCAATAGTTGACCGAAAACGCGTTCCGCTTTACCTTTGGTGTATATGTCAGCATGATCAAACATATTGATGCCAATTTCTAGTGCTGTTTCAAGGGCATCTTGACCTTCCTTGTAATGTTGTTCTGTAATAGGACTTTTATCATCCCAGTCTCCGCCTAATCTCATGCATCCGAGAACGAGTTGACTAGCTTGAATGCCACGTTTTTGGAATGGAATCGGTTTCATTTGTATGCCTCCATCAGATAGTTAATATGATCAAATAAAGTTGTGACTCAAAATCAAAATCGGTGTTTGACAAAATAAACGGGAAGAAACGTTACGTTTTGGAGGATGTTTCCCTCGCTGTTAAATGAGAATTTCCTTATTATACGATTGTAGTGGTTGAAATTCTCATTTAAAGGCGAACGCTTCGCTTGTCCACATTCCTCCAAAACTCCACTCGTATATGGGTTCTTGTCAACCAATGATTTCAAGGATGAGCCCCAATTATGACTCCTCTTATTATAGATGGAGTCTATACTGAATTGGAAGGGTTGAACTTAAAGATCCCGTTACCCCAGTCATAGACATGGAGCCGGGATCTTTATGGTTGTTATTCCTTACATGATCTTACGATAGTGTTTCTCGCCATCATAACTGAAAAGCGCCTTCTTATTTTCAACAATCGTCTCTAAATGGACGGTTTTTCCCCAGAGACGATATACGTAAGGGAGGGTGCGTTCTAGGTATTTTAAATCAAGCTCAATGCCTTCATATTGATGTTTGAGTACTAATTCACCATTACGAAGATGATCCCCATCCTGGACTACGATGTAGGGTGAACCTCCGTTGACACGAGAGGCGACAAGTTGATCGCGAATATTCTCCCATGACTTATCGGTGATTTTCCATTCTGGACCTTGTTTCTCAAAGATATATAGGTCCAGGTCGGTGACCAATTTCTTTGTCAGATAGCTACGGAGAAAGGAAGTGTCTCCATCCATCTCTCGTACCTCGAAGATTTTCTCTCTTCCAAGGCCCGGCTTACGTCCCAACCTACGCTGTTCTTCCTCTGTAGGATGATCCCAGCGGCGTTCGATGTCTTCGAATATTTTGAGTCCCAAATAATAAGGATTAAGACTCTGTTGCGAAGGCTGCACGACAGCAGAGTTGAGCTTGGCGAATTCAATGGTTTCTTCGCTGGTCAAATCTAGCTCACGCAGGATGCGTTGATGCCAATAGGAAGCCCAGCCTTCGTTCATGATCTTCGTCTCCATTTGCGGCCAGAAGTACAGCATCTCTTCCCGAAGCATGCTCATGATATCTCGTTGCCAATCTTCAAGAATCTCTGAGTATTCCTGAATGAACCAAACGATGTCCTTTTCGGGTTCAGGAGGAAAGGTTGGGATCTTAGTTTGTGGTTCCTTGATAGGTGACGGGTTCTTTAGATCATCAAGCGACCATAAATCATCATATTTACTATTCGTAGGCTTTTTAGGGCCTCCTTCTTTGGCTTGGGCAAGCTGTTCTTCTACTTTTTTACGTTTATCATGTCGTTCTGGCTTGATGAGTCTTGGATCAACATGTTCTTGAATACCCAGTACGGCATCAATGAAAGTTTCCACGGTGCTGGCACCATAGAGTAACTCGTATTGAGAGATTCGCTGGGCTGTTGCAGACATGCTCTCTACCATATCTCGGTTGGTGGCCGAGAAGCGGAGATTATTCTTGAAGAAATCACAGTGGGCCAATACATGAGCTACGATTAGTTTGTTCTGGATCAGAGAGTTCCCATCGAGTAAGAATGCATAACATGGATTGGAGTTAATGACGAGCTCATATATTTTGCTAAGACCAAGATCATATTGCATCTTCATCTTATTGAACATTTTTCCGAAGCTCCAATGGCTAAATCGGGTAGGCATGCCATAGGATCCAAACGTATAAATGATATCAGCCGGACATATCTCGTAACGCATCGGATAATAATCAAGACCAAAGCCATCCGCGATTTCCATGATCTCGGCTATGGCGTATTCCAGTTGCTCCATTTCTCCCTTCACAGTGCAGCGTCTCCTTCCCGCTTATGGAAAAATTGCCGAAGCGCTTGATATACCTCGCCTTTTTCTTTAATTACGTAATAAACAAATCGTTCGTGTTTGAGGTTACGATAAGCGGACATTAACGTACTTCCACGATTGTATTGATTTACTTCTCCGTACCCGAACATATTACAGCGTTTTAGAAGCTCATCAATCAGCCGGATGCATCGCTCATTGTCTGAAGTCAGGTTATCCCCATCTGAGAAGTGAAAAGGGTAGATGTTGTAAGCAGAAGGAGGGTAACGAGAATCGATGATGTCTAATGCTTTCTGGTAAACGGAAGAGCAAATCGTACCGCCACTTTCGCCACGGTTGAAGAAGTCTTCTTCGCTAACTTCACGCGCCTCCGTGTGATGTGCTAAAAAGACGATTTCGACCTTCTCATATTGTTGACGCAAAAACCGGGTCATCCAGAAGAAGAAACTACGCGCACAATACTTTTCGAAGGCTCCCATTGATCCTGAAGTATCCATCATGGCAAGGATAACCGCATTTGATTTTGGAACGACAACATCTTCCCAAGTCTTGTAGCGGAGATCGTCTGGTGAGATACCGTGAATACCAGGAATCCCCTCACGTGCGTTACGGCGTAGATTCTCTAGTATCGTTCGCTTCTTATCGATGTTCGACATGATACCCTTTTTGCGAATGTCATTGAAGCGGTAGGAAATGGTTTCGAGTTCATCCTTTTCTTTCTCCTGAATAAAGGGAAGCTCTAAATCGGCAAATAACAACTCTTCTAAATCTTCAATATTTACTTCGGCTTCCATATAATCGTGACCAGGTTGATCTCCCGCTTTACCACCTTTCCCGGAATCCTTAGGACTGTCTTGGGCTAGGACGTCACCAACCTCGCTGTCACCATTACCTTGCCCGACATGCTTATGCTTCTGGTAATTATGGATGAAGCGGTATTCCTCCAAATTTCGAAGGGGTATCTTGATGATCTTCTTCCCGTCAGACATGATGATGTTCTCCTCGGTGACGAGATCCGGGAGATTCTGTTTGATGACTTCGCGTACTTTCTCCTGATGGCGCTGCTGGTCTTGATATCCTTTACGGTGCAGCGACCAATCTTCCTTTGAGACAACAAAATTATATGGTTTTGGTGAAGACGGCATGGTTAGCACCTCCCTATATGCATAACAGAGAACCGTGAAGTGGATGTAAATAAAGTATATTCACGCAAGGGGACGATATGTGAGGAAATCTGGTGGAAACTTGTTCAGCGGGGAGCTCGTAGAGCTTTTAATACGTGTCGTAGTCATAAAAGGAGTACTTATGAAATGTTTATATTCGACAAAATTCCCCTTACATCGGCATAGCTCAGGTGATACGATGTTTATCGTACATTGTGCAAACGTTTGAACTGTAATGCTATATCTGTGTAACTATATGAAGGATGTGAATTACTTGCAGAGCAACGTAAAAAGAGATTTCTATAAAAATGTCTATAAAATTGCTGTTCCAGTAACAATGCAGAGCCTGATCATGGCATTACTTTCTTTAACGGATCAGTTAATGGTGGGTCAACTTGGAGATGTAGCGATTGCCTCCGTTGGGATGTCCACTAAGATCTATGGGATAATATCGGTCGTATTAGCAGGACTAGCAGCGGGAGTCTCGATCTATGCAGCACAATTTTGGGGGAAGCAAGATCGGAAGAGTATATCACAGCTACTGGGTATCGGCTTATTCTGTGGATTTATTTTGTCATTCTTATTCACTCTACTGGTCTATTTCAAGCCAGAGTTATGTCTCAGTATGTTCACAACAGATGAACGTGTCATTGGGGATGGATTTATCTTTCTGCAAATTGTTGCACTTAGCTATGTACCAACTATGTTGACGATGATGTACTCGGCAATACTTCGAAGTACGACTCATGTAAAATTGCCGATGTTTGTTAGTTTATTTACGGTATGCCTTAATATTGTATTGAACTATCTATTAATTTACGGAAATTTTGGTTTTCCTGAATGGGGACTAAAGGGTTCTGCAGTTGCCACGCTAATATCGAGGTTCATAGAATGTATAATAATCATTAGTGCGGTTTACATCTATCGGCTTCCGGGTTCGGTCGACTTCAAAAATCTATTTGGAGCAGGCAAACCGTTGGTGTCCAAATTTTTTCAAACTACCTATCCCATCATTCTTACTGAACTAATATGGGTACTTGGCGAGACCGTGTATGCGATTATTTACAGTAGGATGGGAACAGCGGAGATGACAGCCATGACGATTACTTTTCCGCTCCAAGGGTTAAGTATTGGATTATTATCTGGATTGGCTAGTGCAGGTGCCGTTATGGTTGGAAATAAATTAGGCGCTGGTGAAGAGAATCTAGCTCAGCAATATGCCAAGAGTTTTATTTCTTTAGGAATAATAATTTCTTTGGGTGTAGGGTTAGTTATTGCGTTGGCAGCTCCGCTATATGTATCGGCATTCCATGTTTCCGATGATGCCCATCAATTAGGAATTTATCTCGTCTGGGTATTTGCCGGATTCCTATGGGTGAAGGTAGCGAACATGATTATGGCTGGAGGGATCCTGAATAGTGGGGGCGACAGTAAATTTGTATTTGCCATGGAGTCCACGGCTACTTGGTTGATCGGAGTTCCATCCGGGCTATTATTATCCTTTGTCTGGAAGCAACCGATCTTTCTCGTCTATTTGGTATTGTCACTTGAGGAGGTAGTTCGCTTCGGTTTTGGGCTGGCTCGGATACACTCAAGAAAGTGGATCAAAAATCTGGTCAAGGATCTCGTGGCATAAAACAAGAACAAGCTGCTCCCGAAGTAGAGGGGATCAGCTTGTTTGTTATTCATTATTTGATATCGGACATTTAACTGATAGCTTTGGTGTATAGAATACCGATTGTTCTAGCTCCACAGTGGCTTGAAATAACACAACCCGCGTTGGAGATGACAATATCTTTCGCGCCAGTGCCAGCTTGAAGGGCAGCTCTTAATTGAACAGCATCTTCGTCGGCTAAGGAATGAGTGATAAAGATAAGATCATTATCCATTTCAGCGACCCGCGTCATTACGTTTTGGACCAATTGGTTCAGTGCCTTCTCGCGGGGGCCTCGTATTTTGTATGCCGGAGTCATTTTCCCATCGATCACTTTGATTACAGGACGAATTTTGAGCAGGCTACCTACCAGATTCTGTAATCCGGAACAACGTCCACCTTTATATAAATAATCGAGCGAATCGATAACAAACTCAGTTTCTACGTGTGGCCGGACATCATCCAATAGCTTGATGATTTCAGGCACGCTCTTACCGTCGGCGGCAGCTCTTACTGCCTTCATGACTTGTAGCCCGATCCCCGTGGATAGATTTAACGAGTCAAATACAGTCACTTGCCCAGGATGAAATTCATCACTTGCGATAAGTGCATTCTGATAGGTGGAAGATAACTCCGATGATAAACTAATATACAGTATTTGTTGTCCCTGATTAATAAAGGGAGTAAATGCTTGGATAAAATCGTTTGGTGAAGGAGCAGCTGTTTTGGGCAGACGTCCTTGCTCTGTTACCTTACGATACAATTGCTCTGTCTCCAAATCAATGCCATCTCTGTAGGTCTCTTCATCAAACGTGACATAGAGTGGAACGATACCGATGTCATAATCTTGAATCCATGACGATGGGAGATCGCAGGTGCTGTCAGCAAATATTTTGATCCTTCCCATACGGCACCTCCTAAAAGTTTTGTTAGCATTACATCAAGGAAAATCTACGTTCAACACTTACTTCGAAAGCATTTTCTAGTGAGTTAGTTTCTTAGTGTACATGATGCCAATCGTGTGTGGGCCGCAATGGCTAGAAATAACACATCCAGCTTCAGCTACAGCCACTTCGCGTGCTCCGGTTTGCTCTCTAAGAATAGCAGCTAAACGCAGGGCTTCTTCTTCAGCATACGTGTGAACAACGATGATCAGATCATTATCCATCATATCTGTATTCGCTAACGTGTTGTCCAACATTTGCCCGACAGCTTTTTCTTTCTTACCACGTATTTTGTAGGCTGGAATGATTCCTCCATCCACAACTTTTAGTACGGGCCGGATTTGTAATAAGCTACCAATGAAATTTTGCATACCGGAGCAACGTCCGCCCTTATATAAATACTCTAGTGTATCAATTACAAACTCGGTTTCCACTAGCGGCCGATAGGCCTCCACCAGAGAGACGATTTCGTCCAGACTTTGGCCGGATTCTGCTGCTCTAGCTGCTTTCATTACTAATAGACCTATCCCGGAACACAAGTTGAGGGAATCAACGATACGCACTCGGTTCTCCGGATATTCAGCAGCCGCAATGAGAGCATTTTGGTAGGTGGATGAGAGCTCAGATGACAAGCTGATATATAGAATATCTTCTCCACGTTCAATATGCGGACCGAAGGCATCCATAAAGTCTTTCGGAGAGGGTGCTGTCGTCTTAGGCAAACGATCCGTTTTCTCTACACGTTGGTAAAGTTCGGCAGGGGTAATTTCGACGCCGTCCTTGAAGCTTTCCTCATCAAATACAACATACAATGGAATAACTCCAATGTTATATTGGTTAATCCATGATGCTAATAAATCAGAGGTGCTATCTGCAAATATTTTAACTTTTGACATGAGTATCTCCTTATATTCAGTTCGTCCAATTCCATTTTAGCAAAAAGTGAGCGGGTTAGCATCATTTTACTCAGGTTACCTCTCAAACTTTGATGATAAACATCACTTCCGCACAATTCTTAAATTTTGTAATAAAAAATCAGATTCGGATTGCATTTTAGATCTCTTTCTGGCAAAGTGATGGCAAGGAGGCGAAATTATGCAACGAAAATATATCAGTATTGGTACTATCTTAATGGCTATATCCGTAGCACTCGGCGCCTTTGGTGCTCATGTGTTGAAGTCTATTATTGATGAAAATGCACTGGGTACTTTTGAAACAGGGGTTCATTATCATATGATTCATGCCTTAGGTATCCTGATTGCCAGTTTGTTTGTAGGGCAGTGGGGAGAATCTCGTAAAATACTATGGGCGAATCGATTGTTCTTAATCGGTATAATCTTATTCTCAGGAAGTCTTTATTTGATGGCAATTACGGGCTGGAAATGGCTTGGTCCCATCACTCCACTTGGAGGGGTATCATTTATCGCGGGTTGGTTATTCTTAGCTTCGGCTGCGTGGACTAGACCTACGAAGTAGAGAAGTAATGTAGATAAAATAGCTTGTTAAATGAAGAGGCCCCTTAAAAGTAGAACAAACTACTTTTAAGGGGCCTCTTTTTGGTAAATGTTATGTTTCAATAAAATCGATAATTTCACTCAAGTTGAACGTATATACTTGCTTTTCATCCACATGATACACATTGATCGCATACGTTTCAGGAATAAAGTTTAAAATTCGGCAAGGTATACTTAGTCTGTCACCATTACGAGTGACAGATAATCTAATAAGTCTGTTCTCAGAGATATGTTTTTGAATCCATTCTCCAAATTCCCCATTGTTGGCCATGTGCGCAAAGTTATCACGAATAGGTTCAGCGCTCTTTGTTTTTACGGATAGTGGCTCTGGAATGACCCCAGGACTTTTCTTCTTATTCTGTGCGTTAGCATTTAATCGTTTGTAGGAGTTAGTAATCATCGTTTGCTTCTTAGCAGTTAATAGAGATTCAATGATTGAACCCAATTCGATTCCGGAGTTAATACGGTAATCAATTATATTCTCAGCGTTGTTGAGCAACTGTAATAGAGCTTGCAGTGCTAGTGCATTGGTCTTGTCCTTTACCAAAACTTCTATATTGAACAAATAACCCAATTCTTCAGTGTTGTTTTGATTATGAGTGTCCATATTTCCCCCAAAAAAATCGCAATTTCAGTAATTATTCAGTTAAGAGAATCATATCATGAATTCCTCAATTAATAATAGCACCGCTCGTATCACAATCATAGTCCCTAAGTCCCTCAAGAAGGATCATTTTTTCTTGGTAACGTTTTCGGCATTCTTATTTAGTTCAAAAGTTACATGGAAACAAGTCTTTTATATGATGAACCCCTAGTTCAAAAGTTTCCTAAATAGATAATTGGCGGAAGGTCGGGAAGATATAAAATGATCACTAACAGAAATTTGGCTAACAAATACCTGTTTTGCTGGGGAATAAATTGGGTAAATAGAATAAATAGGAACGGTTATACAATTGAAATCAAAATGGAGAAATGAGGGGTTTTATCATGGCAAAGACAGATTCAGGTTCTTCAAGTAAAGTGAGCACAACAAATCTAGAAAAAGTATTAGATGAACAAGTAGCTAACCTAAATGTGCTATACGTAAAACTTCATCATTATCATTGGTATGTTAAAGGTGAAAACTTCTACACATTGCATATTAAATTTGAAGAGTTGTATAACGAGGTCACAGAGATGATGGATGCTATCGCTGAGCGTATGCTCACCCTTAAAGGTAGTCCTGCGGCCACGATGAAGCAATATTTGAAGCTTGCTACGATCCAAGAAGCCTCAGGAAAAGAAGAAAGTCGGATGATGGTGCAAAATCTGATTGAGGACTTCGCTACATTATGTGAATCCTTCCATGAAGGAATTGAACTAGCTGACAAAAATAACGATCAAGTGACAAGCGACCTTTTGACAGGATTCGAAGGTGATCTTGAGAAACATATGTGGATGTTACGTTCATTTTTGGGATAAGTATGATCTAGGTTGATATTATTAATGAATAAAGTTGAATTAATACGGACTTAGTCAAGGAACATGGCTAAGTCTGTTATTCTGTCAATGAGTATTTATATAGTAAGAAGGTACTCTATACGTATAGGGACCATTGATTAAGGTAAAAAAGTAGGTTAGAATGGAATGAGAATCAGTGATAATCACTTAGAATTATTCTAATCTGATAATCATTATGGTATACTGTCTACAACTTCAGGGAGGTGTCCCTGTAACAATACACGTAATATCAAATAATTAATGACAATTTGGAGGGAGCTTTAAAATATGTCTACACATTTCGTTATTGAAGGACTTAAAGCGACAATTGAGGAGAAACAAATTCTCAAGGGTATCGATATTGAAATAAAGGGCGGCGAAATTCACGCGATTATGGGACCGAACGGAACTGGTAAAAGTACGCTCGCTTCCGCGCTTATGGGACATCCCAAATATGAGGTGACTGAAGGCACTGTAACTTTGAACGGTGAAGATGTTCTGGAGATGGCAGTAGATGAACGTGCTCGTGCAGGTCTATTTTTGGCCATGCAATATCCTAGTGAAATCGCTGGAGTTACTAACTCCGATTTTCTACGCAGTGCTATCAACGCACGTCGTGGTGAAGGAAATGAAGTATCTTTGATCAAGTTCATTCGACAAATGGAAGGCAAAATGAAGGAACTCGAAATGAATCCTGAATTTGCACACCGTTATTTAAATGAAGGTTTCTCCGGTGGGGAGAAGAAACGTAATGAAATTCTACAAATGATGCTGCTAGATCCTAAGATCGTCGTATTGGACGAGATTGATTCCGGTTTGGATATCGATGCCCTTCGGATCGTTGCTAATGGTGTAAATGCTATGCGTAGTGAAGATCGTGGCTTCCTTATTATTACCCACTATCAACGTTTGCTTAACTATGTAAAACCTGATTTCGTACACGTGATGATGCAAGGACGTATTGTTAAATCCGGTGGTCCGGAATTGGCTGAACGTCTGGAGCAGGACGGATACGATTGGATCAAAGAGGAACTAGGCATTGAGGACGAGACTGTCGGTCAAGAAGCTTAAGTGGAGGGAGAAATAGAGATGACTACACAAATACTTCTTCCGGTGGAATCAGACCAGCTTAAGAATATTTCATTAAGTAATGGGGAGCCAGCTTGGTTGACTGAGAGCCGAGTTAATGCACTTGGGCTTGCTACTGAACTGGATCTGCCGAAACTGGAAAAGGCGAAAATTGAACGTTGGGATATTCAAAATTACGGTGCTTTGCGTCAAGCTCGTCAAGAGACTTCGCAGCAACTTCCAGAGAGTGTGACTTCACTCGTTGATCTTGGGGATCAGAGCAATCTGATTGTACAACGAAATGGTGATGTCGTCTTTACACGGCTTTCTCCTGAACTGGCTGCAAAAGGTGTGATCTTTACAGATCTTGAAACAGCGGTTCGTGAGCATGGAGACTTGGTGAAATCCTATCTGCACACAGCGGTGAAAAGTGATGAGAACCGTCTTACAGCGTTGCATGCAGCGCTCTGGAACGGAGGAGTTTTCCTCTACGTTCCAAAAAACGTGGAGATTGAAACACCATTGCAAAGTATTTTCCTACTAGATGATACAAGCACGGTGTTCTCACCTCACGTTCTTATTGTGGCAGAGTCAAACAGCCGCGTAACCTACGTTGACAACTATATATCAAGTGAGTTTGGCGATAAGATCGTGCATAATGGCGCTGCAGAAGTATTCGTCAAATCAGGATCTAAAGTACAATTTGCTACCATTCATGAATTAAATGAGAATACAACGGATTTGATCTACCGCCGGGCCATTGTTGAGAATGATGGCAGCATTGAATGGATCGTTGGAGAAATGAACAATGGCGATGCTATGAGTGAGACTTTGTCTGTGCTTAAGGGCAATGGATCGACGTCTGATGCCAAAGTTATCGCTGTGGGTTCTGGATCACAGAAATTAAATCTTACGACCAAAGCCGTTCACTTTGGTAAGAGCTCAGATAGCCAGATGATTACTCGTGCTGTAATGCGTGAACAATCAACGGCGATTATTAATGGGATTACGAAGATCGAGAAAGGCGCGACCAAGGCTAATGGAGAGCAAACGGAAAAAGTATTAATGCTTAGTCCTAAAGCTCGTGGGGATGCAAATCCGATCCTTCTAATTGATGAAGATGATGTAACAGCAGGTCACGCAGCTTCCGTTGGTCAAGTGAATCCTGAACAAATCTATTATCTGATGTCGCGGGGGATTTCTAAGGAAGAAGCCGAACGATTGGTCATTTACGGTTTCTTAGCTCCTGTTGTCTCCGATATTCCACTTGAGCAATTGCAGAAGCAACTGCAGGAGTTGATCGAAAGGAAGTTAGGCCAATGAACGCCGAGCTGATCAAAGAGCAATTTCCTATTTTACATCAGGAGATTAATGGTCACCCTCTTGTGTATCTTGACAGTGCTGCCAGTTCGCAGAAGCCGAAAGTCGTATTAGAAGCGTTGAAGCACTATTACGAGTGGGATAACGCCAATGTTCATCGGGGTGTTCATACGCTAGGTAGCCGGGCTACGGATGATTATGAAGGCGCACGTGAGAAGGTGACTAAATTTATCGGGGCTTCCCACACGGAGGAAATTATTTTCACCAGGGGAACAACGACTGCTCTTAACATCGTGGCTTCATCCTATGGTCCAGCGGTGCTACAAGAAGGCGACGAAATTGTCATTACGCCAATGGAACATCATAGCAATTTGATTCCTTGGCAACAACTTGCGCTGAGAACCAAAGCTGTACTGAAATATATTCCTCTTCAGGCTGACGGTCATGTTGCACTTGAAGATGTTGAGAAGACAATTACAAACAGAACAAAAATCGTAGCTATCGCATATGTATCGAATGTGCTCGGTGTAGTGAATCCGGTGAAACAAATCGCCGAAATCGCTCATCGTCACGGAGCGGTCATCGTAGTAGACGGTGCTCAGAGTACACCGCATATGAAAGTGAATATGCAAGATTTGGACTGTGATTTCTACGCTTTTTCTGGTCATAAGATGTGTGCACCAACAGGTATTGGAGTATTATATGGTAAGAAGACTTTATTAGAGTCCATGGAGCCGGTTGAATTCGGCGGAGAAATGATCAATGATGTTGGTCTTTATGAATCCACGTGGAAAGAGCTGCCTTATAAATTTGAAGGTGGAACACCAATCATTGCTGGTGCCGTGGGTCTTGGGGCTGCGATTGATTTCTTGGAAGCTATCGGCATGGATGAAATTCATCGGCATGAAACGAAGCTCGCCATGTATGCGATGGACCGCTTGTCTGAAATTGAAGGGATCACTCTATATGGACCTCGCGATCGTGAGGTTGGTTTGGTCACATTCAATCTGATGGATGTTCATCCGCATGATGTAGCGACTGTATTGGATGCATCTGGCATAGCCGTTCGGGCGGGGCATCATTGCTGTCAACCGTTGATGCGTTGGCTGCAAGTTAACTCAACGGTGAGAGCCAGTCTTTATTTATACAATACAGAGCAAGACATTGATGCATTGGCGAAAGCTTTAATCCAAACAAAGGAGTATTTTGGATAATGCAACTTGACGATTTGTACCGCCGTGTAATTATGGATCATTATAAAACCCCACGTAATCGTGGAACATTCGATGACGAGACTTTGACGGTAGAGTTAAATAATCCGACTTGTGGAGATCGAATCTCCCTTCATCTTGTCATCGAGGACGATATCGTGAAAGATGCCCGGTTTACGGGAGATGGTTGCTCGATCAGTATGTCGTCTGCATCAATGATGACGGAAGCAGTTAAAGGTCGTACGTTTAGCGAAGCGATGGAACTGGCTGACCGGTTCTCCTGCTTAATGAAGGGTGAACCAGCTGAATTTGATGACTATGAAGACATCGAAGCACTGTCGGGTGTGAATAAATTTCCTGCCAGAATCAAATGTGCAACGCTGGCATGGAATGCGTTGAAGAAGGGCATTAACGAAGAATCAAAATAATAAGGGGGTATCAACCATGGCCAAGAAAGCGCCTGATATGGAAGAGTATCAATATGGCTTTCGGGATGAACATAAATCAATCTTTCAGACGGGTAAGGGATTAACTCGTGAAGTTGTCATGGAAATATCCAAAATCAAGAATGAGCCTGAATGGATGTTAGACTTCCGTTTGAAATCACTAGAACAGTTCGAGAAGATGGCACTTCCTAAATGGGGTGGAGATCTCAGCGGTCTTGATTTTGACGATATTCAATATTATGTTAGACCATCAGAGAAACAAGGAAAAACGTGGGAAGAAGTTCCTACTGAAATCAAAGAAACATTTGATAAACTTGGAATTCCAGAAGCGGAACAAAAGTTTCTGGCGGGTGTCTCGGCACAGTATGAATCCGAGGTAGTTTATCATAGCATGCAAAAGGAATTGGAAGACCAAGGTGTTATCTTTACGGATACAGATACGGCGCTCAGAGAGCATCCTGAAATTTTCCGTGAGTACTTCGGAACCGTTATTCCACACACAGACAATAAGTTTGCTGCATTGAACAGTGCGGTATGGTCAGGCGGAAGCTTCATTTATGTTCCGAAGGGCGTGAAGTGTGAAGTACCATTGCAAGCCTACTTCCGGATCAATTCCGAGAACATGGGACAATTCGAACGCACACTGATCATTGCCGATGAAGACAGCTTTGTACACTATGTAGAAGGTTGTACGGCTCCAATTTATAGCACGAACTCTTTGCACAGTGCTGTCGTAGAAATTATCTGTAAGAAGAACGCACGCGTGCGTTATACAACGATACAGAACTGGGCACCGAACATCTATAACCTTGTAACCAAACGTGCTGTTGCTGAAGAGAATGCAACGATGGAATGGGTTGATGGTAACATCGGCTCCAAGCTGACAATGAAATATCCAGCTGTCATTCTCAAAGGTCGCGGAGCCAAGGGAAGTGTACTTTCAATCGCTGTTGCGGGTAAAGGACAACTTCAGGATGCCGGCGCAAAAATGATCCATCTAGCTCCTGATACAACGTCTACGATCATTTCGAAGTCGATCAGTAAGCACGGTGGTAAAGTAAGTTATCGTGGCTTGGCTTCCTTTGGCCGTAAAGCAGAAGGTGCTAAATCTAACATCAAGTGTGATACGTTGATTCTGGATAACGAATCGACTTCAGACACGATTCCTTACAATGAGATCATGAATGATAATGTCACGCTTGAGCATGAAGCTACGGTATCTAAGGTGTCAGAGGAGCAATTGTTCTATCTGATGAGCCGTGGTCTCACCGAAGCTGAAGCGACACAAATGATCGTTATGGGCTTCATCGAGCCGTTCACCAAGGAGCTTCCAATGGAATATGCGGTTGAGATGAACAGACTCATTAAGTTCGAGATGGAGGGCTCCATCGGTTAACGATAGCCAAGATATCTCGATGAAGATCTAGATATGATCGCAAAAAAACTCTGCTGAGCATGTAGCTAGCAGAGTTTTTTCGTGATAATTCATCAGGCCTCTTTATGGCAGGCACCTATAAGAGTTTTTCGTAACAATATATGGTTATACTCATTCAGCATAGCATCAAGTTGTTGGCTTGTCTCTAGAACCTCTTGATCAGCAAGACGTTTATGTACACATAGTTTATTTAACTCTAATCGGAGTTCTTCAATCTTATGGACAATTTCCAAAAGTAACAGCTCCTACTAATCAGACCGCTGGAGTCTTTCAATTTATGTATTACATATATACTTCAGTTATTGCCATCTCGCGTTCTTTAGATAAATCTATGAACCGTGACTCTGTTTGTACTAAGGGTCGGAAGAAATCCATTTGATTGGTCATAATAATCGATCCAATCTCTCCAGAAGTGAGAAGTACCTTCTTGCCAATAAAGTTCGGTAGTAAGTGATTGATAAGAGCTTGTGTAGGTTTCGGGCTTAGCTTACCGAAGCTAAGTGCATTCAATTCACGAAGTACTGTCAGAAACTCATGCTTTGACTGGTATACGCGGTTAGATGTCATTGCCGTATAAACATCAGCCACGGCTGTGATCTTGGCGTAAGGATGGATCTGCTCGTCTCTCAGGCCTCTAGGGTAACCAGATCCGTCATCTCGTTCATGGTGCTCGAGGGCAACTTGGGCGGAAACGCTATCACCAGTGGAGTTGAGGATGATGTCATGTCCATATTGGGCATGACGTTTTACAATCTCGAATTCTTCTGTAGTCAGCTTCCCGGGTTTGCTGAGGATATCTTGAGGCAATTTAGATTTACCGATATCGATCAAATAACCTGCTTTGCCGACCAAGTAAGCTTCTTCTTTTGGATAACCGAGCCAAGAAGCGATATAATAGGAAAGCATACCTACTTGCAAGGAGTGATTGTAAGTATAGTTGTCATTATCACCTAGCAATAAGAGCAGTGAAACTACGTCTTTTTGTCCAATTAATCCATTAATCATGGGCTCTAGTAGCTGATCAACTTTGGCTTCATCATAGGTGCCACTTGCTAACGCCGATAAGAAGATGACCTCAAACCCTTCAACAGCTTCGTCAAAGACTGGTTTTAACTTTTGCACGGAGTCCGAGATCGTGGTATTGGAATTGAAATTATGTTCTAGTATCAGCGGCTCGATATCTACGTAGTCAATTCCATGTTGCATGAGCTTTACAATCGCGTCATTGGATAAGGATGTATCTTTTTGCAGAACCAATACGCCATAACGGTTAAAAACATCAACCTTAAGACGATCACCGGAACTGAGATCCATGATATGAACTTTCAAGTTACTGACACCTCATTAAACAGTAATTTTCTTAATAATATCAGGTAAATTATGGATTGACAATGCATCCCATCTTCCCATATTTCTTTTTTCCAAGTGGGAACTCAAAGAGTGAGAAAGTAATTTCTATTTATATTCATCTCGAATGGTTTGTCAGCCACTATAATATATCATATATAGGGAGACAATGATTAAAAATGAGGTATATAATATTGTTAGAATATTGAATGGAAATGGATAGGGACTGGGCCGGATATACAAAGGCAAACCAAGGGGGGAATGCAATGTTGCAGGATGCGGACCAGGATGAATTAACCATACTTTATACAAATGATTTACACAGCCATTTCGATGTCATGGGACGTATTTCCGCCATGGTGGAGGAACAAAGAGCGGCCTGTAAAGATGCTACATCTACACTCCTACTTGATATTGGGGATCATATGGATCGAGCAGCACCGGAAACTGAAGGGACGATGGGACAAGCCAATGTAGATATTCTAAATCTAATGAGATATGATGCCATCACGATTGGTAATAATGAAGGGCTAACCTTTACTCCAGAGTTATTAAATCAAGCTTATGCTGGATTAATTTGCCCTGTCGTATGCGGTAACATTCGAGAGTTAGGCAAAGAACAACCTCCAAGTTGGATGATGGAGGATTTGATCGTCCAAAAAGGGAATATCACGATTGGATTAGTTGGGGCAACGGTGGCATACGCGGAGTTCTATGAATTACTGGGTCTAGAGGCGTTAGATCCGAAGCTTACAATTATGAATTCAGTAGAACGGCTACGTTCTAGGGTTGATCTGATTATTGTGATGTCACATATGGGCCTTCCTTTTGATAAAGAACTTGCTGAAGAGGTATCAGGTATTGATCTAATTATCGGAGGACACACGCATCATTTACTTGAAGAGCCGTTATTTATCGGTAGAACTGCGATTACAGCAGCTGGTAAATTTGGACGTTATCTCGGGAGAGTCGTGTTCAAGCGAGATTACGAACAAGGAAGATTCGTTGTGACAGAGGGGAATTGTATTCCCGTAGAAGAGGGAGCAGAAGATGGTATCATTCTACGAGCGATTTCTATTCACAAGAAACAAGCCGAGGAACGGATGCAGCGTACTGTCGCGGTTACAGATCGAACGCTACCTATTGAATATAATGTGGAGTCACCTTTTGGTAATTTGCTTGCCCAGGCGGTCCGTAGATATACCCATAGTGAGATTTCGATTGTGAATAGTGGTCAATTATTAGCTGATCTTCCAGCGGGAGAGATTAGTGAGGGAATGTTACATGAGCGGTGCCCATCGCCAATTAACCCTTGCCGGATGAGCCTTACAGGCGAAGATATTCTGTATACCTTGGAGCAATCACTACTTCAAGAATTTAATGAACGAGTCATTTATGGATTTGGATTTCGCGGAAAAGTTCTTGGTGGGATTTGCGTGGACGGCATGGAAATTATATACGATTTAGATCGTTTACCATATAATAGAATCCTTCAAGCAAGTGTACACGGAGTACCTATTTTACCTGAGAAAGTTTATGATGTGGGAACACTGGATATGTTCTCATTTGGTATTGGATATGAACGACTAAAGAATGGTAATCATAAACAGTTTATGTTACCTGATTTCTTGCGTGATCTGCTCAGAATGGAGCTACAGACACCTGGAGCGGTATCAGACTGTTATCTATCTAGATGGAGACCAAGCTAAATGGTTAAAATATAGTTGTATTATTCCCGATATATAAGATAACTTTTGTTTTAAGATTCAATTGAGATTTATGTTCGTGGTCATTGTTTTTATTCTTATCAGAGATGGAGTAGTGGATTTATGCGGTTAGTATCTGTCAACTCCTTGCTACCAGGAATGAAGCTTGGCAAGAAGCTATATAATGAAGAAGGTATTGTCTTACTATCGGAGAACGCGGAATTGAGCGACCCCATTATTCGTCGTTTGAAGTCTCATGGTCTGGATTTTGTTTATGTGTCTGATCCTCGTACAGATGATATTGTGATTGAGGACATGATCACTGAAGAGACACGTCAGCGAGCACTCATTGAGATCCGTACTAATTATCGTCAATTGATGAAACCTGCAGCGAAAGGTCTAGTCTATCCATATTTGGGAAAAGTATTCTCGAATCTAGTGGATTCAATTATGGATGACCTTGGTTCAAGAGAAGACGCGATGATTATGCTCATGAATATTAATAGCATGGATCAGTACCTATACCGTCATTCATTGAATGTGTGTATTTATACCATTCTTTTGGGGCAAATCCATGGATACAGCAAGGATGAGCTAACTATGCTGGGTATGGGCGCCATGTTGCACGATATCGGTAAGACCAAAGTGCCACTAGAAGTCCTTAATAAGCCAGGAAAATTAACAGATGAAGAATTTATGCAGATGAAGACCCATACGGAGATTGGGTTCAAGATACTCAAGGATGAACCAGGAATACCATTGGTCTCCGCGCATTGTGCCTATCAGCACCACGAACGAATAGATGGTAGTGGTTATCCTCGGGGAATTAAAAAAGATGAAATCCACGAATTTGCCCGTTGGATAGCGATTGCAGATGCTTTTGATGCGATGACAACCCACCGTGTATATCGCTCGGCGATGCTCCCACATCAAGCTTTAGAAGTGCTCTACACAGGTTGTGATACATGGTACGAGAAATCGAAGCTGGAAGTATTCCGGGACCGAGTTGCGATCTATCCGCTAGGGATGATGGTGAAGCTTAGTACGGGAGAGCGGGGAGTTGTCTCCCAAATTCATGGACTCATTCCGCATCGTCCGGTCATTCGCATATTGACTGATGAATTCGGTATGGATATAAAGTCTCCTTACGAAGTGGATCTCTCTAATCAATTATCCGTTGTAATTACTGAAGTTGACAATATGGGGGTAAAAGGGGCGTAAGATTGTTGAACCCATTCCTTGATGGTTTGACAACACGCCAGATTATTTAAATAGATAAGGTGAGTAAATAATGAAGATAATGTACAACAATACACATAAGATGGCTGCCATCAGTCCGAGCAATGATCCGTGGGACCCGATCGGTTCACTACGCGAATTTGGTCGTCACGTCCTGACGAGCGTAGAAATGACGGTCACTAATTTATGCAATATGCGCTGTGAACATTGCGCTGTTGGTGATAGCCTAGTCATGAAGGAGCCGGAGCAAATTCCACTCTCTCTCATGTTGAAGTCACTGGATGAAGTAGAGAATCTTCGTACGATTAGTATTACAGGCGGGGAACCGACATTTAGACGTCAAACAGTGGATGAGAAAATTATTCCTCTGCTACAGTATGCCAAAGAGCGAGGGATTCGCTCGCAAATTAATTCTAACTTAACACTGGATTATGAACGCTATGAGAAGTTGTTACCTTATTTAGATGTTATGCATATATCGTTTAACTACAGGGATGAGACAGATTTTCACGAAGTCGGATTTGCACGTAGTGGACACTCTGTTAAGCCTGAAGTGGCCTACAAGATGTATCATAAAATGATTGAGAATACGAAGCGACTTAGCGAAGCGGGCATGTTCATCTCAGCGGAAACGATGATTAATTACCGTACTTATGACAAATTACCTGAGATTCATCAATTAATCGTGGATATGGGTTGCCAAAGGCATGAGGTTCACCCTATGTATGCGGCTGATTTCGCAGAAGGATTACCTGTACTTTCCCTCGAAAATATGCGGATGGCAATCCATTCGTTGCTGGATAATAGAAATCAGGATTTATGGATGTTGTTTGGAACGCTTCCGTTCTTTGCGTGTAATAGTAATGAGGAGGACGCAAAGTTGCTACGCCGTCTTCGTCATGAACCAAATGTTACGGTACGCAACGATCCCGATGGCAGAAATCGGGTAAATGTCAATATGTTTACCGGAGACGTCTATGTAACGGACTTTGCTACAATCCCGGCTTTTGGTAATATAAATAATGGAAGATTGGACGATATTTTTGGACAATGGCTAAATGGACATCCCTTGAATCAAAAGGTGAACTGTCATTGTGATAGCGTTGGCTGCTGCGGACCTAATTTACTTGTAGCTGATATGTACTATAAGGATATTGATTTTAAATCCCGCAAAGCCATTAATTTATAGGAAAGAGGAGTGCATCATGCCCGACGGACATATAGAATTTAGTAAACTTATGTTAAATTTATTGTTTGTCTTTGTACTTGTATTATTAAATGGATTCTTCGTAGCTGCTGAATTTTCACTCGTTAAGGTGCGTCAGTCAAGGCTGACGCAACTTGTTAGTGAAGGGAACCGACGTGCTTCATATGCACTTAAAGTCAATAAGAAATTGGATGCTTATCTGTCAGCTACTCAATTGGGGATTACACTCGCTTCCCTTGGACTTGGATGGGTAGGGGAACCGGCCATTTCAGAGCTCTTGATTAAACCCTTAATGTACAAAATGGGCATCACTGATGCGACATTGATTTCAACGGTATCGGTTGCGGTCGGATTTGCAATTATTACATTTTTGCATATTGTTATTGGAGAGCTGGCACCAAAGTCACTCGCGATTCAGAAATCCGAGGAAGCATCTTTATGGTTGTCAGCACCACTTCTATACTTCTATAGAATTTTTCTTCCTGTAATTTGGTTATTAAATACAGCAGCAAATGGAATGCTTCGGTTGGTTGGTATTAAGCCAGCTGGTGAAGGGGAGGCAGCCCATTCAGAGGAAGAGATTCGTATTTTGATGAATCAAAGCGCCAAGAGTGGTGTCATTGATAAAGATGAAATGAAACTGATGGATAATTTGTTTGATTTCTCAGATATGCTAGCAAGAGAAGTTATGCTTCCTCGTACCGATATGGACTGCTTATACACACATTTATCATGGGAAGAGAACATGAAGATTGTAAGTGAAAGCAAACATTCACGTTATCCGGTTGCAGTGGAGGATAAGGACCAGATCATTGGTTTTGTACATATTACAGACCTTTTGTTACCTGAACCAGGTAAACCACTTGATTTAACACAAATGGTACGACCTATTCTTAATGTTCCGGAGTCGATGGAAGTTAGCCAAGTTCTGCGAAAGATGCAGAAGAAACATTCACAAATGACGCTGGTAGTTGACGAATACGGTGGAACTGCAGGCCTGCTGACGGCTGAGGAAATTATTGAAGAAATTGTAGGCGATTTGCATGATGAATTTGAGGACGAACGTCTTGAAATAGAAAAGCTTGCGGAAGGTGTTTATTCCGTGGATGGTCGGTTGTTGATTGAAGAGGTTAATGATTTAATAGGTATTGCAATTGAAGATGATGAAGTGGATTCTATCGGTGGCTGGCTGTTCAAAGAGCTGGAGGGGGCTCCAGTGAAAGGTAGAAAGAAAGAGTTCGAAGGTACCTTGTTTGAAGTTGCTGAATCTGCGCGATTGCGTATTACACGCGTGAAAATCACCAAACGCAAAATGAAAGAATCTGAAACGACCGATCCATCGGAAACATAAAGCTATGATATAAGTAGTTAATATCTATTCCAACAGGGTAGATTACCGTGACCTGCAAAAAGGATACTTTGTGAAAAGTAACTTTTGCGGGTCATTATTTTTTAACCACAGGTTTAGTGAAGGAGATTAGCAATGCTTAATCTATTATTTAGAGAAGAAGCCGTTCTCTTCTCCATAGATTCATTGGATGCCGAAATGCACCGTCACCATATGCTGCAAATCATATATGCGGTAATGCAACCTATCGAGATAACAATTGGGAATATGATGTTCCAAACGCAGTTTGTAATTATCGACACGAATGTCCTGCACAAGGTGAACACCTTAGGGACAGCTACTCATAATGTGCTTGTTGACCCTAGTTCCGCTTTATATTCATCTATCTATGCTGAATTGTTATTACAACAGCCTTATGTTTGTATAGATCACCTCTGGAAGGACTATAATATTGGATCTTGCGATCAATTGTATGAAGTGATTCAAGGACTAGTTGAGAAAAATAAGATACAGTACGTAGATCTAGAACAAAATGAGCAGATGGAGGAAGTTATAACTGCCATGCGACGCTCGGGTAAGTTTTATACACAGACCGAGATGGCTTCCCTTCTGAATTATTCTCCTAGTCATTTCTCAAGGTTATTCTCTGAAAAGTATGGCGTTGCTTATAGTAGTTATATCATTTTACATAAATTGAAAAGAGCCTTTATCCTGATGAATGAAGGGTACTCCTTAACCAGCGCCGCGCATGAAGCCGGCTTCAGTCATTCCGCGCATTTAGCTTCCGTAGCCAAAAAAACGTTGGGCATGTCGTTAACACAAATAAAAAAAGATAGCATAAATTTGAAAGTCATCCCTCCAGGACAGCATTAAACTGTAGCTGAAGGGGGCGAGAACATGAAGTCATATTTATGTGAAACTCAATTGTTAGATTATAAACAATCAGTGATTGAAGATTTGATTGATTCGCGTCAATGGAGGCAGATTGAATCCTCTCAAGAGCTTATTTCAGAAGTCTATAATTTTGTCAGAAATGAGATCAAATTCGGCTATAATCGGGGAGATGCGCTGACTGCAAGTGAAATACTGGGGGATGGCTTAGGCCAATGCAATACGAAGAACATCTTGCTTAGAGGTGTTGGGGTACCTTGTAGGATTCAAGGATTCACGATTGATAAGACGATGCAAAAGGGTGCTTTGACTGGAGTCACATATAGGCTGGCACCCAAAAAAATTATCCATGCCTATACTGAAGTGTTTTATAATCAAGAATGGCTTGCTCTGGAGGGAGTGATTGTTGACGATCAATTGCTCTCACAAACGAAGAGTCATCTCAGTGATCAAGGGGATAAATTACTCGGTTATGGTGTTTCCGTAAAGAAAAGCGATGGATTCAATACGTGCTTTTACGGAAAGTCTACCTATATCCAGTTCGCCTCGGTAATAGATCATTTAGGAACCTATAATTCTCCGGACGAGTTATTCCAACAGTACTCGAATAACAGATTGAAGTTCAAAATGTGGATTTTTAATACGTTTATGCGAAGAAGAATTAATACTAACCTGCAAAAAATACGTGATTATGGTGTGAGATATTCAATAAAGCTAGTTGCAACAAATTTTCAAAAATACAAACGATAAGAAATCTCAGGCCAGAGATATCTTGTCGTTTTCTTTTTTGCCCATATTTTAGGTTCATTTTCTGGGCGAACATCATATGTTAATGATGAGGAAATTGTCTTTTGATAAAAGGAGGAGCTTGGTTTGAGTTATCCCCAAGAGCAAACATGGGCCCCGTTTGTTGGCCCGTTCGACCCCTGCCCACCGATACTGTGCAAGACTTACAGCACACCTCCGCAGTTATTTATGTGCTTTCAACCTCCCAATTTACCGCAGTTTAGCCCACAGGAAGCCCTAAGATTTGGCACGTTATGGCCCGCTCTGTATAGTCCCTATGAATCCAGATGGGGAAAAGGACGGTGATGAAATGACATCGAAATCGCAATGTGAACCAGAGTTCTATGAAATGTTGGAAAAGCTGCAGGCGCTTGATTTTGTCTTAGTTGAATTGAATCTTTATCTCGACACTCACCCGGATGATTTACAAGCTATTGAACAATTTAATCAGTTGACTTGTGAACGGACCGGACTTGCTAACCAATTCCAGCAGCTATATGGCCCCTTGCAGAACTTCGGCCGTGCATACTCGAAATTTCCGTGGGAATGGTCGAAGGTCCCATGGCCTTGGCAGGTGTAAAGTTGTTTTACCATTTGGAGGCAAGCCAAAGGAGGGTAACACCAAGTAATGTGGGTCTATGAGAAGAAACTACAATATCCTGTTCGCGTGGGTAAATGTGATATCGGAATGGCAAAACTATTGCTTGAGCAGTATGGCGGTGCTGACGGAGAGTTAGCTGCGGCTTTACGGTATTTGAATCAGCGGTATACCATTCCTGACAAAGTTATTGGATTACTTAACGATATTGGCACAGAAGAATTTGCCCACTTAGAGATGATCGCCACGATGGTATATAAGCTGACCAAAGACGCAACGGTGGAGGAGCTGAAGGCGGCGGGTCTGGCACCGCATTATGTCGCCCATGATCGGGCGATCTTCTATGAGAACGCCGGCGGGGTACCCTTCACAGCAGCCTATATTCAGGCTAAAGGTGACCCTATCGCCGATCTCTATGAAGATATCGCCGCGGAAGAGAAAGCCCGGGCTACATACCAGTGGCTCATCGACATGACCGATGACGTTGATTTGCAGGACAGTTTGAAATTCCTGAGGGAACGGGAAATCATCCACTCGCTGCGCTTCCGCGAAGCGGTGGAGATCTTGAAGGATGATCGGCAGCAGAAGAAGGTGTTTTGAGGTAAGCTAAACAAAGGGATTCGTGGCCTATTGGCTACGGATCCTTTTGTTTATGGTTGTATTTTGTCCAAAAATATGATGATGAATTAGTCAAATTGAATATTTTTGTATATAATATTATTCGATTCGAATAACTTTAAAAAGGATGGTGGTACTTGAATGGCAAAAAAGATATCTGTTGAGATACTCTTGTTACGTTGCGTTGGCTGTCTATTTGTTGTGATGGTTCATGCCTTAATATTCACAAGTAGAATTCATGAGCCGACTGCTGTATTGAATGGGTTGAAACTCATCTTCAATGTAGGCACCCCGATATTTATTTTTATTACTGAATTTCTCATTGCCAAAAATTATAAAGAAGACTTGCCCGATCATTTCATTTGGAAGCGAATCAAAACATTAATTCCACCCTATATTGCGATGGGGATCATTGGCTCAATCTACAAGGTACAGGAAAACAATGAACCGTATACGATGTATAATATCTTAATTGAAATCTTAAGAAATGTATTCATGGCTGATTATAATGGCTATTTTATTATCATTATCATTCAATTTATATTGATTCATTACCTGTTACATAACAAATTAAAGAACTGGTCTGCCAAGGTGGTACTCCCTGTCTCTTTTGCCATTAACCTTATCTATCTTGGTTTCTTTAACTTTGTAAAGCCGTTTGGTTTCGCAAATGTAAACACAGCAGAGTATATTTGGTATTATGCTAGTTGGTTACCCTTTATTGGGTGGGCTTTTTATTTCGCGGTAGGGTATTACTGCGGTAAGTATTACGATCAATTCGTTGCCATCCTAAATCGACATAAAGGGATCGTGTTGGCATTGCCGATAATTACCTTAATCCCGATATTAGCTTTGAAATTCCTGGACATTTCCAATGTTTCTAGTTCAAAAGGTGTTGGATACTTATTTTTTACCCCCGCCATGATTTTTCTTATTTTTTATATATCCAATAAAATAACAAAGGTTCCGGATTTTATGGTTTCTATCTCGGACCACTCGTTTGGAATTTATTTAACACATAGCGTCATTATGAGAATCTTTGTTATTCTATATCTTCCGATTGCGACTAGTATGAATCAATATATTACGTTGCCACTGATTTATATCACTTGTTTGGGTGCAGCGTGGATCACAACGAAATATTTGAACAAGCTGCCATTTGGTAAGTTCATTGTTGGACCTGTAAGGAATAATTTAAAGGCTGTCAAACGTGATCAGGCAGTCAAAACCATCCATGCTGTCCAACAAGAATAGTGAAAAGTATAAATAAGGCACGTGCAGACGATAACTTTGCAGGTGTCTTATTTATTATTTACAGCCCAATTAATAGGGGCTAATACAAGAACGTGTCAAAGTATCAATAATCGTTGTTTTGTCATATACCTTTGAAAGCGCTTTGATATTAAGATTGAAATAAATAAGCCAAGGTCGTATCGGTAACATGATCGCGGTAATACGACAAGTTAAGGAATAGAAGAAACTGTAATTCAATGGAGGGGGAGAAAGAGTAGTAAGCCAACATAAAGAGATAAGGCTTGAATTATCCATACTTGTCAGAGATGTTATCACTAAGGGGAACGGCACTTTTATTTATGGCAATCAAGATTTGTAGGAGGGATTCGTAAATGGCGAACGCAAGTGTCGCACCAGACAAGAGATCCGAACTGAATCTCGACAAGCAACGAACAAGCGGAATAAGACGCTTTTTTAAACAAATAGATTTACAACTTATGGTAATTCCCGCACTCGTATTTATCTTTATATTTTCCTATATCCCCATGTACGGAATTCTTATCGCATTCCAAGATTATAAGTTAGGTTCAAGCTTTATAAGTAGTAACTGGGTTGGGTTAAAGCACTTTACTTATTTCTTTAATTCTCCTGAGTTCCCAGTGGTTATGAAAAATACGATTGTTATCAGTTTGCTAAAGTTCATTTTTGGATTCCCAGCACCGATTCTGCTGGCGTTAATGCTGAACGAAGTTCGTAAAATGGTTTTTAAACGTGTTATTCAGACAGTTACTTACTTGCCACACTTTTTATCTTGGGTTGTTATCGGCTCGATGGTAACTTCGATGCTATCCGTAGATAATGGCAGTATTAATATGTTGCTTGAGAAATTACACATCATTAATGAACCGATTAACTTCCTATCTTTGTCGGAATATTTCTGGGGTATTCTAGTTACAACCAATGTATGGAAAGAAATTGGTTTTGCTTCGATTGTATACTTAGCCGCTATCGCTGGAGTAGATCCTCACTTATACGAGGCTGCTGCGATGGACGGTGCAAGTCGCTTCAAGCAGGTATACTTGATTACATTGCCTTCAATTATTCCGGTTGTAATCATCTTCATGATTCTGGCTATCGGTAATCTGGTGAATGCAGGATTCGAAGATATTTTGATTCTAGCTTCCAATCCAGCTCTAAGGGAAGTATCAGATTCAGTTGATGTATACGTTGTGCGTGTTGGTATAGATAACTTCAGGTACTCCTATGCGACTGCTATCGGATTATTTAAGGCCGTTGTCAGCGTAAGCTTACTTACTTTTGCCAATTTCGTTTCCAGAAAAGCTGGTAGCAGCTTATGGTAATGAATTACTCGATTAGGAGGACTGAACGATGATACGAAGTAATATAGGGGACCGCATATTTATAGTGTTTATCTATATATTCTTGACCTTACTAGCATTTTCAGCTTTCTATCCATTTTGGAATTCACTTGTTATTTCCTTTAATGAAGGGATGGATACTTCCAAAGGTGGAGTGACCTTCTGGCCCCGACAGTTTACGCTTGAGAATTATAAGGTTGTATTCGAAGATTCTCGTCTAATGAATGGTTTCGTCATTGCTATTCTAAGAACGGTGATTGGTACTGTATCTTCGATATTCGCTACTTCGATCTTTGCTTATGGGATGTCAAAGCGTGAGCTGATGGGACGCAAATATTACATGATTATGTGTATCATTACCATGTATTTCGGAGGCGGACTTATTCCGTCATACATGCTCCTTAGAAATTTAGGTCTCTTTAATTCATTTTGGGTGTTCATTATTCCTGCACTTGTAGGTGTTTGGAATATGATCATATTCCGTACCTTCTTTCAAGGTCTTCCGCAGGGCTTGGAGGAATCAGCAAAGATTGATGGTAGTGGTAACTGGGGGATTTTCTTCCGTATCATTGTCCCATTGTCCGGTCCTGTCATTGCAACGTTATCATTGTTCACAGCTGTAAATCACTGGAATGAATGGTTCGTAGCGAGTATCTACATTACGAAAGAAGAGTTAATGCCAATTCAGACGATTTTGAGACAGATCCTATTCTCCAATATTGCATCAGAACAGTTGGCTAATGTAGATGCAAGTTCCATTGCACATATTAATGCAGCCAAGAAAATAACGTCGAAGTCATTGACGATGGCTACGGTCATGGTTGCAACCATCCCGATCATATGTGTGTATCCATTCCTACAGCGGTTTTTTGTTAAAGGTGTATTAGTGGGATCACTGAAAGAGTAGTATGATAGAACGAGTTTTGGGTTTAGAGCATATTGCTTTGAACATAGATTAAAATTTGAAAGGGGAAAATTCAGTGAAGAACAAGAGAAAAATGCTTCTCAGTATGTTGTCCATCTTGATGGTGTTGACACTGATGGCGGGCTGTGGTGGCAAAAACAATTCCAGCGCACCAGCTGCAACGGATACACCGGAGAATCAAGGAGGAAATGCGGCTAACACTGCTACTGAAGCTCCTGCGCCTGTATTGTATGAACTAGGGAAGGAACCGCTTGAAGTATCTTTTTACGGTAACTACGGCTGGTATCAAATGCCGAAATGGGGTGCCGATGCTGCTTCGAAGTGGATCTTAGACAATCTGAAGATCAATGTCACTGGAATTAGCTCTGGGGGCAATAATGCTCAAAAGCTGCAAACCATGATCGTTGGTAACGAGCTGCCGGATATTGTATGGACTGAAAAGGGTGCTGACGTAGAACGTCTTCGTCAAGCGGATATGCTAGTTCCATTAGATGAGTATATTGACAAATATCCAAACTTTAAAAAGTCTTTAACAGAGCAGCATTTAAATATGCTTCGTTCTCCTGATGGAAAGATATATCAATTGCCAAACTATTATACAACTCAACCTAACGGAAATGCCGGTTATGCAATCAATAAGAAGATTTACAAAGAACTAGGGTCTCCTAAACTAGAAACTACTGATGATTTGTATGCATATTTACAAGCTGTTAAGGCGAAGTACCCTGACGTAACTCCGTTCGAGACGGGTATTGCTAAAGATGGTAACGGTATTGACCAGTTGTTCTCCTCTTTCAAAGAGAATAACCTATCGTATACTAGAATTTATGCCGTTCCTAATGGCGACAAAATGGATTCGATCTATAAAGATGAAGGATTCCGTGAATCCGTTGTATATGGTGCTAAATTAATGCGTGAGAAGTTAATGACGCAGGATGCAAATACACAAACGGAAGACCAAATTAGAGAAAAAGCGTTGAATGGTAAGTTTGCTGTTATTGCGACATTCGATCCAATGAAGCTGCTTGCTACCGCTGATGAAGAGTTGAAAAAGGCAGATCCAGAAGCTGGTTATATGTTTATTAAACCAATTTACAAAGAAGGCTTGGACCCAAGTAAGATTACTCCAGGAACGTGGAATCAATTGGGTTGGAACGTTGCAACAATAACTAAAAATGCTAAAAATCCGGAAGCTGTGTTCGCTATGCTTGATTGGATGACAGGACCAGAAGGTAATATGGTATTGAACTGGGGCCCTCCAGGACCAGATGGTTATTGGGATGGATTTGAAGCAGATGGAGTTACACCTAAATTCAATAAAGATAAATATCTAAATGATCCAGATGCCCTAGCTGAAATTAGCGGTAAAGCCGGTGACTTGACTTGGGTAGGTGACACGGTGTTCTTGGATAATACGAAGAAGAACTTCTTGTCAACTCTTCCTGCTGACCAGGTTGACTTTATTAACCGTTCGCAAATGGAAGTAACCTGGGCTTCACAAGGTGACTTCACGGAGTTCCTAGGTTGGGATCCGGCTCCAGACAGTGAAGAAGGTATTATTAGACAAAGCGTTAGAGATATTTGGTTAACCGCTAGAGCAAAATCGATG